>JASMCQ010000046.1 GCA_030753265.1 Dehalococcoidia bacterium
CGGGCGACGACACCCTTGTTGCCGTGACGGCCGGCCATCTTGTCCCCGACGGATATCTTCCGGGTCTGGGCAATCCACACGCGTACTGCTTCGTTGACGCCGGGCGATAGGTCGTCCCGGTTGGCCCGGTCCAGCACCTTAACGTCGATGACCTTGCCTCGCTCGCCGTGAGGCACCCGCAAGGAGGTGTCTTTAACGTCGCGGGACTTTTCTCCGAAGATGGCTCGCAGCAGCTTCTCTTCCGCGGTAAGCTCGGTTTCACCCTTGGGGGTAACCTTGCCCACCAGAATGTCCCCGGGACCGACATCGGCGCCGACTCGAATGATGCCCCTCTCGTCCAGGTCGCGGAGACTTACCTCACCCACGTTCGGGATGTCCCTGGTGATCTCCTCGGGACCCAGCTTGGTTTCCCGGGCTTCCATCTCGTGTTTCTCGATGTGGGTCGAGGTGAAGTAGTCGTCCTTGACCAGCCTCTCGCTGACGATGATGGCGTCCTCGTAGTTGTAGCCCTCCCAAGACATGAAGGCGACCACCACGTTCTGGCCCAGGGCCAAATCCCCGTGGTCGGTGGAAGAGCTGTCGGCCAGAACGTCCCCCCTGTCCACGGTGTCGCCCTTGGCCACGATTGCCCGCTGGTCGAAGCAGGTCCCCTGGTTGGTGCGGGCAAATTTAATCAGAGGGTGATTGTGCGCTTCCCCCTCTCGGTCCATGACCACGATCTCGCGGCCGGTTACCGCCGTCACCGTGCCGGACGTCAGGGAGAGCACCACCTGGCCGCTGTCCCGGGCCACCCGGCTCTCGATCCCGGTGCCCACCACCGGCGCCTGGGGCCGGAGTAGCGGCACCGCCTGGCGCTGCATGTTGGATCCCATGAGGGCGCGGTTGGCGTCGTCATGCTCCAGGAACGGGATGAGGGCTGCCGACACGCTCATGATTTGCATCGGGGAGACGTCCATCAGGTCTACGGAGTCCGGCGTGTCCTCGGTATAGGTCTCACCGACCCGGACTTCCACCCGGTCTTCAATGAACTGGTTCCGGCGGTCCAACAGGGAGTTGGCCTGGGCCACCCGGAAGGTCTCCTCTTGGTCTGCCGATAGGTAGATGACTTCGTCCTCACCGGAGGCCACGAAAGGCCGGACGGGCACCGACGTGCCCTGAGGCAGCTCGCGCACTGCGGCGAGCTTCTTACCGTTGATGAGCCTTCCCTTGGCGACGATAAGCTGGCCGGATTCATCCACCACGTCAGCGCCGGCGATGCGCCCGTCCATCTCCGGGGCGTCGCTGGGCAGGCTCTTCAATACCCGGCGATACGGGGACTCGATGAAGCCGTAGGCGTTGATCCGGGCGTAGGATGCCAGAGAGCTGAGCAGGCCGATGTTGGGGCCTTCCGGCGTCTCAATGGGGCAAATCCGCCCGTAGTGGGAGAAGTGGACGTCCCGCACGTCGAACCCGGCCCGTTCCCTGGATAGGCCACCGGGGCCCAGGGCCGACAGGCGGCGCTTGTGGGTCAACTCGGCCAGGGGGTTGGTCTGGTCCATGAATTGGGACAACTGGGAGCCCCCGAAGAACTCCCTGACCGCCGCTACCACCGGCCGAATGTTGACCAGACCCTGGGGGGCGGCGGTTTCCGGGTCCACCAGGGTCATCTTCTCCTTGACCATCCGCTCCATGCGCAGCAGGCCGACGCGCACCTGGTTTTGCACCAACTCGCCCACGGCCCTAACCCGGCGGTTGCCCAGGTGGTCGATGTCGTCGGGGCGTCCCTGTCCCTGGTTAACCAGGATCATGGTGCGAATTACGGCCACCACGTCGTCCAGGCTCAGGGTCATCAGCGAGGAGTTGCTGGTCTGGGCCAGCCTGCGGTTCAGCTTGTAGCGGCCCACCCGGCCCAGGTCGTAGCGCCGGGCGCTGAAGAACAGGTTCCGGATCAGGTTTCGAGAGTTTTCCAGGCTGGGAGGCTCGCCCGGCCGCAGACGCCGGTAGAACTCGATCTGGGCGGCGGCGATGCGCTTGGCCTGTTCGCTGACGAACTCGAAATCGGGACGGAGCCACTCCCAGAGGGAGCGTAGGTCGTCTTCCCGGAAGTTCATATCCTTGACTTCAGAGGCAGGGTCCCGGTCCAGGGTGGACTGAATGTACCGGTGGTTTTCGTCGGTGTCCACCTCCTCGAACAGTTCGAGCAATTCTTCGTCTGTGGCCACTCCCAGCGCCCGGAGGAAGGTAGTGGCCGACACCTTGCGTTTGCGGTCTACCTTGACCGAGAGCACATCCTTGGAGCTGGTTTCGAATTCCAACCAGGCGCCCCGGGAGGGGATCAGCTTGGCGAAGCAAAGGCTCCGGTCGCTCGCCAGGTTCTTCTCGTACACGAAGTAGATGCCGGGGGAACGCACCAGCTGGCTGACCACCACGCGCTCGGCGCCGTTTATAATGAAGGTGCCATTGGGAGTCATCATGGGTATATCACCCATGAATATCTCCTGTTCCTTGATCTCCCCGGTGTCTTTCATCACTAGACGGGTTTTGACGTAGAGGGGCTGGGAGAAGGTGATTTCCCGTTCTTTGCTCTCTTGAGGAGTGTATTTGGGTGTCCGGAAGCAGTGTTCCTGGAAATGAAGTTCGTACTTCTTTCCGGTGTAGTCTTCAATGGGAGAGATTTCCACGTAGACTTCGCGGAGCGCATCGGTCTTGAACCAGTCCCAAGACTGGATCTGGCCCTGGATGAGGTTGGGGACATCTAATACTTGCGGGATTCGGGCGTAAGACTTAATATCAGGAAGTTGCAAAGCATGTCTATCCGGCGCAGGGGGCAAACCCATTTCCCATTCTCCTCAGGGCGAGTGAATAAATCGGTCGGGGTGACCGGAGCAACGGCTCGAAAGAGGAATTACTTAAGTCGAGGTCGGCTAGAGGGATGACAGAAGTCGTGGCTTGTGGCATATACCCGTAACCTTTTATTATACAGGCACGCCGCTTGTTGTCAAGAGTTTACATGTGAATATTGCCGCGAGTTCACCATACCACTCCAACCGAGAGGGGACGGGCTCTCTGTCGTCGTGACTCCGGAACATTCGGCCAACCGTGATGAGACCTCCAGCCTCCCTGGCTCCTTGTCTGGACTCCACGGCCCGCGGCGATTAGCTGGCCTACGATGGTGAAATTCCGCCTGGATCCGGCCAACCTGACCTTTGCCGGCCAGAAGATTCATTACGCCTGGGTGGTGGTGGGGCTGGCGGCCTTGATGCGGCTGACCAGCTCTTCTTTCAGGACATCCTCCAGTGTGTTGATCCCGCGGCTCGTGGAATCCTTTGGTTGGAGCTACGGCGCCGTGGGACTGGGGTTCTCCATCCAGTGGATCGTCTCCGGGCTTTTCGGCCCTCTGGCCGGCGGGATGGGCGACCGCTACGGCGTCCGGGTCACCATGGTGGTGGGAGCCCTCCTGTTCATTGCTGGCATGGTGCTAACTGGCACTATGTCCCATTTGTGGCAGTTCTACCTCTTCTTTGGGGTCCTGCTCAGCTCCGCCATGGGAATATTCCAAGTACCTCTGACCGCGGCGGTTACCCTCTGGTTCAGGAAGCACCTGGGTGTTGGCATCGGCATTTTGCAGGCCTCTCAGGGCTTGGGGCCTCTGGTAGCTGTCCCCATTATGCTTTTCATCCTCAACTGGTTCGGAGGGGGAGTTGACGGCATCAGGGCGGCTTTCTGGCTCCCCGGGCTGGCTGGGGGGGCCGCCCTTCTCCTGCTGATAACGCTGTTCCACAATGAGCCGGCCGACCTGGGGCTTCGTCCCCTGGGCGCCTCGTCGGAGGAACTCATACGGAGGCTGCAAAGAGGTGAGGTGGCCCGAGCCAGAAGCAAGGCATTTCTCCATCAGGTCCAGCGTACCACCACCTTCTGGAACCTGATCGGCATCCACTTCTGGGGATGCGCCGGCCACTCCATCATAATCGTCTACTTGGTGGCCATGGCCGAAGCCAAGGGCGTAACCGAGGCCGCAGCGGCCGGGACTTTCGTCGCCCTCACGGTGTCCAGTTCTATCACCCGGTTCGTGGTCCCCGTCGTCGCCGACCGCGTGGGAAGCAAATGGGCCATGGGGACGAGTTTCTTCCTCCAGACCGCCCCGGTACTTATGCTCTTCTTCGCCAACGAGCCCTGGATGTTCTACGTTTTCGCCACCATGTTCGGTATCGGATTTGGCGGCGAGATGAGCGCTTTCCCCATAATCAACCGCCAGTACTACGGCGGCGCCCCCATCGGCGCCACCTTCGGCTGGCAGATGATGGGATCGGGCGTCGGCATGGCGGCAGGGTCCTTGGCCGGGGGGCAGCTGCGAGACCTGACCGGCGACTTCACTGCCACCATAGCTCTTTCTTTCACGATGAGCTTGATTGGCGTACTATCCATCCTACTGCTGCCTGCCACCACCCGTCCCTTGCTTCCCGACTGGGAGGAAGCGTTGCCCGAGGAGATTCGCTCTCCCGCTCCGCCGTAGACTCGTAGCGGCGTGGCGGGCCGTTCCGGGTTCGGGTTCCAGCGGCTTGGAGCAACATCTGATGCGGTTTCGTGCGAGCCTGAGGGCTTTGTGCTAAACTCCGGTGGCAGTTGGCAACTAGGCTCGAATGGAGGTGGCAAGATGCTAGATTTGATCATTCGCGGCGGTCAGGTGGTAGCCCCATGGGGAGTGGGCGAATGGGACGTGGCGGTCCAGGGTGAGAAGATCGTCGCCGTCGCCGCCCCGGGGACCCTGACCGAAGATGCGGTCCGGATTATTGACGCCTCCGGCAAGGTTGTCGTGCCCGGTGGAATCGAGCCGCATGCCCACATCGCCGCGCCGATAATGGGGCAGGGAGACCTGAAAACCGCTCCACCGGAGCAGGTGAGCCGGGCCGCGCTCTTCGGCGGCACCACCACCCTTCTGGACTTTGCCATCCAATTTCCCGGCACCGATGTCAACCAGGCAATCCAGGAGCGAACGTCCGTCTGGAAAGGGAAATCCTACTCCGACTACGCCCACCACTTAATGCTGTGCGGCGCGCTTTCGGACAACATGTTTGGCCAACTGGGTGAGGCTGTTGAAGACGGATTCTCCACGTTTAAGATCTTCACCACCAACGTCCGCCCGGCCTCCAGCTCAGGCGAGCCGCGCATGGTCCGCATGGGCCACCTGCACGACCTCATGGAGCGGGTGCAGCGCCTGGGGGCCATGCTGATGGTCCACTCGGAGGACGACGACATGGTCCAGCACATGTACGAGAAGCTGGCCCAAGAGGAGCGAACCGAGTGGTGGAACATGCACTTGGTGCACAGCAACGAGTCCGAGGACGTGTCCATCCGGCGGGTGTTGCGGGTCTCCGAGTGGACCGGATCGCCGGTGTACTTCGTCCACGTGAGCGCCAAGCAGGGGCTGGAAGCGATACAGGAGGCCCGGGCCAAGGGGATGCCGGTCTACGGTGAGACCCTCCACAATTACTGCTGCTTCAACTCCGACGACTACAAAGAGGAGTACGGGATGAAGTACCACACCTATCCCTCGCTCAAGTCGGAGGAAGACCGGAGGGCGCTCTGGGACGGCATTGTTCGGGGCGGCCTGAGCACCATGGCCACCGACGAATACTGCACCTCTTGGAAGGTCAAGGTCGCCGGCAAGCTGGTATCCAACGTAACCGGGGGGCACAACGGCGCTGAAACCCGGCTCGGGATCACCTACAGCGAAGGGGTCTCCAAACGGGGGATGTCCCTGCAGCGGTTCGTAGACGTGACCTCGGCCAACGCCGCCAAGATCATGGGGCTCTACCCGCGCAAGGGTGTCATCGCACCGGGCAGCGATGCCGACATCGTGTTCATCGACCCCGGCTTCAAGAGGCCGCTGGCCATGTCTGACTTCCACATCACGGACTACAGTATCTGGGAAGGGTTTGACGTCGCGGGCTGGCCGGTGCTGACGATTCTGCGGGGCAAGGTGGTGGTGGAGAACGGCGAACTCAAGTCCAGCCTGGGCAGCGGCAAGTTCATTCCTCGCAAGGTGGACCCGGAGTTCGCCAGCCGGCCTGCCTGCTAGCCGCCCTGCGCCGCAGGCTGGGCTGAGGGGTGGCCAGCGCACCACCGGATGCAGTTGGCCACCGGCAGCATTGCGCGATTCCGTCTAAAAGGACCGCCGCGCCTCAGTTGTTGGGCGCCCCCTCCCGAATCCACTCCACGAGCAGGGCAATATCCTGGTCCGGGAGGGGCGAACCGGCCAGAGGCATCCGCGGCTGAAGCTCCCCGGTGAGCCGCTGGACCAGGATGCTTTTTGCCGGGTCGCCCGGCACGACTACCTGGTTGGCAGTGCTCCCCGCCATCAATGAGTCGTAGGAGTCTAGGTAAAGACCCATCTGGCCGCCGTGGCATCGAACACAGTTCCTCGTCAAGATAGGGCGTACGTCCCTGCTGAAGCTCACAACAGCCTGACCGCCCGGGGTCGACGTGGGTGCGGGGGTTACCGCGGGACGCGGCGCCACGGGCGCCATCATTCCCCGGTTCGACATCATCCCGCAGGATCCCAATAAGGCCGCCAACGCCACTAGGAGAACGATCAAATACGATGATCGCATCGCTGGGACCCCAGTGTCCCCGCCCCACCTTTTTAGCCACGAGGGACTGTCGATGTTTCATCGACACCTTCGTTGAATCAACATAACGCGGCTTTCCGCCGTGTCCTTGGCCCCAGCATGATCACGGGGACCCGCGGACGCCATCGGCAACCTGGCGCTTGGGATACTCAAGAAGCTCCCACATCGAGCCGGCTATCCCCGTAGCACTCCGTGGCGCTCCAGGATGCGGGCCAGTTCGGCCACGCCGTCGGAGATCGTCTGGGCCGAGGGGTGGCCGAAGCACAGCCGGATGCAGTTGGCCCCCCGGCCTTCCGGCGAGAATTGGCTACCGTTGTAGTAGCTGACCCCTTCGTTGAAAACCTGCTCCTGGATCGCGGCCAGGTCGGCGCCCTCGGGGAACTCCACCCATATGTACAGCCCGCCCTCGGGTTTGCTCCAGGTGGCGGCGCTGCCAAAATTCTCGCCCAGGGAGGCCAGCATCGCGTCCCGTTTCACCCTTAGCGACCGGTTCTGCTCGTCGATGTGCTGGTACATGTCGTGCTTAAGGTACTCCTCCAGGGCCAGCGCCGCAAACTCGTTGACCCCCCCGCCGGCTTTGAAGCCGATGGCCCGTTGCACCACCGCCTCGGGGGCGACCAGGTAGCCCATCCGCATGCCCGGCGCGACCAGCTTGGAAAAGGAGCCGACGTACATCACCCGGCCCGTCTCGTCCAGCGAGTGGAATGAGGTCACGTCCTCCCCTTCGAAGCGCAGGTCCACGTAGCAATCGTCCTCGAAAATCGGGACCCCGTATTCCCTGGTGATGTCCAGAATCCGGTGTCGCCGTTCCAGGGGCAGAGTCCAGCCCAAGGGGTTCTGGAAAGCGGGTATGGTGTAGAGGTACTTGGGTTTCTTGCCCTCACCCGAAAGCCGCTTCAGGGTCGCCTCCAGCTCCTCGGGTACGATGCCCTGGTTGTCGCACTTGAGGCTCACCACGTCCGCGCCATAGCGCCGGAGCTGGCGCAGGCTGCCCAGGTAGACAAACTCCTCGGCGAGCACCACGTCTCCCGGATCGGTCAAAGTCTGTATGAGCATCGCGATGGCCTCGCCGGAGCCGGCGGTCAGGACCACGTCGCCTGGGCTCACCGTCATGTTGCGGTCGCGGGTCAGCTTCTCGGCCACCAGCTGGCGGAGGGACAACAGCCCGGCGGCCGCGGGATAGTAGGCCAGGTCCCTTCCCTCCCGGTCGAGTGCTACCTTGAGGGCGTCGGCCAACCCCTCCAAAGGCAACGTGTCGGGGTCGGGATAGGCCACCGCGAAGTCGTACTTGGCCCGACGCGGAGCGGCGGCGGGGGTCACCGTGGTGTTCTTGGCAAACAGGCTGTCATAGGTGAAACGGCGCGACTCTTCCAATACTGCCTCCCGGTGGCTTGAATCTATTGCGAATCCGGCATTGTCTCGCCCGGTTTCCTCCGAGCATGGAGTTTCCAGCGTCCTTCCATCATACATGGGCATACTGGGGTTGAAAACCGGGGTAGCGGCCAGGGGTGCCGGCCATGTTGATCCAACGTCGTGCCGGAGGTGGCCGGGGCGAGAGGCCCAGGGACAGGCGCTGGAAACAACGGGAAAGCGCCGGTTCATAGACCGGCACCTCGCTAGTGGCTTGGCCCCCGGTCGGTCATCACTATGATCCGGACAAGAAATGGCTCGATAACCGTCCCGTCATCCTGGCGAGGCTTCTCTGGGTTCCGGCCTTCGCCGGAAAGACGATGGTAGGGGTGGCTCCCGGTCTCCGCTGGGATGACGAGAGTAGGGGTGGATTCCGGCCTTCGCCGGAATGACGGTGGTGGGGCTGGATTCCGGCCTTTGCTGGGACGCTGGTTTGGTAAGGGAGTGTCGCCCGGTGTTGCCGATGCAAAGCTATCTACGTGCCTGTACCCTTCAACGCGATCATCCATGGCGCCACGGATTGCCCGGACGGGCCAGAGGGTATCCCTGCCGGGCGGCTAGCCGGGCAGTTTCAAAAGGCGGGCTGCATTGCGGTATTCCACTTTCTCCCGGACCTCGTCGCGCAAAGGGAGCTTGCGGAAGGCGTCCACCATCGGCTTGAGCGGGACGATGGGAAAGGCGGTGCCGAATAGCAGGCGGTCGGCCAGATAGGTGTTGGCCGCCTCAACCCAATGCTGGTATCCGGGCATGCTCACGCCGTAGGCGTCCGGGACGAGGTAGACGTTCGGGCGCCGGAGGGCAACTCCCAAGCATTCCATAACCCAGGGCCAGCATGCATGGCGGACGACCAGATTCACGGTGGGAAAATCGGCCGCGACACGGTCCAGATGGACCGGATTGGAGTACGAGATATCCGAACCCACCAGAGCGCTGAGGGTAAACAACACCAGGGCTCCCCGCTCCCGGCATAGCTCGTAGATCGGGTAAAGCTTGGGGTCGTCGGGGTACAGGGGCGGTACCCCCATGCTCGGTTCCACCGCTATGCCGATCAATCCCAGGTCGTCCAGACAGTGCTTGGTCTCCGCCAGGGCCTGACTCAAGTTCGTGAATTGGACTCCCGCAAACGCGGTGAACTTGCCCGCGTACTCTTGCATCACCCCGGTCAGGTCCTCGTTCTTGGTGCCGACGCTGGGCCGGCCGTGGCACACTCCGTGCACGATCCCGGCATCATCCATCTCCTTCAGGAGCAAGCCCATGGAGAACTGCACCGCCGCCGGGGACACGGTCATGCCGATCCGGGGCGCGAAGTTGTCCTCGGGCTTCTTTTGATACTGCTCCAGGTTGGTCAAGGACTTGTAGGGCGGCCTGAGGCTGAAGTCGATAATCATAGCTCTGGACCTCGTGACTGTGATTGGCCGGTCTCACGCTGGCTGACGGCGCTGAGACCGTCGGAGGACGGCTTGTCCCGGTTCGCGGGGATTACGATGGCCGGATAGGACCGGCCTGCGCCGCTGCCATCATACGCCTTTCCACTTTGGCCCTCAAACGGGATTCCGGTGGGCGCTCCCCTATCCACGACAGAGGACCCAGGCCGGCAAGTGATTGGCCGAAAACCGTCGTGGGGGTGCATGAAAATCCCCCCGGCCCCGTTCGGGAAGGGGCGCCAAGGGGGATCTAGTTCAGGCTCATCGGATGCGGAGTTTTCGCCGCGCTCGGCGGTTGATTACAGGTTGAACTGGGGCTCCAAGTACTCCTTCAGCTTGTTATAGATTTGCAGCCGGCCGCGTTGGGTATCCATCACGATGAGACGGCCATTGCCTTTATCAAAGAAGACTCCCGCGGGCACGGAGAACCGCCACTCCGGCTCGGTGGAGCGCACCCGGCGGCGGGCCTTGATCAAGTCCACGTTTGCTTCCACCGTCATCATGGCCCACTTGGATAGCTCCTGGGCGTCTCCGATAAGGCTGGTGATGAACCGTCCGTCCGGGTCGAAGATGTGCACCCGGCCCGGCTCCATGCCGTTGTTGCTCCAGTCGCTGACGTACACGTCCCCTTCCGGGTCGACCGCGACGCCGGTGGGGTAGTAGAGCTTCCCGGAACCGGTGGCGCCGCCGAACTGGGCGATCCACTTCCCGCCCGCCGAGAATTTCTGGGCCCGGTGGTTCCGGTGGTCGGCCACGTACACGCACCCCTGGTGGTCCACGGTGATGCCCCAGGGGGAGTCGAACTGGCCGTCCCCGGCGCCGTAGCTGCCCCAACTGGCAAGCGGCCGTCCGTCCTTGGTGAATTTGCGGACCTGATGCCTGCGGCCGCCGACAACGTATAGGTTTTCGTCGGAGTCCATGGCGAGGCCGGAGGCTCCGTAGGGCTCGTTGTCGGCGCCATCCAGCACGTTCCAGTTGGATAGAAAGCCCCCGTCCTTATCGAAGATGGTGACCCGGTCGAGCCACTCGTCGGTAATATAGACGTTTCCCCGGCCGTCGGCGGCGATCCCCGATCCCCAGATGAACTCACCGTCCCCGTCGCCATAGTTGCTGAATTCCCCCAGGTACTCTTCATCGCCGGCGCCGGCGCCGGCGGTAAACATGCTCACCCGGGCCCCGACTCCCGTATGGTTCCAGCCAACACTGCTGATGCTCTCACTTCCCCGGTTGATCACGTACATGACGCCGTCCGCGCCCAGGGCCGCCGATTGGGGGTTGGTGAACCCCATCCCTCCTCCCGCGGCACTCCGTCCCACACAATGGCTGTAATCGTAGATTCGCCCGGCTACTACCTGCGTAAGCATCTCTGTCACCCCGTGAGTTTGTCGTTAGTTGTCGTTAATTAAGGAAGCTGATCTTCTCGAATGCACCTTCCACCAGGGGTTTGGCGTCCAGGTGCAGCCAGTCCTCCAGGATGGTGGTGTACAGCCCCCGGAAGTCCACGTTGGGGACCACGTCGCCTTGCTCCAAGTCCGCCGCTTTCAGGGAGGGGTACTCGCTGTATAGGCCGCCCTTCACCCGGTCGCCGATAACGAAGGCAGCCCCGGCGGCGCCGTGGTCGGTGCCGGAGCCGTTGTCGTGGGTCCGGCGCCCGAACTCGCTGAAGAGGAACATGATCACGTTGTCGGCGGCGTCATGCTCCCGCAGGTCATCGAAGAAGCACTCGACGCCCGCCGAGACGTCTTTCCACAGCTTGTCGAGCATGCCTACCTGGTTGGAGTGGCTGTCGAAGGTGCCGTGGTCGCAGTACAGGACGCGGGTGCCAAAGCCGGCCAGGTGAATCTGGGCGATGCCCTTGAGCTTCTTGGCGATGGCGGTGTTGGGATACTCGACGGTGGAGGAGTAAATCTTGGGGGCTTCCTTCAAGATATCGGCGCCTTTCAGTGTGTCCAGCCCGGTCTGGCCCAGGTAGTCCATCACCGCGCCGCTCCCGATAGCGGGGGAATACATGCGGGCGAACCGGTCCAGGATACGGGCCCGCTGCCGCTCCTCGGAGATGCCCGTCAACAGCCCGTAGGTATCCAAGTCGTCCACGCAGGCCACCGGAACCCCCGGCAGCACCAGCGACCGGAAGAGAGTGGAACCGAAGCTGACGACGGTCAGGACGTTTTCCTTGTTGGGGTCGATCTCCCGGGCGGCTCGTCCCAGCCACCCCTCGGTGCCCAGCTTGTTCGGCTCGCACGTGTGCCAGATGTCCATGGACCGGAAATGAGACCGGGGGGAATTGGCGTAGCCCACGCCGTGAATGATGGCGACGTCGCCCCTATCATACAGGGTTTTGATGGGCGCCATCTCGGGATGGAAACCCACGTGGTCGTCCAGCGGAAGTATCCGGTCTTCAGGAACCCCAACCGCGGGACGGTTGTCGCGGTACAGAGGGTTGGCGTAGGGGATAACCGTGTTCAGGTAGTCGTTTCCGCCGGTTAGCTGGAGAACCACCAGGACCGGGTCTTTCTTAGTGCTGGTCATCTCCTTACTCCTTTTCGAAATTCATGAGCCGGTGAATAGGTTGGGCTCGGACTCGCCCAAGCGGCCGATTTTGGGTTTGACTCTCGGCCTCGGCCGAGAGTCAAACTTTTTCACGAACCCTATGCGTCCTATGCGTATTGATATTCCCGCAGCGCCACGATGAGCTGCAACAGCTCACTGGTTCTGCGGGTAGAAGATTGGGTGGCCTCTTCCGTATCCCAGCGGAACTGGCCGTCTTCGCCGGCGAAGCCCACCAGCTCCTGGCGGCTCTCCGGAGTGACCTCGAGGGGCCCCATCAGGTCCAGGCAGCCGTCCACCAACTGCTCGGCGGTCAGATCGCCCCGGGCCTTCAGCCGGGTGATGAGAGACTGGATGCCGGGACGGGTCACGTCGCCCACCAGGTCGGCGGTGAAATTGATTCGCCGCGCCAGGGAGCCGCTGTTGATCCACTCGGCGCCGGTATGCCAGCCCTCAACACTGGGGGGATTCAGCAGTTCCTGCCCCATGTAGCCGGGTTGCCGGGACAACTCACCGATACCCGGAGCGGGAAATTCGGCGCCGCCTACCAAGCGCAAAGTGCCTACGACCACCTCGGCCGGGCTCTTTATCTTGGCGAACCGGGCGTTCTTGAAGAAGTCCGAGTTGAACAGCACCCGCAGCATCGAGCGAATGTCGTAGCCGGACTCGACCAGGGTCTTGGACAGGAGGTCGATGGCCTCCGGGTCCCGCGGCGGGGTGACCGACCAGGCGGGCACTTGGGCCTCGTCGGCGACGAAGTAGTTGTACAGATGCCGGGCCACGAACCGGGAGGTTGCCGGCTGATCACAGACAATCCGGATGATGTCTTCACCGTTGAGCCGGCCGGTCTCGCCCAAGAAGGTTTTTTCGCCGTCGTCGTGGTCTTCTTCGCGGTACTCAAATTCCCAGTCGTACCGGCCGATGGGGAACCGGGGCAGCTTGGGGATAATGGTCCACCCGGTGAAGGCCCGGGAGCACTCTCTTACGTCCACCTCGGTGTAGTTGCCTACGCCCATGCTGAACAGCTCCAGCAGCTCCCGGCCCCAGTTCTCGTTGACCGCAACCGCGTGGTTCTCGCAGTTGTCCAGCCAGTAGATCATGGCCGGGTCCTTGGATAGCGCCATCAGCAGCTCCCGGTAATCCCCCATGCCCTTCTTGCGAAACATGAAGAGCTGGTCCATCAGCTCGTCGTAGTGGTCCACCTTGGAAACCCCGGCGGCGAACACCCCATGCCAGAACAGCGCCATCTTCTCTTCCAGGGGCCGTTTGGTGGTGATCATGTCGTGCATCCACTCGGCGGCGCCCATGCCGGGCAGGGTACCGGGCCGGAAGATCCACGGGTGGTACCGGATCATCTCGAACCTATCCAGGGGCTCCTGCGCCTCGGGGTGCAGCAGCTCCTCAACCGTCGCCTCGTACCCTTTCGCGGCTCGGGTTTCGAGTTCCTCGCGGGGCGCGCCAAAGCCGGCGCGGCGCATCAAATGGGCCATCAAACCAATCTTTTGGTCAGCCACTTCCTTGCCCCCTTTGTATAGAGTGATATTCCGGATAGAGGTCGGACCGGCTCGCTGTCCACGCCCGGTTGGCTGAAACTTTTCTTGAATGTTTTCCAAATAATAATGGGATGCAACCTAACTGTCAACAGATGCGTCCCAAATGATCCAAAGCTGCCGGCGGGGCATTCTCACCTGGAGAGAAGGAAACCGCAGTCCTCGCCTTTCTTCGCCGGTGGGCGCCCTCCCATTGCCCGATTTCGGAGATAGCCGTTAGGCTCATCCGTTCGCCCTGGGTTTGTCGATGAGCCGGCAATGCCCTTTGTCGAGGGGAGGTGTTAGCCGTCGCCCCGCAGCACGCCGGCCAGGGTGCCGGTGTTCTCCACCCCTTCCAGGGTGTCCAGCAACCCAATTGCCTCTTCGGTGGCCGCCGGGGTGAGAGCCAGGGAGGCACAGTCCCGGAATTTGTTCCGGATGTCGTCCAGGGTGGTGCCCCGTAGCGCGCCCTCGTTGGGGCGGTCCATCCTCTCCTGCAACACTCGTCCGTCCCGCAGGTGGACCTCCACGACGTTGTAAGCCTCTATCCAGCTCGGCCGGCCTTCATAGCCGGGAATGCGGACCATCTCCACCTTGGGAATCAGTGACTGGGCCTCCGGCCGCATCACCTGCTCGTCGGTGAAGGTCCCCAGCCCTATCTTCTGGTCCAGGAACGCCGCCGCCATGCAGTAGTTCATGCTGAATTTGCCCTCCAGGCCCTGCTTGGGCGAGGAGTGGATCAGGGACCGGGGCGGGTCGAAGTCGACCAGCACGGCAATCCGGTCGATCTCCCCCGGATCGATGGTCTCGCGCGCCAGTAAGCCGGCGGCGGCATTGAGGGCCAGGTGGGCGCTGCCGCAGCAGGGATACTTCTTGATCTCGATGCCCGTTTCGGTGAAGTAGCAGCGCCGACCCAGGTCCTCAAGCAACTTCTCCATGTTGTATCCGGATCCGCCGGAGAAAGCGTGCAGGAAGCCGAACCTGCCTTCTATGGCATCATTGCTGGCGGTGAACCCCGCCTGGACCAGTTTGGCGGCGGTTACCCCGTTGCGGCCGGCGGCGCCCGCGTGGTAGGGCTTGGTCATCGTACCGAAATTCTGCCTCAGGCCGGCCGCCTGGGAAGCGGCCAGGGAAATGGCCATGGCGGTCTGGTCCTGGTCAAGCTTGAGCATCTTGGATGCCGCCGCCGCCGAGCCCAGGGTCCCCAGCGGACTGGTGGGATGCCAGCCCAGGTCGTCGTGAAAATTCACGCTGGTGGAGTCTCCTACACTGCAGGCCACCTCGAAGCCCAGCATGTAGGCCAGCAGCATGTCCCGCCCCGGCGCACCCGCCTCTTCACCCAAAGCGAGGGCTGCGGGGGCCAGGACGGCGCTGGGGTGGCCCTTGACGATCCGGTTGATGTCATCGTAGTCCAGGGCGTGGGCCATGGCGCCGTTCACCAGTGTCGCTTCGGGCGCCGAGGTCTTGAAGCCTCGCCCAATCACGGAGGCTATCGGCCCGCCGCCTGTGGACCGGACGAAGTCAGATAATATGGCTGCCAGGGGCTCCACGGAGCCGGCCAGCGCGCACCCCAGGCAGTCCATCATGGCGCCCTTCGCCGCTTCGATGGCCTCGCTGGGGAAGTCTTCCAGGCTGGTGGTCGTGACGTATTCCGCGATCCTTTTGGTGATGTCCAAGGTAACCTCCTAGGCCGGTGTATCGTTGCCGGACCGCTCACTCGCTTTCCCGATGCGCCGGCCCAATTCCCGGCTGGAGCCAACGGTCCCATGGCCGGGGAAATGCAACGGTCAGTGGCACTTGTGTTATATTACCTGAAGCCCCACAAAGCAAGCTCCGGCGTTGCCTCGGGCAGGGGCAATGAGCTGGCGGAGTAATCGAGCCGCTTGCTGATTCGGGCATTATGTGCCCTTTAGTGGTGCCCACCCGGTCTCGGTTTAAGGCCATCAGATCATGAATCGGTGGATAACAGCCAGAATTGGGCGGATAAACTTGGCGGCCCGTGGATAAGCCCCGAGGGCCAAGGGGCGCCGTTGGCGTTCCTGTGACAATACGTTCACGATCGCCCGCCGCAACGTCATTTGCCTTGACTGCCCGCATCGTTGGACCGTACTTGCCCGCGGGCTGTTCACAATCCCTTGAGGAGGTCGGAATCAGTGTATCCCGGAGCACTTGGTGGCGTTCGAGTGGTGGAGTGGAGCAACTTGATAACCGGTCCTTTCTGCGGCAAGGTGCTCGGCGAGTTGGGCGCCGACGTGATCAAGGTGGAGCCTCCGGCACTGGGCGACGACAGCCGCCGCCGCGGCCCTTTCCCGGGCCATATCCCGGACCCGGAGCGGAGCGGACTGTTCCTGTTCGCCAACCTCAACAAACGGGGCCTGACCCTGGACCCGGGGACCGCTTCCGGACGGGGCATCCTGGGAAGGTTACTGGAGTCGGCGGATGTTTTCGTGGTGAACCAGCCGCCGGAACTGGTGCGGGACCTGGGATTGGACCATGAGACGCTGAAGGAGAAGTACCCCCGGCTCATCGTTACCGCCATCACTCCCTACGGCTGCAGCGGCCCGTACCGGGACTACGCCGGGAACGACCTGACGGTCAACGCCCTGGGCGGCCTCAGTTTCGGCAACGGGCATCCGGACCGGGAGCCATTGGCGAACCCCCTGTACCAGGCCAGCTATATGGCTGCCGTCGGCGCCGCCTATGCCACCGTCGTCGCCCTGCTGGGACGGGACACCACGGGCCGAGGCCAACTGGTGGATGTGTCCGAGGCCCAGGTCTCCGCCGTCCTGCTGAGCGGCTACAACCTGCCGACCTACATCTATAAGGGGGTGGCGGGTTGGCGCTCCGGCAACCGAATGCGTCTGGGCTTGTTCCCCAACTGCATTCTGCCCTGTAAAGACGGCTATGCCTGCATCGACGCTCCACAAATGGAACAGTACCAGCGGTTCATCGACCTGCTCGACGACCGGGAGTGGGTCAACGACCCCCGGTACCGCAAGCGCCGGGCCATGAGCGACCAGTACCCGGAGGAAGCGGAGGCCCTCATCGCCCCCTGGTTCACGCAGCGCACCAAAGCGGAGATCCTGCGGGTTTGCTTGGAGAACCGGATTCCCTGCGTGCCCGTGCTGACCTTCGACGAGGTGCTGGCTGAGCCTCAGCTCAACGCCCGGAATTATTTTCAAGATATCGAACACCCAACCGTCGGCACACTGCGCTATCCCGGGGCCCCCTACCGGCTGTCGGGCACCCCGTGCCGGGTCGTCCGGCCCGCGCCGGTACTGGGCCAGCACAACGTGGAAATCCTGTGCGGCGAGTTGGGACTGGAGCCCTCGGGACTGCCGGAGATGGCGAGGGCGGGAGTAATCTGAGATGCCACCCCTTCCTCTGGGTAACTACCGAATCGTCGATCTAGGCACCGCATGGGCCGGACCCCAGGCGGGCCAGATCCTCGCCGACATGGGCGCCGAGGTGGTCAAAGTGGAGACCCGGACCCGGCTGGACGGCCTGCGCCTGGGCCGCCCCATCATCGAGGATGACGCCGCCGGGGGCGACGAGGGCCTGTGGCCCGAATTGCAGCCCGTGTTCCACGGCCTGAACCGCAACAAGCTGAGCGTCACCCTGAACTTGAAGACCCCGGAAGGCTTGCGCCTGATCCGGGAACTCATCGCCCGCAGCGACGTGGTGCTGAATAACTACTCTCCCGGCGTGCTGGGACGGCTGGGCCTGGACTATCCGGAGCTTCGGAAGGTGCGTCCCGATATCATCCTGGTCTCGATGCCGTCCGTCGGTGATTCCGGGCCCCTGCGGGATATACTGGCCTACGCGCCCAATATCCAGGCGCTTTCGGGGCTGAGCGGCGTGATCGGCTACCAGGGCGAGCCGCTGGTTGGCGAACTGCAATCGCCGTGGAGCGATGCCGTGGCCGCTCTTCACGCCGCCCTGGGCACGGTGGCCGCGCTGCGGCACCGGAACTTGACCGGGGAGGGCCAGTCAGTCGAAGTCGCCCAGCTCGAGGCGACCACCTCCATGCTGGGTGAGCCGCTCCTCGACTACCAGATGACGGGTAAAGTGGCCGAGCCCCAGGGCAACTTCGACCCGGATTTCGCGCCCCACAACAACTATCCGTGCGCCGAAGAAGACACCTGGGTGGCAATCGGGGTCCGGGGTGAGAAGGAGTGGGAGGGGTTCTGCCGGGCGTTGGAAAACCCGGGTTGGACCGGGGACCCCCGTTTCGAAGACCGGCACAGCCGGGTGACCCACTTCCGGGAGTTGGACCGGCACGTGTCGGAATGGACCCGGCAGCACACATCTGAAGAGGTCACCAGCCTGTTGCAGCAACACGGTGTGGCCGCCATGCCCGTGATGAGCATCGAAGGCCAGTTCATGGACCCTCACCTACAGGAGCGCCAGGCCTTTGCCGAGGTTGAGCACCCCCACGTGGGCGCGGAGTGGGTGTACGGGATGCCGTGGCTGCTGAGCGACACTCCGGGCAGCGTCCGCACCGCCGCGCCCCTGTTGGGGCAGCACAACGATTACATATTTCTTGAACTCCTGGGTGTGCCCGGCGCCGAGTTGGAGTGCCTCCGGGCCGCTGAGGTTGTATACTGACCCGGTAGGGCTTCCACCCCCCTCGGGCTTTCAGCCCCAGCCCGTCGGCCTCTCGCCCACACCGGCTGCTGTCAATCCCCGGCTTTATCTTGGGCTGGCTTCGACCGGCGGCCTGGATTCGGGCGTTCTCCAGTGGGGCTCGGCCTGGCTGACACCTGAGGTATCTGGATGAGCCAACCGGACAAGTCGAATAACGTGATGTTGCACATTGATTAGCTCGCCCCCTAAAAGCGAAGAGAAGCGGCGTCCTCGCATCTTCTACGGCTGGTGGATAGTCTTGGTCAGCATGATCGTGGACGCCCTCAAGCAGGGCACATTCAACCGGGGATTCACTATCTTCGTTCTGCCCATCGAGACTGAACTGGGTATCAGCCGGTCCGCGGTGGCCATGGCGGATGGCGTGGGACGCCTGGTGGGTGCGGTTGAAGGGCCGGTGGCGGGCATCATGACCGACCGGTTGGGCCCCCGGATAATGATCGCTTTCGGGGGAATCGTTTCCGGACTGGGGTTCATCCTCCTGGCCCGAATCGACAGCTACACAACTTTCATGCTGGTCTTCGTAGGCGTATTGTCCGTGGGCTTTCGCGGCGGCTACAGCAACGCTACGATGGCCGCGGTGAACCAATGGTTCCGGCGCAAGAAGAGCCTGGCCATGGCCCTGGTGTCGACCGGCCACGGTGTCGGTGGCGCGTTTTTGACCCCTCTGGTAGCTGTCTTGGTGTTCAGATTGGACTGGCGATGGGCCGCATTCATCTCCGGCGTAACCATCATCGCGTTGGTCGTGCCGTTGTCGGTGCTCGTCCGGCGGACCCCCGAGAGCATGGGCCTGCTGCCCGACGGGGATAGCGTGCCCCGCGAACCGGTCTCGCGACGGGTCGAACCGCGTGGGGAAGGGGTTCCTACCCCCAAGGCCGCGGGACCGGTCATCTCGGCGCGTGCGGCCCGCCGGAGTTCCCCCGGCGTCGATTTCACCGCTAGCGAAGGGATGAAGACCTTCTCCTACTGGATGTTGGTGATCGCCGTGGGGCTGCGCAACACGGTCCACGCCGGGGTCAGTTTTCACCTCGCGCCCATGATGGTCTGGTCTGGCACCAGCGAACCCCAAGCCGCATTTTTGGTGAGCCTGACGGCTTTCGGAGCTCTGGTGTTCAACCCTGCGGTGGGATGGATGGGAGATGCCTGGTCGAAACGGAAGATGAGCGCCATAACCATGGCCGTCGGCGCGGTTGCCATGCTGATGTTGCTGGCCGGCAGCGCGAACCTGTGGTACCTGTCTCTCTTCGTTGTCCTGCTGGCCTTCGCCGAGAGCGCCAATCCGTTGGCCACGGCCATTTTGGGAGATTACTTCGGCCGGAGGAGCTTTGCCACCCTGCGGGGATGGCAGCATCTGCCCGACCAGATCATGTCCATGACCACCCCGGTTTGGATGGGGTTTGTTTTCGACCGCACGGACAGCTACTATTGGTCGTTGGTGCCCCTGGCGAGCATGTATGTCCTGGCCACCGGGTTCTTCTGGTGGCTTCCCCGGCCGCCGCCGCCGGCCCGGTTGCGCGGCCCGAAGCCACCTGCCGAAGAGGCCCAGCAAGGGGTTCCTGGGTTACAATAGCACGGGCTTCCGGCGGTGGAGCGGCGAGTGTATTATGGTCCATGGCGAACTTGTTTAGGGACCGGCCGGCGACCGGCCGGTACTTGGAGCAGGACAGGCCTTGCCCGATGGCCCGGTAACGGCCAAGGCATGGATAACCGGGGTGACATAGATAAGGATTGGTATAGAACGGAGGTAACACATGGTACTGGAGTCAGGAGAGATAACGAGAGAAGGCGTTGAGCGGCTGAAGGCCCGGTTGGGTTCTTTCAACCGGCCCCGACAGTACGGCGTGGGCCTGTTCAACGAGCAGGCAAGCCAGGATGCAATCCGCCATTTCTGCCAGGGGATCGGCGACCAGAACCCTCTTTACTGGGACCTGAGCTACGGTCACGGCACCAAGTACGGCACCATACTCGCTCCCCCGTGTTTTCTCTACAGCGTCTATTGGACCTCGGGGCGCGTTGGCGGGCTGCCCGGCGTCCACGGCTTCCACGCCGGCAACGACTGGGAGTGGTTCCGGCCCATCCGTCTGGACGACAAGATTTCGGTGCAGGAGCAGTTTACCGGCCTGGAGGAGAAGGAGAGCCAGTTCGCCGGGAAGATCTTGATACAGTCCAGCGTGAGCTACTACTATAACCAACGGGGTGAGGCCATCGCCAAGACCCGTGGCTGGCAGATTCGCGCCGAGCGCAGCGCCGCTCGGGAACGGCGCAAGTACAAGTTCGAACCTTACACCTACTCGCGCGATGAGATCGCGGCTATTCAGGAAGCCGTGCTGGGTGAAGAGATCCGGGGGAACAACCCCCGCTGGTTCGAGGACGTGAACGTGGGCGACGAGCTGAAGCCGGTGGTCAAAGGCCCCATGAGCCACGGCGACATCACCGCCTTCGTGGCCGGCTGCATCGGAGGCATCTCCCACGGAATCCAGCTGAACGAGATGCTGCGGCACCCGTCCTGGGGATTCACCGACCCCAGCACCGGCGCCCTGGAGGCCGTCATCCGCGTCCACGACATCAAGGAGGCGGCGGACAGCGCCGGGCTTCCCGGAGCCTACGACTACGGCTGCCAGCGCTGCTGCTGGATGGGCCATCTGCTGACCAACTGGGTAGGAGACCATGGGTTCGTGAAGAAGATGTACGTCGAGCTGCGGCGGTTCAACGTCCTCGGCGACACCACCTGGTGCAAGGGGAAAGTGACCGGCAAGCGTGAGGAGAACGGGGAGCACTTGGTGGACATGGACGTTTGGGGAGAAAACCAGCGCAAGGAAGTCACCATGAAGGGCACGGCCACCGTCCGGCTGCCGTCCAAGCTGGCGGCCTGGTAGGGCAAGCCCCTTCGTTTCCCAGCGTCAGAAAATCAAGGAGTTGGCTGGGCAGAACAGCCCAGCCAACTCCTTTGTCGATAGTATCCGGACGCGCCCGCCCAGTGGCGCGATCGATCTTTTCGGGAACGGCCTGGCCTCCAGGGCACTCGCCAGCGAGTTGGGGCTACAGCCCGAACCGCTCCGCCGCTCGGGCGAAGCCTTCCATCGCCCCTTCCAGCACCCGGTCTTCCGTGCAGTACGAGATGCGGAAGTAGCCCGGCGTGCCAAACCCCCGGCCCGGCACCACTAGGACGTTCCACTCCAGCAGAGCGTTCACGAAGGCCACATCGTCCTCCAGAGGCGACTTGGGAAACAGGTAGAAGGCTCCCTGGGGCTTCACCACCGAGTACCCCAACTCGGTGAGGTGGGCGCACAGATAGTCGCGTTTGCGCTGGTATCCCGCCACGTCGACGCTGACCCCCTGGAGGGCCCGTACCACGTGCTGCATCAACGCCGGGGCGTTGACGAACCCCAGCGTGCGGTTGCAGAAGGTCAAGCCGTCCACCAGTTCCTCCTGCTGCAGATAGGCGGGGTTGACGGCGATGTAGCCGATGCGCTCGCCGGGCAGGGCCAGGTCCTTGGCGTGGGAGTTGACCACGATGGTGTTCTGGTAGTGGGGGAACACCTGGGGGTACGACAGGCCGTCGTAGATGATGCGCCGGTACGGCTCGTCGCTGATCAGGAAGATTTCAGTGCCGTGCTCCTCTTGCTTGCGTTGCAGCAAACCGGCCAGTTTAGCCAGCCCAGCGGCCGGGTAGACGGCCCCCGTGGGGTTGTTGGGCGAGTTGATGATGACCGCCCGGGTCTTCGGCGTGACGGCGGCCTCGATGGCCTCCAGGTCGGGCTGAAAGTCCGGGCCGCTGGACACCGTGACCGCCACCCCGGCGTGGTTGTCGACGTAGAAGCCGTACTCCACGAAGTAGGGCGCCAGGATGATGACCTCTTGCGCCGGGTCGAGGATGGTCTTGAGGACCACGTTCAGGGCCGCCGCAGCCCCGCAGGTCATCACGATATGGCCGGCGGCAAAGGGTAGGCCGGTCTCGTCTTTCAGGCCGTCGGCCACCGCCTGCCTGGTCTCCGGGTAGCCGGCGTTGGGCATGTAGCGGTGCATTCCCTTGACGGGGTGCTCGGCCAGGCGGCGCAACTCTTGGACGAACAGCTCCGGGGGCTCCACCACCGGGTTGCCCAGAGAAAGGTCGAAGACCTTATCTTCGCCGTGCTGGGCTTTGAGGGCGATGCCGGACTCGAACATCCGGCGAATCCACCCCCCCTGCTCCACTAGGCCCCGGACCTTCTGTGACACTGCCATATCGTGACCCCTCCAGGGAATAAGTACGCTTCCAATATCTGCCAAAGTGGTTAGTTCTTTAGGAGGGGTCTGGGGGACCCTTTCTTCCAAGAAAGGGTCCCCCAGCATCCCCAGCTATCGAATCTCAGCTCAAAGCGGCCGGGTCCGCTTCCACCATCCGGAACCCCATGCCCTTACCGAACTGGTAAGCCACGCTGTACTCCACCATCTCCATCTCCACCTCCTCGCCCAGAAGCCGGGTCATGGAGGTCACCGGCCGGTCCTCGATCCCACAGGAGACGATGTGATCGTAGTAGGACAGGTCGGTGTTGACGTTGATGGCGAAGCCGTGGTACGCGACACCCCGGCTGATTCGCACGCCGATGGCCGCTATCTTGGCGTCTCCCACCCATACGCCGGTCAGTCCCGGCTCGGGACCGCCCTGAATCTCGAAATCGGCCAGCGTGTCGATGATAATCCGCTCCAGGGTCCGGACGTACTTCACCGGGCCTCCCCATTCCCGAAGGTCCACCACCGGATACCCCACCAGTTGCCCCGGCCCGTGGTAGGTGACCTGGCCCCCCCGGTCGGTATCGTAGATGGAGATGCCCTTTGCCCTGAGCTGATCGGGGGTCAGCGAGATGTGTTCGGGGCGGCTGAGACGGCCTCTAGTGTAGACCGGGGGGTGTTCCAGGAGCAACAGGGTGTTGGGTTGTTGCCCACGGCCCACCGACTGTGCCAGGCGGGCCTGGAGGTCCCAGGCGTGTTTATAGTCGACGTTGCCCGGCCGGACAACCTGGCAGAGGGGAATGGACGGCACGCCCGAGGCCTCAGTAGATGGGGGTATCGGGACCCATGGATTCCAGCCGCGTCTTCACCGCCTGCATGAAGGCACTGGACTCGGCCCCGTCGTTGATCCGGTGGTCGAATGAAAGACACAGGTTCATCATCGACCGTATGGCGATGGCGTCGTCGCGCACCACCGCGCGTTTCAGGATCGCCTCGGTGGTCAGAATGCCCGCTTGAGGGTAGTTGATGATCGGCTGGGAGACCACGGACCCGAGGGCCCCGGTGTTGTTCAACGTGAAGGTTCCACCTTGGACATCGTCCAGGGTCAGCATCTGCTGGCGAGCCCGATTGGTCAGGTCACGGATCGCCCGGGCCAGCCCGGCCACGCTCAGCCGTTCGGCGTCATGGATCACCGGCACGATCAAGCCTTGGGGAGCAGCCACCGCGATGCCCACGTTGATCCGCTTCTTCAGGATGATCTTGTCACCGCCCCAGGAAGCATTCAGGCTTGGGTGCTCCTTCAACGATTCCGCGACCGCCTGGACCACGAACGGGAGGTAGGTCAAGTTCACCCGCTCCCGTTCTTCAAAGTCGTCCCGCACCCGGGTGCGCAGGGCCACCAGGCCGGTGATGTCAGCCTCCACCGTGCTCCAGGCGTGGGGGATCTGACTCGCGCTGCGGGTCAACGCCTCGGCGATCATCCGGCGCACTGGGGTCAGGGGGATGTGCTCCTCGTCGGTCCCGGCAGCCGGTTTTGGGGCCGCCTCCGTTGAGGGTGTGGCTGGGGCGGCGGCGGTTGGCGCCGCCGTGACGGGACCGGCTTCCAGGTACTTTTGCACGTCGTCCCGGGTGATGCGGCCGCCCAGGCCGGTGCCCTGCAGCCGGGTCAGGTCGACGCCATGCTCTTGGACCAGGCGGCGGACCGCCGGGGAAAGCCGGGGAGCCCCAGCCGTGGAGGCGGCGCTTTCGGTTGAGGCTTTTGCTGGAGCCTCTGTTGAAGTTTCCGGGAGGACCTCTTGTGGAACTTCTGGGGAAGCTTCCGGCGCCGGCCCACCGCCGGTGGGGCCCACCGGGCGGACGCCCTTGACCAGGTAACCGGTGGTCCCGGCAAGCTTCGCCGCGGTGGGTGCCGGGGCCGCCGGCCGCTCCTCCGCCTCATGGCGATGCACCGGGGTGGTCTTCACCGGGATCTCGTCGGTCTCCACTTCGGCGATGGGGGCCCCCATCGGCAGGGTCTCACCCTCTTGGGCCAGTATCCTCAGCAGCACCCCGCCCACCGGCGAGGGCACCTCCATGGTTACCTTGTCGGTAATCACTTCCACCAGCGGCTCGTAGCGCTCGATGGTGTCGCCCGGCTGTTTCAGCCACTGGCCGATGGTACCTTCAATTACCGATTCCCCGACGTGGGGAAGCTCGATGGTTACTGCCAAGAAAACATCCCCCTCATCAGTATGCGGCCAGTTTGCGCAGAGCTTCGGCTATCTTTTCGGTGTTGGGCAGGTAGGCTTCTTCCAGCGTTTCGGCGAAGGGCATGGTGGGCACATCGGGTCCGCAGAGCCGGGCAATGGGGCCGTCCAGGTGCTCGAAGGCCTCGCCGGCCACCAAGGCTGCCACCTCGGCACCCACTCCCCCGGTAACGTTGTCCTCATGGACGATGAGCAGCTTGCCGGTCTTCTTGACCGATTCCAACACCGTGTCTTTGTCCAGGGGCTTCAACGTCCGCAGGTCGACGACCTCGACGTCGACGCCCTCCGGCGCAACCGTCTCCGCCGCTTCCAGGCAATAGTGGAGCATCAAGCCGTAGGTGACCAGAGTGACATCACCCCCGGCCCGCTTCACGTCCGCCACTCCGATGGGCAGGGTGTACTCTTCATCCGGGACCTCTCCCCGGACCTGCCGGTATGTCTTCTTGTGCTCCAGGAAAACCACCGGGCTATTGTCCCGGATCGAGGATTTGAGCAGGCCTTTGGCGTCGTATGGTGTCGCCGGGGCGACCACCTTGAGGCCGGGGGTATGGAAGAAGTAGGACTCCACGTTCTGGGAGTGGAACAGGCCGCCGCGGATCCCACCGCCATAGGGAATGCGGACGACCATGGAGGCCAGCACCGCGCCGTTAGTGCCGTAGCAGACCCGGGCCGCCTCTCCGATGAGTTGATTGACGGCGGGCCACACAAAGTCGGAGAACTGCACCTCGGCCATGGGCCGCAGGCCGCGGAAGGCGGCGCCCAGCGCGATTCCCATGATGCCGGCCTCGGCCAGCGGGGTGTCCAGCACCCGAGTCTCGCCGAACTCTTCCAAGAGCCCCTGGGTGGCCAGGAAGACGCCGCCGCGCCGCCCCACGTCCTCACCCAGTACAAAGACCGTCGAGTCGCGCCGCATTTCCTCGCGGATCGCCTCCCGGACCGCCTCGATCACGGTTTTGACTGCCAAGGTGGCCTCCTCTAGGGAGCGTAAACCAGGTCGTGCAGAGTCGAAGCATCGGGGAGGCCGGCCGCCTCTGCAGCGTCGGTGGCTTCGTTGATGGCTCGGGTCGCCTGGGCTTTGATCTCCTCAACCTTTTTCGGGGTGAGGGCGCCTTCTTCGATCAGAAGGGCCGCCAGGGTTACAACCGGGTCCCGTTTGCGGGCCAATTCCACTTCATTCGCCGGGCGATACCGGCGGTCGTCGTCGTCGGTGGTGTGGGGCATGAACCGCTCCACCTTGGCCTCCAGCAACACCGGACCATGTTCCCGGGCGTGCTTGATCGCCTCGCGGGTGGCCTCGTAGCATTGGACCAGGTCCATCCCATCCACGGTGACGCCGGCGAAGCCGTATCCGGCAGCCCGGGCGGATAAATCCTCGACGGCCATTTGGCTGCTCTGCGGCACGGAGATGGCGTAGCGGTTGTTCTCGCAGATGAACACGATGGGCAGGCGGTGCACTCCGGCGAAGTTCATGGCCTCGTGGGTCTCCCCTTGGCTGGACCCGCCGTCGCCAAAGTAGGACAACACCACGGTGTCGTCGCCGAGCATCTTGCAGGCCAGGGCGTACCCCGTAGCCTGGGTCAACCCGGCCCCGACCACGTTGGAGATCTGGATAATTTTGTGGGGTAGGTCGGCGCCCTGGAGGGGAAACTGGCGCGCGCCGCTGTACGGGTCCCCCACGCGGCCCATGAAAGAGAGCATCACCTGAGTCGCCGTAAGGCCGGCGGACATTTTCAAGGCCAGGTCACGGTAGTAGGGAAACATGAAGCATCGGCCGTCCTTTTCCGTGGCCAGCAAGCTGCCCAGTTGGGCCGCTTCGTGGCCCTGGCAAGAGGCCGCGATGGGCACCTTGCCCTGGCGGTTCAATGCCCAGATCCGTTCGTCGGTGGTGCGAACCAGCACCATCTTGGTGTAGCAACTCACCAGGTCTTCGATGCTGATGCCCTCGGGCAGCGCGGCGGACGAATGATCGGCGGCGGCGGCTTTGCCGGGCTGCTTGGCGGGCTTGGGTTTGGTCCGTGGCATCGCATCCCCCATGGCTACCTGGAAAACAGAAGTGGGGCCGTCCGGGCGCCCCCTTGGCCCAATCCGGCGCGACCAGCCGGTGTGTCCCTTGGCGTACCGGGCCGGTCCCGCGTCAAATGGCGGGTCAGGTGGCGGCTTAGGCGGCCGGTCCGGGGTGACGGCTTTCCCGGTCTCGTCTTTGGGCTAGCTGCAATTATATATGTCGTTGGCTGCCCCGTAAACCGCGGCCGGCGGCCGGTCCCCAGCCGGCCGGCATACCCCTCTATCTGGTCAACCGTTGCTCCAAGAAACAAACCTCCCGGAACCCCCGGAAATCTCGTTTTGAATTGGCAAAAAAGACCTTGACAGGTCCCTCTTAGGCGTGACTTAGAATCCTGTAGTCGAGTCTCGACCCTGCATCGGGGCTTGGACAAACCTCGAAAAGTCTTCCCGTTGACCCCGGACAACTCTTAGATTCGGGTGGGCAACGCGGATGGAAACGGCCGGCTCAAAGCCTCTTCGGGCGGTCGATTGCAGGACGGACCACTGCTCCGGTGGGTTGTTTGACGGGGGGAACCCCCCAACCTAATTTCGATTTCGGGTTGCGCCCATTGTATACTCGCTTGCCTGAAATTTCCGGCCGGAGCCACCGCGGACTCGGAGGCCATTGGACGATGAGGGAGCTAACTACTCGGGAGGTGTGGAGGGCGGTGCTGGGAGAGCTGCAGCTACAGCTACCCCGGCCGACATTCGAGACATGGTTGAAACAGACCGTGGGGATTAGCTCAGACGAGCGTTCAATCGTCGTGGAAGTGCCCACCCCCTTCGCCGTGGCTTGGCTGGAGCGCCGGATGTACCAGTCCATCCAGAAGACGGTCGAGAAGGTCACCAGCCGTCCTCTGGACGTCCAATTCCAGGTGAAGACAGGGGCCGTCGCCCAGTTTGCCGAACCTCAGATGGCGAGCGGGGATTCAGGGATGCTTACCGAAGATGAGCTGAGACCGTCTTCGCAGATGCCACCCCGCCAGATGCCGGCCCTCTGTCCCAAATACACGTTCGATACCTTCGTGGTCGGCGCCTCCAACGGGCTGGCCTACAACGCAGCTCGGGCGGTGGCGGACGCACCCGGCCAAGCTTACAACCCTCTGTTCATCTACTCCGGCGTTGGGCTGGGCAAGACCCACCTGCTTCACGCCATCGGCCACGCTTGCGCCAGCAAGGGGTTGTCGGTGCTGTACGCGACATCCGAGCAGTTCACCAACGACTTCATCACCGCCATCCGCAACCGGACCACCGAGGAGTTCCGCAGCCGCTATCGCAGTGTCAAGGTCTTGCTGATGGACGACGTGCAGTTCCTCAGCGGCAAAGAGCAGACCCACGAGGGCTTCTTCCATACCTTCAACGACCTCCACACATCGGGCAACCAGGTCGTCATCTCCTCCGACCGGCCGCCCAAGTCCCTGGCCCTGCTAGAGGACCGGCTGCGCTCCCGGTTCGAATGGGGATTGATCGCCGACATCCAGCCTCCCAACCTGGAAACCCGGATGGCCATCCTGGCCTCAAAGGCCGGCCAGCTTGGAATTTCCGTGGAGGAGAGCATAATCGAACTCATTGCCAAGCGGGTCCAGAAGAACGTCCGGGAGCTGGAGGGGAGCTTGAACCAATTGGTCGCCCTCTCCCAGTTGATGAGTACCCCCATCACCCTGGAAACGACGGCGCGCGTCTTGGACGATAAGAGTGCCGACTCGGCCCGCCACGCCATTGACCCGGAGCGGATCATCGACGAGGTCTCCCGCTACTTCAAGCTGGGCCCTCAAGACATCGTCGGCAGGAGCCGGACCCAGAAGATTGCCCAGGCCCGGCAGGTGGCCATGTACCTGCTCATCTACGAGTTGGAGTTGTCACCCACCCAAGTTGGACGTTTGCTGGGCGGCCGCGACCACGCCACGGTTATCCACGGTGCAGGCAAGATTAACTGCGGGATCAACGAAGACGGTAAGCTGCGGCAGCATGTTCTCATAATCAAAGAGGCCATTTTTACGGTGGCCGCCAGTCGATAAGCCGGCTGGAGATGTGGATAGCGCCGGGTTCTCCGTGGATAACCAGCCCCACTTCGTGGATGACTTCCTTACTAAGGCGTTGGGTTTCACTGGCTGAGCCTCTGTTCCTCTCACGGATGGGGCCAACCACCGGCCTAGGTGGAGGCGGGTGTAGAGCCGGAAGGGCAGCTTCAGCGAGGTCTGGTCCAGCATGAGCCGGACCAATATCTTACGCCGTAGCGGGCGGGCCGCCAGGCAAGCGACGGCGCCAAACCCCGGTATCAAGGACAGCGCCATGACCAGTGGATTGTGGATGTTGGATCCTCCCGCCGAAACCGGCGCCTTCCGGCCCCGGAGCCGCGCCAGCTGAATCTTTGCCCAAAAAGTCGCCGTCCAGCCCAGCCGTAGCAGGCTACCCAAGGGGAACCGGAAGATGGCGGTCAGGATCATGTGGGCTCCCAGGTGGCGCAAGGCTCCACCGACCTCAGGCGAAGCCAGGTAGGTGTTTAGCTCTTTCGCCTCGGACGGGGCCAGCCTCCCTTCGCTGCTCCACCGGTCAATGCCGGCGCTGAGGAACGTCTGGGCGGCCTGCTCTCCGCCTTGCATGGCACGGGCCGTGGCCTGGTAGGCGCCCTTCCAGTTGAAAACACGGTACACCAGGCTTGCGATCCTCCCCCAGATCCGCAGTTCCCCGCTCTTCCAGGACCGGATCGATGCTTCCAGCTTCTCCGCTGCTTCTCCCAGCTCGGCAACCCCTTGGGCGCCGAGGCTGGCCGTCAAGGCCTCCGAGTTGGCGGCAACATAGCCGTGCAGCCTGGGGAGGTCCACATCGTCGAAAACGGGGAAGTTGCCTGCCTTCATCACGGAGAGCCGTTGCCCTTTGGGCAGGAACGGCGTGGCCAGGGAAGACTCGAGGTCGATGATCTTGTAATCGCCGCCGGCGGTGAGGATAAGGTTGGTGTGGGCGTGTGGGTTGTGAGGGTTCACCTGCCATACCGACAGCCCGGCTTCGGCGAAGGCCTCGGAAATCTGTCCCGGGAGTTCTTTCGCGGTATCGTCGTTCTCAGCTTCCTTCCCAGCCACATACTGGGTGACGAATTCGAACTTGCCGTCCTGCTCGTTAACCGCCAGCACCGGCGAAACCATGTCGTTGCCAAACCGGTGTTTGGTAATCAGGCTGGCGACCTTCCGGCGGTATCCCGCGGCCTCCAGGGCCGCCCGGTTGCCGATGTAGGGGAACTTTGCCTGGAAGGCGAGCCAGTAGATTATCCGGACCACGGCCGGGGGCTTGTAAATCTTGGAGGCCGTCCCTTGCTTCGGGTTCAGCCAAACCAGGCTGGCGATGGAACTGGCCATCCGGGGGGCTTCGCTATCTTGAATCACCTGATCCGGCGCCTGATCCAGCGTGGAGGTCCGGGAGGCGACGAATCTCGTGCTCCGGGCGTAGATGTAGGCCGGGGCTAGGATGAGGAGCCAGATCGCGCCCAGCAGATAACCGGCGGCTACGTCGGTGGGCCTGTGAGACGATTCATGGACCCGGGCCGGGCCGACGAGGATGACCAGGGCGCCAAGAACCACCAGCATCGGAACCAGCAGTTTCATCTCCAGCCGGTGGTAAACCGCCAGGAAGGCCATGAAACCGAAGAACACCATGCTGCCGAAAACGTGCCCGCTGGGGAAGGAGGGGGCCGTGCTGGCCGGCGCCGCCTCGGGCCTGCTGCGGTCCACGATTTCTCCCAGAGTGAAATCACCCATTATCGAAACGAAGCCGATCGACATGGCTATTATTGTGAATACCACCGCCCCTCGGGTCTTCCCCAGGAGCAAGAGGACCGAGACCCCTACGAGCCCGTAGGCCATCCCTGCCTCGGCCCCCGTGAGGGCGGAAACCACCGAGAGCAACCCCGACAGACCGGGGATGCTCCAGCCGCTAACCCAGGCCAATACCGCCTGGTCCCGGGGGAGGAGCGCGTCATTGGTGACGTTGACGGTCAACCACGCTAGGAGGGCAGCCAGGAGGCCAACGGCGCTCATCCAAGCTACTACTCGTGGCCTGATGCTCGTTCTGGTTGAAACTTGTTGCGTCAGCGTAACCATTTCACTTGCTCCCTGCCCGGTGTCTGGGATCTACGATCTCATTGGTGGAACGTTGGAACCCACATTATACCTAATACCTATGGTAGGGCAGCTATCCGGCGTTGCCATCGCCCAGGCCACTGATTCTGGGCGGGACGAGCGGACGAACATTCCGTCGGTCAGTTGGCTGACGTACCCATCGGCCGTTGGTATTAGTCCGGTGCGCCACCTGGCCTACCCGCGACCGCTTGGGCCGAAGGCGCGGGCGGGTTTTGGGCCGCGGCTATACCCCGCCGAAGGCGTCGTAGAACGCTCCCACCAGCACGCCGAAGAGCAGGTGGAGCATGAAGAAGCCCATGACCGTGGCGCGGGGATAATTCATGGCAAACATTCCAGGCGCTTGAACCGCTCCCGACCGGACCCCCAGGTGCATTATGGGCATCATTCCCATGCCCATGCCGGCAACCACAGAATGCACGAACCCGAACAGCAACCCCCACGCGGCCAATGAGGACTCCAAGTCGAAGGCCTGGTAGATGCCTACATGGGCGAAAGCGAAGGCAACGCTCATGACGGCGTGGATCATTGCTCCGGCCCCGTAGACCATGACCTTTTCCCGGAACATCATCGTGCCGAGAAGATTGAAGATGTTCATCTTCATCTGGTTCGGCATCATGGCGATGCCCATGTAGAGGACCGCGGCCATGATAGAGCCACTCAGCGCACCCGCTCCGATCGTTGCTGGAATATCCATGTTTCCTCCCTGTCCAACGTTATGCGTACTTTCTCCACGGTTAGATGCCGCCAGATGAGAGGGTGATGCGACGGGCCGCGTTGGAGCTTGCGCCGCGACCTTCTCGGCCAAGGGCCACGGATAGCAATTCTGTCGTACAATGATGGAACGAGTGGACGTTTCGATGCTAATCAAGCGGTCCGTGGCGCTGGCGGTGGCCCAGCCGGGCGAGCCCCGGAAAGTCCTGCTGGTGTGCCGCCCCGAGGACGACGAAGAGCTGCCCGGCATGTTGGGCCTGCCCGCCGCGTCATGCCGCACCGGCGAGTCCCACGAGGCGGCGGCCCGGCGGATCGGGCCGCAAAAGCTCGGCACGGGGATCACTCTGGGAGAGCGCCTGGCCACCGGCACCCAGGTCCGGGCCGGCTACACCCTGGAGATGTCCCTCTACTCGGCGACGCTGAACCAAGCCGCGCCCAGTTTGCGCTCGGGCCGGGGAACGAGCCAGGCAGTTACCCGGTATGTGGCCTGGCGCTGGGGCGACCCATCGGAGTTGGCGGATTCGGCGCGCCGGGGTTCTCTGTGCTGCCGGCTTCTATTGGAAACCCTGCCACCGGCCCAGAACGGTCCCGGCGGGCCACCGCTATTCAGGTAAGATAGGCCCATGAAGACCCACGTAATCGTCAAGACCCACGAGTTGGCCCTGAAAGGCAAGAACCGGCCCTGGTTCATGCGGAAGCTGGTGGACAACCTCCGCAAGGCCACTCAAGGCACCGAGGTCCAAGCCGTGTGGCAGGGCCACATGCTGGCCGGTCTTACCCTGGCGGATGAGGCCGCCTGGCCTGCCGTGGCGGAGCGGGTGAAGGACTGCTTCGGCGTCGCCAAGTTCTTCATGGCCTACGAAGTCCCGCCCAGCCTCGACAGTGTCATGGAGGCGCTGCCTGCTCTGCTGGAGGGCCGCTCCTTCGAGTCCTTCCGCATCACAGCCAACCGGGCCGACAAGCGGTTCCCGGTCAATTCCGAACAGATCAACCGTGATCTGGGAACCTTTGTCAAAGATCTCTCGGGGGCCAGGGTGGACTTGACCAACCCGGGCCTTGAGATATTCCTGGACGTGCAGCCCAAGGGGATCCTCCTCTATTTCCACGCGGTGGCCGGCTACGGGGGGCTGCCGGTGGGCGTCAGCGGCGACGTGATGACGATGCTCTCCGGCGGCATCGACTCCCCGGTCGCCGCCTGGCAAATGATGAAACGAGGATGCCGGGCCCACTTTGTCCACTTCCACAGCTACCCTCTGGTGGATATGTCGTCGATGGAAAAGGTGGATGAGCTGGTGCAACTCCTGACCCGGCACCAGTACGGTTCCAGCCTCTTCCTGGTTCCTTTGGCGGAGATTCAGAAGCAGATCATCGTGGCCACGCCCCCGGCCTACCGGGTGATAATGTATCGTAGGTTCATGGTGCGGATCGCCGAGGCCCTGGCCCTTCGCCACGGAGCCAAGGCGATCGTGACAGGGGAAAGCTGCGGCCAGGTCAGCTCGCAGACCCTGGACAATATCGGGGTAATCGACCGGGCGGTCGAGATGACCATCCTGCGCCCGTTAGTGGGGTTCAACAAAGAGGAGATCGTCACCGTCGCCCGCGGCATCGGGACGTTCCCCATTTCAATCCAGCCGGACCAGGATTGCTGCAGCCTATTCGTGCCCAAGCACCCGGAGACCCGCGCCAAGCTGGAGAACGTGTGCCGGCTGGAAGGCCCTCTGGCGGTGGATGACCTGGTGCAAGACGCCCTGGCGAGGACCGAGAGGAAGGAGTTCACCGCCTTCGAGATAGCCGGGTAGGCGCCTGGAGTGCTACCCCGCAAATAGCTCAACACCGGCGATATTCCGCATCCTTCCCTCCCCTCCACCGTCATTCCGGCCCTTCCGTGGAAGGGGAATCCAGAAAAGCGTCGACTGGCTCCCCACCTTCGCCGGGAAGACGGGCCAGTTATCAAGCAATCCGCCAGATACGAGGCTAGCGGCTACCCGCCATTGCGGCCGTGGTACTATGCACCTGGCGCATCAACCAGCTGCGCCGGCGGTCTTGCCGGGCGGCCAACCGGGGTCAACCGCTCAGCAAGTTCGTCTGCAAGCGAATTCGTCCAGGGCCATCACCCCCGAAAAAGGCGCTCAACAAGGGCATTGGAAATCATGGCGCGAATCTCGGGTCCCACGGTCGAAGAACCCTGGCCGGCGGTTACCGCCGCCGACCGGCGACGCCTGCTGGCCGGTCTGCTGCGGGAGGTTTCCCGGACCTTCTACCTCACGCTACGGGTACTACCCTCAAGCTTGCGCGAGCCCGTCGGCTTGGCCTATCTGCTGGCCAGGGCCGCCGACACGGTGGCCGACACGCGGCTGATATCACCGGGCGACCGCCTGGGCCATCTTCTGGGGTTCCGCGACCAGGTCAAGGGGCCGGCCCGGCTGGAAGACCTGCGGAGATTGGAGCAGGCGCTGACTGAAATGCAGTCGAGCCCGGCGGAGCGGGAGCTGCTGACCCGACTGCCCTCGGCCTTTTCGATGCTGGAAGCGTCGCCGGAGCCGGACCGGGCCCTGGTCCGTTCCGTGGTGGTGGCCCTCACCCGCGGCATGGAGACCGACCTGACCACCTTTCCGGCGGAGGATTCCGGCCGGATCGCGGCCCTTGCTGATGACGCGGCCCTGGACCGTTACACCTATGACGTGGCCGGCTGCGTGGGCGAGTTCTGGACCGCGATCACTATGGCCCACGTTCCGGCGCTCAAGACCTGGGACGGCGAGGGGATGGCCCGGACCGGCGTGTCATTCGGCAAGGCGCTCCAGCTGACCAACGTTCTCCGGGACGTGCCCAAGGACCTGCGTATCGGGCGCTGCTACCTGCCCCAATCCAGTCTGTCCGGCCTGGGCTTATCTCTGGAGGAGCTGTTGGACCCGTCCAGCGGCGTCACGGCTCGTCCGGTCCTGGTGGCGTGGATCGAGACGGCACTGGGGCATTACGCTGCCGCCGAGGAGTATCTGCTGGCCATCCCCCGCCGGTGCGTGCGGCTCCGTCTCGCGGTCCTCTGGCCGGTCCTCATCGGACTGGCGACCCTGGCCCAGCTGGCCCGAAACCGGCAGTGGCTCGACCCGGACCACCCGTCTCGGGTCAGCCGCCGGTGGGTGTACCGGACCATGGCCGTCTCCTGGCCCGCCTCCCCCTCCAACCGGCTCCTACGAGCCTGGATCGCGCACCTGCGCAGACAGGTGGAGGCGGCTCTCTAGTCAGGTTGCCGTCGACTAATTATCGCTGTCTGCCAACATTGAAGGAGAAACCGGGTTGGTCCGAACACCCAGCTCCTGCCGCCTTACATGACGGCTTGCTCTTCCGCTGGGATGTCGGTTATGAACATGCGGCTGGGATAGTGGGTGATCATCAGGTCCGGCTTGCTCTCCCTGACCAGCGTCTGTAGCGTCACGCCGCAGGCCCAGAACACCGGCACCTCTCCGGGCAGCAGCTTGGGACCTACCGCCCACTCCGATTTCGACATGTCGTCGATGCCGAGGGCCGCGGGATCTCCGATGTGAATCGGGGCGCCGTGATGGCCGGGAAAGCGGGAGGATACCTGCACCGCCCGGGACACCTGGTGGTTGGGTATCGGGCGCATGGTGACAACCAGCGGCCCGTGGAAGATACCGGCGGGGGTAGTGGGGATATTCGTGAGGTAGATGCCCGACCCCGTTTCCTCTCCCTGGCGCCACCGGGGCACGATTCCCGCCCCCTCCAGTGCGGCCTCGAAGGTGCCGCTGCACCCCATGAGGAAGGTCACCAGATCATCCCGCCAGTGTTGGGTGAGGTCCGATGGCTCGTCCACCACCTCGCCCTTGACCATGACACGATACCGGGCCACGTCGGTACGGATGTCGGCGCCGGGGGCCAGGTCGGAGACTATCGGGTCTCCCGGGTCCAGGACCTCCAGCAGGGGGCAAGGCTTTGGGTTACGCTGGCAGAAGAGGAGAAAGTCGAAGGCCTGGTCCCGAGGCATGATGGCAATCGCCGCGTTGGTGAAACCAAGGCAGAGGCCGCTGGTGCGGTCGGTCCACTTGCCTTCCCGGAATATTTGGCGGGCTTCCACGGGAATGGTTGGCATGTCCTGGCGCGTCAATAACATTTCACTTCCCTCACTATGGTGTGGTTCAAGCATACACCGGGGACCGGCCCGGTACAATTTCCCTTCTCCCGGGTCTCCGATCCCACGATGCGCCCTACACTCGCCGGAGGACGGAGGCTTCTCCCCCGGCGGCTTCTCCTGAAGTACCTCGCGTTGCTATTTGCTGTGCGATAGGTCGATCTTGCGGGTGCGAATCTTGAACGCGCCCGCATCGGTGACGGCGCTGTTGCGCCCTCCGGTGCCGCCGCCCATGATGACGAGAATATTCTCCGGGTCCGTCGCGCAGCGCATTATGCGTTCATCATCGCCGGGTTGCTCCGGACCCTGGGTGGACCCCAGACGAATCAGCTGCGCCCGGGTGCGGGTCGCGTGCTCCATCATGTATTCCTGGATGCCCCGGCGGGACCATCCGTCCCCTTGCAGCGTCAGTGCGTGCTCCGGGCCGAAGACCATCAACCACTGGGCGGGGAAGCGCCCGGCCAGGGATGTAGACCTCAAAGTATCGGCCAGGGAAGCCAGGATCCCCGCTCCGGTATTGCTGAACGGGTTGGTCACGGTAATGGGGGAGTTGTGTGAAACCGCCACGGTGACGCAGCTGTCCTCGGCCTGAAAACCACGGCTCACGTGGAGAGGCTCCCAGGGCGAGTCCTCCTCGTTTTCCGCGATGCAGAAGGTGTACTTGCTGGGATTGCCCAGGGTCCCCCGGTCCAGCGTGCCGGGACGGGCGTCGAAGCCGTTCATGAAACAGAGCCGGATGGCCCGGCCCAGGCAGGCGTTGGCCCGGAATCCGGGACCGAAAAGGCCGTCTCTGAAGTTGACGCCGATCTGGTGCCGGATGGGGCCGTTGACGAGCATCAGGATGGCGGGAGAGCTGGTGGAGGCCGAAGCCATGTGGACTTCGTTCTTCTCCTCTTCGAGGGTCCGCAGCGTGGTCACCAGGATGGGGAAATACTCCGGAAGGCATCCGGCCATGACGGCGTTGGCGGCCGCGTTCTCCGAGGTCAGCACCCGCCGCCGCATCTCCACCGACAGCAGCTCCTCCTCGCCGGTCATCCCGACGTGTTCCAGCATCTCCCGGACCTTGTAATCGACCGGCGGGACGACCGGCAGCCCGTCGCTCCAGCCCAGCCGGTAACACTCTTCAATCGCCTCGATGGTGTCGCTGGCCTCGACCAGCTTGGACCTTTCAAACTCCATGGCCATAACTTCAAACCTCCACTTTGCCTGCCGGTTCTGTGTTCCTCGATCTGGCGCTGGCCTCAAGAAGCCCACGGAAACGGGATTAGGGCTACAATAACATAGGATGCTCTGGCTTCAGCCCAGTATACTGGATTGGGAACGCGCCCGTGACCGGCTCAGGTAGCAGGGTGTGTGAGTAGGAGGGCCGGCCCGCGCATGCTCCCTCCAGCAACGGAGCAGAGGGGATTTGGGGTGAGAGGAGAATGGATGGAGTCTGCACTGCCGGTTGCGGGAGCAGCCTTGATTCAGATGGTTCGTTCGAGAGGCGCCGGACCCACCGTCCGGGCTCGCCGCTCTGGTACGAAGCTCACCCATTCGCGGCCTCTGTGCTGGCTCATCGGGCTGCTGCTGCTCACCGTTGTCATCTCCGCATGTGGCGGCGACTCCTCCCTTCCGACCGCGCCGCCTCCGGCGCCCGCTGAGGCGGTGGTTCAGATGGGTGGGGAGGTCCGTCCTCTAGCCGAGATAGTGGTATCGGGACCGGAATTTACGAACCTCCAACCCGATTCCGTGACAGTCGCGTTGGAAACCAGCATTCCGGTCGCTTGCAGCGTGGTCTACGGCACGACGAACGAGTACGGGCAAATAGCCGTTGATACTGACATGGCCGGCTCAGGCCACGACGATCACCATCCGGTTATGTTCCCCCTGGAGTCGGACACGACCTATTACCTAAGGTTTCAAGGGACCGGACCCGACGGCACCCTCTACCGGAGCGAGGAGTACACCGTACGCACGCCGGCGGCCTCGAATGTGAAGGCGCCCGAAAAGCCCGGCGGAAAGAACCTGGCATTGGCGGCCAATGGTGGATCGATCTCGAGTGTCAGCAGCAATTTTGGCGGTGGAGGCGACGGCTCATCCTTCGGCGCCAATAACGCCATCGACGGCAACCTGGGCTCGGAGTGGTCGTCTCAGGGCGATGGCGACGATGCCTGGATCGAGATTGAGCTGGCCGAAGAGGCAGAAGTGTCGGCAGTCGGTTTTCGGACCCGCACCATGGGCGCCAGCGCGCAGATATTCACCTTTCGAATCGTCGCGGATGGGAAGGACACCCCCGGACCGTTCGAACTCCCCGCCTCGAGTAGTATCTACTACTTCCCCGTCACGATAGTGGCGAGCCGGTTGAGGTTCAAGGCGGTCAAAACCAGCGGGGGCAATACCGGAGCCGTTGAGATTGAAATCTACGGCGAGTTCACGTCGGCCTTGAACGGAATGTAGCCCGGTTCGCCGGGGCCGCTCCAGGCCGAACGAGCCGTGGCCGGAGGAAACCACGGGACGGCGCCGCTGCCTTCGCCTCGGACCGGTTCCTGCACCGGGAAGATAGCGAGCCGGTCGTCCCGCAGGCATTCGGATACGTCGATGCCGATGGAGCCCATCTGTTTGGCCAGGCTGCGGGCCAGGTGCTGGCACAGCACGCTCTTTCCCGAGGTGGTAGATTCCTCAATCAGGGACAGGGTCCCCAGCATTACGCCTCCGCCCAGGATGGACTCCAGGCCGGTCAAGGCGCCGGCGGACCGGATGAAGACCTTGGCGCCCGGGTCGTCGAGATCCCTTGTTACTCTGGCGCTTCCGGCTGTTGCTTGACCCTCACCGGAAATCATGTACGATTGGCGTTGTAGCTGGGTTGATGAGGGAATTCAAGGTTGACCGGTTCGGTCAAAAGGAGAGATGATGCCGGCGTTTGCTCGAGTCTTTACCGGCGCCGATGGAAAGTCCCACCTCGAAGACATGGAGCCGCCCTTTGTCTCGTTCGTCGATACCGAGGGTGCCCATGGAGAGGGCACTCCGGTGGAGGCGGCCACCGGCATTACCATCCGGCGCAACGCTCCCGGGTATTTTCTGGATTGGCATTGCGCTCCGCGGCGCCAGTACACCATCAACATTGGGGGAGAGGTTGAGATAGGGACCGGCGATGGCGCGGTGCGGCGGTTCGGGCCGGGCTCGGTGCTGCTGGCCGAAGACCTCACCGGCCAGGGGCATACCACTCGGGTTGTGGGCACGGAGACCCGGTACACCATAGTGGTGCCGCTGGCCGGGTGAGTTCCGGGGCTCCCACCGAAAAGACACTGCCCCCTCACCCTGGTCTTATCCCTCGGGCACTCCCTTCTCCCTCAGGGAGAAGGCTAGGATGAGGGGCAAAGGGTACTTGCCCGCCGGTTTGATCAGGTATTCCACGCATCGGTGGTTGCTGCTGTAGTACGCGTGGAGCCGCGTTCGGGCCGCTATCCGCATTCGACGCGACCTTGCAATATAGCAGCCGCCGTGTATCATAGATGCAACCCTCGTAGTGACTTAACCTCATCTCAGCCAGGAGGGACTATGGCGGACACCGTGAATGTACGAAACATGCGCCTGGTGAATCCTCAGGGAGTGCATCTAGCCTCTGGGGCGTTCGAGTTGAACGCTCGGCCCGGTGAGTTGGCCGGCAAGCGGCTGGGCCTGCTGGAAAACTCCAAGTCGAACTCGGACAAAGTTCTCCATCAACTCGGGGAGATTTTCAAGGAAAAGCACGGTCTCAAGGACGTCGTATACCTGAGCAAGCACAGCGCCTCTCTGCCAACGAAGCCGGAGGTGATCCAGCAGATGTTGGACGGGGTGGACCTGTTGGTTACCGGGATAGGTGATTGAGGCTCCTGCAGTTCGTGCAGTGTGCACGACGGCATCGAGATGGAGCGGCTGGGCATTCCCACCGCGTCCATAATCACCCACGTGTTCCTGAACACCGCCAAGGCCATGACCCGCATGATGGGCGTGCCCGACTACGAGTTCGTGGTGGCCCAGCATCCACTGTCCAGCCTCACCGACGATGAGTGCCGGGAGAGGGCAGCCACCATCGCACCCGACGTGGAGCGCATCCTGCTGGGCGGCAACGGCGGGCCTCGGGAATAGACCGGCGGGTTCTCCGGCGTCTCGTTTTCCGGAGACCCGGCTCCGCAACCTATTGCCGGCTGTGGCCACGGTTGGGATTCCGGCCGGACCGTAAACCTTGAAGAGACAGTGAGAAAATCCGGCACCCGACCCGAATCGGGCCGGGTGCCGGATTTGGCATCAGCGCTCTGGGCGGACCGGCATCTTGTCGGTGCACGAACTCTGAGACCGGGCCTCGACCCGGCCCGGCTCCATGGTAGAGGCTCGTGCCTGATGGGACAGTTCCGCAGGGGACGGAGTGTGCGAGGCTCGAGGCGGCTGTTCGTTGAGCCGGCGGGTTCCACCGCGGTTGAAACCGGTCCGGCCTTGTGCTAGGATGAGGCTAGTTTGTTATTGAATTCACGAACTTCTCTCCCGTTTACCAACCCCCCCAAGGAGCCCGGCTGATGGATGGGCTGAGACAACGAATCAGCAATGCGGTCCACGGCCAGACCCAGCCCACCGTCACCGTTCTCTCCACCCTGTTGGCCGTGGAGGATGAGCTGGGTTACATACCCAGGGAAGCGGTGGGTGAGGTAGCCGTTTTCACCAGGGCCACCGTCAACGATGTGTGGGCCGTGGCCTCTTTCTACCCCAATTTCCGCTTCGAGCCTCCTTCCGACCACCAGGTGGAGCTTTGCTGGGGCGCCTCCTGTCACCTGTTGGGCGCCATGGCCCTGATAGACTCGGTGTTCGATACCACCGGAATGGAAGAAGAGGGAGAGACCCCTGACCGCCGGCTGTCGGTGCGGCTCAATACCTGCTTGGGGGCCTGCGCCCAAGCCCCCGTAATTTCCATCGACCATCAACTTATCGGGAGACTCTCTCCCGACGAAGCTCGCCGGAAGGTCGCCGAGTTGCTGGGTGGCCCCGGCGCCGGCGGAGGGCCCGGCGTTTAGCCGGGACGCCATCCGGACCCGTGGGGTTCGATATTCGCGGAGGGCCGTAGCCGGGATGGCGTCCCGAACGCCGGGCGCTTCGAGCCTGGGAGTAAGGCCCGAGTACTGTGAGGCCCGAGTATAAGGAACGAAGATTGGCATGGCGCCTAGCTTCCAAGAAATCGACGCCGAGGCCCAAGATCGCTGGCTTGAGTTGACGGCAGGGGACCGGCCCTGGATTCGCATAGGCACCGCGTTGTGTGGGCAGGCGGCCGGCTGCGAACCGGTGTTGGCGGCGATAGAGGATGCGTTGCGGAGCCGAGGACTCGCGGCCAACGCCAGCCGGGTAGGGTGCCTGGGCTTGTGCTATGCCGAGCCTCTGGTGGATGTCCAACTTCCTGGCGGACCCAGGATTTTCTACGGAAACGTTACCCCCGAGGACGCGGAGAAGATCGTCGCTTCGCACGTGGCCCTCGGCACGCCGGTGGAGGACCTGGCCATCGGCTACCTCGCTTCCGGTATTGACCCGTTGGAAGCCGCCAAGGCAGCCTCGGGCGTTCAGGACCTGGACCGGCACCCGATGCGGTTGTGGGAAACCCGCATCGCCCTGCGCAACGCGGGCAATATAGACCCCAAGGACATCCACCAGTATGTCGCCACTGGGGGCTACCAGGCGCTTCATCAGGCGCTGACCGGGATGACCCCGGCCGAGACGCTGGAGCAGGTGGCCCTGTCCGGCCTTCGGGGGCGCGGCGGCGCCGCCTTCCCCACGGGCACCAAGTGGCGGTTCCTGGCCGGCTCCAACGCTCCGGTAAAGTACATTCTGTGCAACTGCGAAGAGGGCGACCCCGGAGCGTTCAACGACAAAGCGATCCTCGAGAGTGACCCTCACACCCTGATTGAAGGGATAATCTTGGCCGGTTACGCCACAGGGTCCGGCAACGGGTACATTTTCATCCGCCACGGGCACGAGGGCCCAGTCGAGACCTGCCGTACCGCCGTCCGCCAGGCCCATGAGCTGGGTCTGCTCGGCGATAATATCCTCGGCTCCGGCTTCAGTTTCCAATTGGAGGTGGCGCTGACCGGCGACTCCTACGTGGCCGGCGAGGAAAGCGGCCTGATGGAGGCCATCGAGGGCAAACGGGCCATGCCCCGGTTCCGCCCCCCCTTCCCCGCCCAGGTGGGGCTGTTCGGCAAGCCCAGCAACATCAACAACGTCAAGACCCTCTCCTACGTGCCGGAAATCATCTCCAGGGGCGGCCAGTGGTTCGCCGGCATCGGCCACGACAAGAGTACGGGCACCGCAATATTGTGCCTCACCGGCGCCCTGAATTACACGGGCATGATTGAGGTGCCCCTGGGCACCAACTTGAAGGATGTGCTATACGAGGCGGCTGGAGGCGTGCCCAACGGCAAGGCCCTGAAGCTGGTCCAGACGGGCGGGCCCTTGGGCGGCGTTCTGGGCGCTGGCAATGTCGACGTGATCCTGGACTTCGAGATTCTCCGGGAGGCGGGCGCGATAATGGGATCGGGCGGCATCATAGCCGCCGACGAAGACACCTGCGCGGTCGACCTGACCCGGGCGTTGATAGCGTTCTGCCAGTACGAATCGTGCGGCAAATGCTTCCCATGCCGGATGGGGATGAGCCATCTGCTGGAAGTCCTCGAGCGAATCTGCCGGTTTGAGGGCGTTCCCGAGGACCTGGAGCTGATGCGAAAGGTGGGGGAAGACATGCAGGCGGGCTCCCTGTGCGGCCACGGCCAGTTGGGGTTCAACCCGGTGGCGTCGGCGCTGCGGCATTTTAGAGGGGAGTTCGAGACCCACATTCAAGACCGCCGGTGCCCCACGGGGCGCTGCCTGGCCCCTCGTTTCACGCCGCGCATGTCACGAAGGGCGAAGGGCCCCGGAGGGAGCCTGGTATCGGGCGGTGCGTCTATCCACCGCTGAGACGCTGAGCGCGCGTAGACATGCTGGTCAATGAGCTAACCGAGGCTATCATTGGTGCCGCTATCGAGGTTCACCGAGCCCTTGGACCGGGGCTCTTGGAGTCGGCTTACGAAGAGTGCCTTTGTCGAGAGTTGACGCTAAGGAACGTTCCGTTCGAGCGACAGCGACAGCTACCGGTGGACTATAAGGGCATGCAGTTGAACTGCGGTTACAGGCTGGACCTGTCAGTCAGAGATGCCGTGGTGGTTGCGATAAAGGCCCTGGAGAGTCTCCTTCCGATTCACCAGGCCCAATTGTTAACCTACTTGAAACTGGGAGAATGGAAGGTCGGTTTGTTGATCAACTTCAACGTGCCGGTATTGAAACAGGGAATCCGAAGGGTGGTGTTAGGGCTAAAAGATTAACACCGTCTCCATTTTGTCCTCTGCGCCTCTGCGGTGAGCATACGCCGAAGGAGAACCTATGGCCGATGAAATCACCATCGCCTTCGACGGGGTGGAAGTTAAGACACGCCCCGGTAAGATGGTCTTAGAGGCTGCCATCGAGGCCGGGATATACATCCCATACCTTTGCTACCATCCGGGGATGAAACCCTACGGCGCTTGCCGGATGTGTGTGGTGGGAGTCGAAGGAGGCCGAGGGTATCCGGCGTCCTGTACCCTGCCGGTTCAAGATGGAATGAAGATCCACACCGAGATGGGTGATGTCCAGGAGTTGCGGCGCTCCATCATGGAGATGCTCATCGCCGAGCACCCCAGCGGCTGCCTCACTTGCCACCGGGTCAACATCTGCGGTCCGGGCAACGTCTGCCTGCGTCACGTTTCGGTGAACGACCGTTGCGTCACCTGCCCCAAGAACGAGCGTTGCGAGCTGAAGGACACCGTCCGCTACTTGGGCGTGGGCCTGGAATCGCCGTTGGAGTACAAATACCGGCAGATCCCTCTCGAAGTCGGAGACCCCTTCTACGACCGCGACTACAACCTGTGCATCGTATGCGGCCGTTGCGTGCGGGCGTGCGAGGAGTTGCGCGGCGACAGCGCGATCTGTTTCACCTATCGCGGCGGCGTCGGCCTGGTGGGCACTTCCTTTGGGACCTCGCTGCTTGAGTCCGGGTGCGAGTTCTGCGGCGCCTGTATTGACGTGTGCCCGGTGGGCGCGCTGGTGGAGCGGGAGCACAAGTGGGAGAAGCCGGCCAGAACGGTGCGCACCATCTGCCCTCATTGCCCGGTGGGCTGCCAGCTTAACTTGGAAGTCAACGCGTCGGGCCGGTTCGTCCGCGCCGTCCCCGAGCTGAACTCCCCGGCCAACCGGGGCCAGGCCTGCTTCAAGGGGAAATTCGGCCTGGAGTTCATCAGCCGGGCGGGCCGGTTGCAGACGCCCCTGATCCGGCGCGATGGGTGGCTGGAGGAGGCCTCTTGGGACGAGGCCCTTGATCTCATCGCCGCCAAACTGGCTGAATACAAAGGCGAGAGTTTTGTGCTTCTCACCTCGCCCAACAGCACCAATGAAGAACACTACCTGGCGCAGAAATTCGCTCGCGTGGTCATGCAGTCCAACAACGTGGACCAGACTTCGGACACCCAGCCGGAATTGACCAATGGCTTGGAGCGGTCGCTGGGTTATGCCGCGGCGACCAACTCCATTTGGGACCTGGAGCAGGCGGACTGCATCATAGTGTTCAATACCAACGTAACCGAAGAGCAGAACGTGGTCGGAGTGCCGATCAAGAAGGCGGCCAAGAAGGGCGCCAACTTGATAGTTATCGACCCTCGGGAGGTGGAGCTGACCCGCTACGCGGCACTCTGGCTGCGGCCGGCCCCAGGCACCGAGCTTCTGTTGCTGGGCGGCATCCTGAGGTCCTTGATCGATCAGGGGCTGGAGCGGTCCGATTGGCTTGATGAAAAAAGCGAAAGCCCGGCGACGCTTCACTATGCCCTGCACGCCCTGGATATGGACCAACTGGCGCAGACCACCCAGGTATCGCGGCAAGCCATCTCCGACGCGGCGCGGATCTACGCCCAGGCCGGAAGCGGCGCGATTGTCTACGCCCTGGACAACGTCCCGGCCGACATCCAACGGGACTGCGTCCGGGCGTTGACCGATTTGGCCCTGGTCACCGGAAACCTGGGCAAACCCGGCTCCGGGCTGTATCCCATGCGGCAGGGCGCCAACGAGCAGGGGGCCTGGGATGTGGGTTGCCTGCCCGGCCGGCTTCCGGGGTACGGCCGCGTGTCCAATGAGGAGGATCGCCAGGCGGTGGAATCGGCGTGGGGGTGCGTCCTCCCCTCCGCTCCGGGCCTGGTTTTGACCGCCGCCTTCCAGGCGGCCGGCGAGGGGCGGGTTCGGGCCATGCTGGTGATCGGCGACAGCGCCAACTTCAACAATGGCAAGCTGGGAGACGGCTTGGCCGCACTGGAGAAGCTGGAGTTCCTGGTGGTCCATGATACCTTCCTGAGCCTGGCCGCCCAACGGGCCGACGTGGTGTTGCCCCGGGTCACCTTCGCCGAGAAGGAGGGCACTTTCACCAACCTGGAACGGCGCATCCAAAAGCTGAAGCCGGTCCTCCGCATCAACGGCGGCGAGGCCCGCCCGGAAAGTTGGGTGATTTCCGAGGTGGCCCAGCGTATGAACGCCGCCGGATTCGACCACTCGACCGCCGCCGAGACCATGGACGAAATTGCCCGGCTGGCCTCGATCTACTCCGGCGTCACCTACCAGCGCCTGGAAGAGGAGGGGGGGTTGGTGCTGCGCACCAGCCTGGAAAGCCCGCAACCTACCCAGGTGCTGTATGCCGGCCGGGAGCATCGGGGCATCCAATGGCCTTGCGACGGTGAGGGCGCCGAGAGCACGCCCACGTTGTACGCGGACGCCTTCCCCATGGAGAAGGCCGAAGTGGAAACGCCCCAGTTTCGTACCGCGGATATCCCAAGCGACCCGGAATACCCGATGTGGTTCGTGCCTGGCAGGGTGCTGATGCAACCGCACCGGCAGGCCCAGGTCATACGGGGCCGACGCAACCAGATTGTCCGGGAAGAGTGGGTGGAGATGAATCCAGCCGACGCGGCCGGCTGGGAAATCGCGGAGGGGGACAGCGTGGAGGTCCACACCCCGGGTCGGCGTCTGAAAGGCCGGGCGCGACTGTCTGAGTCGATGCTGACCGGAGTGGTTGCGGCCACGACCCTCTTTGGCCAGCTGGCGGTGGATCTACAGTCGAGCGAGGAGTTGGACCCGGCGTCCAGGGTGGCAGGCCTTGACATCTGCCGGGCCCGGGTCATGAAGCTTGGACCCGAGGGGTCTCAATAATACCCGGCCTTCCCGCCGGGCTGATGTGCAACCAATCATGAGAGTGGACGGCCCAGGCCTGACGCCGGCCGGCATGACGAGGGCTCGGCGCGCCGGTCAGGCCTAGCTGGCATCGAAAAGGAAGAGGAGCAGATATGGCAGACGACGTGACTCTGGCAGATACCGGGACTCCCAGGTCGCAGCCCAACCCCGGCTTGCCCAAGGCGATGCTGGTGGAGCGCCGGGATATCGCCGAGGACCTGATGGTCATCAAACTGGAGCCGGAAGAAGGGCCGCTCAAGTTCAAGCCCAGTCAATATTGCACCCTGGGGCTCGACGGAATCGAGCGGGCCTACTCCATAGTATCGGCGCCCCACGAACCTCTGCTGGAAATCTTCGTGGAGCTGGTTCCCGAGGGCGAGCTGACCCCCCGGATGTGGCGAATGCAGGTGGGCGATTGGATATCCCTCCGGCCCCGGGCCAAGGGCCTGTTTACGTTGAACCAGAAGGTACACCACCACTACATGCTTTCCACGGTGACCGGCGTGGCCCCGACCGTGAGCATCCTTCGGGATTATCTGCACCGGGGCGCCGAGGGCCATAAGTTTTACGCGCTGATGGGCGCCAGCTATTACAATGAGTTCGCCTACGACGAGGAGCTTGCCGGCCTGGCCGCCGCGCATCCGGACTTCATCACTTTCGTCCCCACGGTGAGCCGCCCCAACGAGGAGCGAAACGCCAACTGGACGGGAGCCAAGGGAAGGGTCAACCTCATCGCCGAGGAGTACCTGCAGAAGTTCGGCCTTCCCAAGGATGACACGATGATCTACGCCTGCGGTCACCCGGGCATGATCGAGGACGTCAAGGAGAAGTTCGTCTCCCAGGGGTGGATGTTCAAGGAAGAGCGGTTCTGGAAGCAGTGAGCCCTGCTGCCGGCCATCGATTCCCCTGCTTGGAGCCTACCCGACAACTCCAAGAGAGGCTGCTCCCGGTCCTTCGACAAGCTCAGGACGAACGGGTTTTCCCCGTTAGCACGGATCTTCCCGGTTCGTGGTGAGTTCCGATTCCATCGAGAGTCTCGACGAAGTCGGACCTGTCGACCACGGCAGCCGGCTATTGGGTAAGCGGATAGCTGATAGCTGAATGCTGACCGCCCGGTTGACCGGTGGGTTAGAATTGCCGTTGTAGACCGCAGTGCGTGGGTGGGCCTTGACGCCGATTCGCCGCCAATACCTGAATATCAAACACTCCTACCCCGATGCCGTAGTCCTGTTCCGAATGGGCGACTTCTACGAGACCTTCGACGAAGATGCCCGGACCGCGGCGCGGGAACTGGAGATAACCCTCACCTCCCGCAGCATGGGAAAGGACCTCAGGGTACCCTTGGCCGGGTTCCCGGCCCATTCCCTGGAAAGTTACCTGGCCCGCCTTATCAAGAAGGGTTACCGGGTGGCCATCTGCGAGCAGCTCAGCGACCCCGCCACGTCCCGAGGTCTGGTGGAGCGGGACGTGGTCCGGGTGGTAACGCCGGGCACGGTGCTGGAGCCGGGCCTGCTGGACCAGGGCGCCAACAACTATCTCGCTGCGGTGGTGGAAGAGGAAGAGTTGGTTGGCCTGGCCTACGTTGACATAACCACCGGCGAGTTCGCCTCCACCCAGCTGGACCGGGCACAGTTACCCCTGGAGTTGGAGCGCATCGCCGCCGCCGAGGTCCTCGTCCCACGGTCTGAGGCAACGCCTCGGTGGGCGGAGCCTCGGGGTCCGGACGGTTTGGGCGCCCTCCGTCTGACTTCACTGGAGCCGGTCGCCTTCGAGCTGCCTTCGGCGAGCCAGGCCCTGCTGGACCACTACGGGATCATGACCCTGGAGGCTTTCGGCTTGGAGGGCAAGCCGTTGGCGGTCCGGGCGGCGGGCGCCATCGTCGAGTACCTGGGCCGCACCCAGAGGGCGGGCAAGCTCCAACTGTCCACGCTGCACGCCTACTCCACCGCCAGCTACATGGCCTTCGACGGCCAGACCCGGCGCAACTTGGAGCTGTTCCAGGCGGGACGCTCCGGCAGTGCCCAACTCTCCCTGCTGGGCATCCTCGATCTGACCAAGACCCCCATGGGCAGCCGCCTGCTCCGCCAGTGGCTGGGCCAGCCTTTGCTGAGCTTGGAGGAGTTGGACCAACGCCTGGAAGCCGTCGGCTACTTTTTCGATGATGGCTTGCGCCGGGCCGGCACTATCTCACGGCTGGCCCAGATACCGGACCTGGAGCGCATCCTGGGCCGGGTCATCGCGGGGACCGTGGCCCCAAGGGAGCTGAAGGCCCTGAAACTGGGCCTGGAGGGCGTTGCCAGCCTCGGCCAGCACTTGGAGACCTCACCAACCGCGGCCCCTGCATCGCCGGAGGGGAACGGAGGAGTGGGGCCGGTTGCCTGGCTGGCCCGGCAGCTGGCGCCGCTGCCCGACCTCGTGGCGCTGATCGAGCGGGCCATCGCCTCCGAGCCGGCCGGCGAAGTTGGGCAGGGGAACGTCATCCGCGAGGGTTTCTCCCCCGAGTTGGACGAGCTGAGGGTCGCTTCGCGGGATGCCCGGAGGTTCATCGCCGGGCTGGAGCAGAAGGAGCGGGAGCGCACCGGGATCAAGAGCCTGAAGGTCGGCTACAACCAGGTGTTCGGCTACTACATCGAGGTCAGCAAGTCTAACCTGGCCCAGGTGCCGGAGGACTACATCCGGCGGCAGACCCTGGTCAACGCGGAGCGGTACATCGTGCCGGAGCTGAAGGAGTACGAGTCCCTGGTTCTCAACGCCCGGGAGCGTATTGAGGAGCTGGAGCGGGGCATCTACCGCCAGGTTTGCGGCCAGATCGAAGGCTCCGCCGCCGCCGTTAACCGGAGGGCGGCCGCCGTCGCCCGGGTGGACGTGTTTTCCAGCTTGGCGGAGGTGGCCGTGGGCCACGGGTACGTCCGGCCCCGGCTGGACCAGGGGAGCGTTATTTCCATCAAAGGCGGCCGCCACCCGGTGGTCGAGCAGGTGCTGGACCCCGGCTCCTACGTGCCCAACGACGCTTACCTATCCAATGACGACACCCGTCTGGTGGTGCTGACCGGCCCCAATATGGCCGGCAAGTCCACCTTCATCCGGCAGGTGGCGATCATCGTCTTGATGGCCCAGATCGGGAGCTTCGTGCCGGCGTCCGAGGCGACTATCGGGCTGGTGGACCGGATCTTCACCAGGGTGGGGCTGCAGGACGATCTGACCACGGGGCAGTCCACGTTCATGGTGGAGATGGTGGAGACGGCGGCTATCCTGAACCAGGCCAGCCCGCGCTCACTGGTGATCCTGGACGAAATCGGCCGGGGCACCAGCACCTACGACGGCCTCGCCATCGCCCGGTCGGTCATCGAGCACCTTCACAACGACCGCCGGCTGGGCTGCAAGACGCTGTTCGCCACTCACTACCACGAGTTGACGGAGTTGGCCGGCACCTTGCCCGGAATCCGGAACTTCAGTGTCGCGGTTACCGAGGAGGAGGGCAGCGTCGGCTTCCTACATCGAATCGTGCCGGGTGGCGCCGACAAAAGCTATGGTGTCCACGTGGCCCAGCTTGCCGGGCTGCCCCAGGGAGTGATAAACCGGGCCTGGGAGGTGCTGGCCGACCTGGAGGGAAACGACGGCGCCGGCAAAGGGACCAGAGGCCGGCGGCCCCGAAGAACCCCGGCCCGGCAGATGCCGCTCTTCGACACGGCTCAACCCCTTGTGGACGAGATCCGGGCGCTGGATATTCCGAACATGACCCCCCTGGAGGCGATCAACGTCCTCTATCAGCTTCAAAAGACCGCTCGCGACCACGGAGAAGCCGAATAGGGGCAGACCGGCGGGCTTGCCTTAACCCCATGCGAGTGCCAGACTCGGCGGCGGAGCGGCCCCCCAGCCGCCGGCCGCGAGGCCCCTGGACGCTGGGGACAGCATCCTCCCTGGCGGGCCCGCTGGGCGTGGTAAAATGTGGCTGTCCGAAGAGAGTTCAAATTTGGAAAGGACGGTTCCGAAATGGTAGAGGCCGACGACCGGGTATTATTGGACTGGGACGCTCTAGAAGTCGGGGAGACGTTCGAAAAATACGAGTATGTCTTGACCCAGGAGATGATCGACACGTATAGAAAAGGCGTGATGGATACGGAAGCTGGTTTCCCGACCGTCAGCCACAAAGTGGACGTCAAGCAATATAACGCCCGATACAGGGACGACGGGTCTGTCAACGCTCGATGCGCTTTCTATTGCTACGGTCCTCCTCTCCCTGGGAAGAGACTAACGGTCACGGCTTGGATCGCGGATAAGTACTTGAGAAGAGGTAAGAATTTTATCGTCACGGAGGCGATTTCCGTTGATGAAGATGGCCGTCTGATAGACCGGGTCATAACCCATGAACTGAAGCAACCTTCGGAGGTGGGCAAGAAATGGGGGGGTTAGAACGCAATTACCAAATAGGAGATGATGTTCCATCTCTGGTCAAACAGGTGACCCAAGAGGCTATCAACCTTTTCGAGGCCAGCGCCGGCCAAACCGGACCTTCCCAATTTACCGATGAAGAGACCGCCAGAGAAACCCTGGGAACCACCGGCACCGTGGCCTCCGGTAGAATGTCGGTGACGTTCGCCATCGAGATGCTTAGAAAGTATTTTGGCGGCGACGTGTTCAACCATACCGGGATGGTGGACCTGAGGTTCTTGAGGCCCGTCCGCCCAGGCGACACGATCACCTTTTCGGGCAAGATCACCGACATTTCCAGGGAGGCCAACGGCAGTAAAGTGTCGGTTGAAATCAAGGTGCAGAATCAAAAAGGAGACACCACCGGGGTTGGCAAAGGGAGCGCGACCGTTCCCAACGCTTATCTGCCCGCAGAGGAATAGACGCCGCCACCCGCGGCCACTTGAACCCAGTCTCGCCTTACAGTCCGTGGCACTTAATCCTGATGCCCGCAACTGATCCCGCCAGACATCGTTCACTTGCCACAGCCCAGCGTCACGGAGCACCCAAGAGCGGACTGATTTTGGCCGGCCGGTAACCGGGCAGCTTCACTTCCGCATCCGGCTTCCGCAACTTCCGCTGCACGCTGGCCAAGCTGCCAGGAAGGGCGCGTGCACTGAGGCGCTCGCCCCGATATTATGAGCTTGACGCCCTGCCAACACGGCTTAACCTTGACCCAAGGCGCCCACGCACGACCCGGCTAAGATTCCGGGTATCAGTTCGAAGGAGCAACCGATGAGTCTCACCTCATCAGTTTTCATTGCCGTAAGCCTGGATGGCTTCATTGCTAGACCAGGGGGCGAACTTGACTGGTTAGATGCGGCAAACACGACCGTCCCGGAAGGCGAAGATTGTGGCTATAACGCCTTCATGGGGTCAATTGATGTCCTGATTATGGGTAGGCTAACCTACGAGCAAGTACTGTCCTTTGGCAACTGGCCGTATGGAAACAAACCCGTGGTCGTTTTGAGCACGAACTTGATCGAAATTCCTGAAGATTTGACGGAAACTGTTTCATGTTCTTCGGAATCCCCGAACAAGTTATGCGAGCGCTTATCAATTGAAGGAGCAAAACGGCTATATATCGATGGTGGTATTACCATTCAGCGGTTCCTCGCTGCCGGCCTTATCAACGATCTGACTATTACGGTCATTCCCACAATTCTTGGCAGCGGCAGGTCCCTGTTTGGCAATGCAGAGAAAGATATTCACCTTCGACACATCGCAACCAAGACCTATGAATTCGGCTTTGTTCAGTTGACCTATGAAGTGGAAAATCATGCTTAACCATCACGATCAGTTCACTACACCGGGCCACATCGCAGCGCCCAGGAGATAGGGCACGAAATAATATGGAGATCATACGGCCAATCAATACAGAGCGACTAATGGTTCGGTGTTTTGAGGATACCGACTGGCCGGGGTTCCTGAAGTTTATGACCGACCCCGCGGCCACTCGTCACTTGCTGTTCAGCGATGACATGAAGAGTGAAGACGGGGCGCGCGCACTGTTCGAAAGCACCATCGAATCCTATTCGACGGATGATCCCATTCACGCCTACGCGGTCGCGCTCAAGAACAACAGATTCATCGGCTCCTGCGGGTTCTCCCCAATAGACGAAGTCGCCGGCCTTTACGAATGCTTTTACACGCTGCTCCCCGAATTTTGGAACAACGGATACGCAACCGAAGCGACAAAAGCCCTGATCGACTATTGCTTCGAGGTCTACCGAATCAGCGAGATGCGTGCCTACGTTTCCGCCGAAAACCCCGCCAGCTCGAAAGTGGCTGAACGCGCCGGAATGAAGTATCACGGTATTCAAAAACACCCACTGACGGGAACCCAGGGGATGGCGTACGCCATAGAAGCTTCTGACGGCGGACACGAGGGGACGTAAGAGGCTGCGCCGCCCTGCTGCTGAGTTTGAATGAGGTGGCTTCCCATCGTCTCCATGGTGAAATGACCCCAAAGCGAAAACCACCAGAGGTAAAGGCTGATGGCCAAGACAGGGCAGTTCACGGCGGTGATCGAGAGTGAGGGCGACGGCTACGTGGCCTTGTGTCCAGAGTTGGACATCGCCAGCCAGGGTAACACCATCGAGGAGGCCCGGAGCAACCTACAGGAGGCGCTGGAGGGGGTTTTCGAAGCGGCCAGCCCCGAAGAAACCCGAGAGCGTTTCCATACCGAGGTGTACGTCATCCGCCTTTAGGTAACGATTGGCTAGGCTGCTCGTGCTTTCGGGCCGGGCGACGTGCCGAGCCCTAGCCGAGTACGTCAACGGCACCCCCCCCTCCCCTTGCTTTTGCAACATCTCCCCTCCCGCGCTATACTGCGCCTTAACTCAAAGCAAGGAGGATACCTATGGCAACAAAGGGCCGGCTCCTCTCCACTGCAAGACTGAACCGCCTTCACGCTCAAGGCTATTTCGACATCTCAGATGCAGACCTTTCCGACCTCGCCTTCGGGAATAGGTTCGCCTATATCCTTTGTGTCACGATCACGGCTATCGGCGTGGCTACAGCCAATATCCCCACTCTTCTAGTGATGACCGCAATTGCGTTTTTGGGAGTTGTCCTTCCGAACCATCCCTTTGACTACGTCTATAACCACGTATTGCGGGGCGCGCTAAAGAAACCCAAGCTGCCCCGTCGCTCCAGGCAGCTCAAATTCACCTGCGTGATGGCTACATTATGGCTCATTGCCACGGTATTGTTATTCAATGCCGACCTTACCGCGGCCGG
>JASMCQ010000047.1 GCA_030753265.1 Dehalococcoidia bacterium
CCGATGTTCGTGCATTGGTAGGCTAGTTTGACCGGATGACGTTGCCGAGCCCCATCGGCCAGGCATCCACGGCCTTGGCGCGATCGTATCGCTTGGGGTCTGAAGCCGATTGGCGTTGGCGCCACGGGCTTGTCCAGCCCACCCGGCACGCTCCCACCCATCCCCAACACCCCACCCCGAAAGTGTGCCTGCGTCCAACGAGGATGGTATAGTAGAAAGCGACGATGGGAAGAGCGGTGCAAGAGACTGAAGGAGGATAGCTATGGCGAGGGTGGTAATTGCGGGGGCCGGCTGGGCTGGTTGCGCCGCGGCCGTGGCAACGGTGCAGGCCGGGGGCGAGGCGGTCCTTATCGAGAAAGCGGATACCATTCTGGGCACCGGCCAGGTGGGGGGCATTTTCCGGAACAACGGCCGGTTCACCGCCGCCGAGGAGATGATTGCCATGGGCGGGGGCGCCCTGTTCCACCTCATGGACGACTCCAGCCTCCATCAGAACATGGAGTTTCCCGGGCACAAGCACTCCAGCCTCTACGACGTGGCGGTAATGGAGCCCACCGTCCGGCGCTACTTACTGGACAAAGGTGTCGATCTCTGGACCATGAGCCGGGTTACAAACGTCGTCATGGAAGACGGAGGCATCGCGGCGCTGAAGCTGGAAGGCGGCACGGAAATCGAGGGGGATGCCTTCATCGACACCACGGGCACCGCCGGTTCCATCCCAAACTGCCGCAAGTACGGCCACGGGTGCGCCGAATGCGTCCTGCGTTGTATCACCTTCGGCAACCGGGTCAGCATCACCGCCAAGGCGGGCGTTACCGAGATCGTGGGCCGGAAGATGGATGGGACCCCCGGCGCCATGAGCGGTTCGTGCAAGCTCCATTCCGGATCGGTGAGCCAGGGTGTCAGAGACGAGATGAAACGCGCCGGAGTAGCCGTCCTGCCCATTCCCAAGGACATGATCGAAAGGAAGCGGGAGTTGCTGTCCATGAAGGTCTGCCAGCAGTACGCGCTCCCTGAGTTCGCCGAAAACGTGGTCCTCTTGGACACGGGCCACGTCAAGCTCATGACCTCTTACTTCCCCATCGACGAGCTTCGGGAGATCAAGGGCCTGGAGAATGCCCGCTTCGAAGACCCCTACGCGGGCGGCATCGGCAATTCCGTGCGCTTCATGGCCATCGCTCCCCGGGACGATACCCTCAAGGTGAACGACGTTCCCAACCTGTTCTGCGCCGGGGAGAAGGCGGGCCTCTTCGTCGGTCACACCGAGGCCATCGCCACGGGGACCCTGGCCGGCCACAACGCCGTTCGCTACTCGCTGGGGAAGGCGCTGTTGACCATCCCCCGCAGCACCGCGGTCGGCGAGTATAACTCCTACGGACGGGAGCGGATGGAGACGGAAGAGGGCCTGGCTGACAAGTTCACCTTCTCCGGTTCGGTCTACTTTGACCGGATGAACGAGCTTGGCACCTACACCACCGATGTGGAGGAGATTCAACGCCGGGTGGACCGGGCGGGGATGTCCAACGTCTTCATGCAGCCCGTGGCGTGATTGCAGCCTGCTTCGGCTCTCGCCTCGGCGACTACCGGTGTAGATTCTGCCACCCTGCGGCGCTGTGCCTGAGTGGCCGGCCTGAGTAGTTTGTCACGCCCGCGGTCCGGCCCGGCCCGGAGAATCGCCGCGAGAGCGAAAAGGTGAAAGTTGTGCTGCTTCGTCATCGGTGGGGCAGCACATCTTATCTCTTGGCTTAAGGTGGACTGGCCGGGCTATTGCCGAGCGCGGTTCACCGGGTGATGGGGCCTCCTCGAATCTGTTGTGCCGCCGTTCCTATGCCAGGGACAGCAGCAATTTCGCGGTGACGTCGTCGGTGATCAAGGTGTTGACGAGTTGGTGATCCAGCGCCACCCTGAGGGGGGCGATCCTTTCCCGGCTGGCGCCAACCACGGCGATCACCTTGGCCCTGCGTTTGACCATCCGGGATAGCCCATCAAGACCCAGCCCGATGGCGTGCCTCGCTGGCTCCTCCACCGTCCGCCCTTCCCGGTCGAACCACCAGTGGGAGGCGATCTCACCCACCGCGCCCCGGCCCACCAGATTCCTCACCGTATCGCTGCTGACCAAGTCCATGCGGACCACGGTGGAGCGCTCCGGGTCGGGCGCCGCCAGGGGGACGATGGCCACCGTCGCCTCTTCGTAAAGCTCCTTGACTCGCCGCACCAGGGGAATGGCCTCTATTACCTCGCCGAGGGCTCTCTCGACCAATGCCGGAGCGGGCAGCAAGAAGGAGCGCCCGCCAAACTTGGAAGCAAAGGCGGAGGCCAATAGGTTCGCGTCGAACGGGTTGTGCTCCAGCGCCAGAACCCCGACCATCGGTACCACGGTGACCCCGGGCAGAGACTGAGGCGGCCTAAGTTGCCGGGCAATGTAGTTTGCCATCCGTCCCCAGGGGACCACCAGGGTGTCCCGGTTGGTGAGATGTTCCTCCAGGTACCGGGCTGCCGCCTGCGCGATGCTGAGGACCAACGCCTCTTTCGCCGCGGTCTCGTCGGGCATGTCCATGATGTCTTCCCGGCCGGCGGTCAGCACCACGCTCTCCAGATCGAACCGGTAGCGGACATCCTGCTCCAGCTTCGTGAGTTCGGCGTAGTCCAGAGGGGGCACCACCAGGGTGCGCACCAAGCCGTCTTTCTTCGCCTGGCTCAGCCTCCTTCTGATGGTCGATTGATCGACGTTCATAGCTGCCGCCAATTCGTCCACCGACTGGCCCAGTTCGAAATGACGAACCGCCAGCTCCACGTTGGATATTCGCCTTCGCGACCGATCGGACACCATTTTGCGCCCCCTCCAATGCTCCCGCCGGCCGGCACACTTTTGTGCAAGGCCGCCAGGACATGCAAGATTATAACCCCCTTTGGGTGTTTATTGGTAGTCAGCCGGGCGCCTCGGCAACCGCATCACTCCTCCACGACGTGTTAGAATTGGAGCCGGAGCCTCCGGGTGTCGTTGCTGGGGGCCAGAGCGCGGCCATTAGGAGGTCCACGATGGGTAAGGCATTGGATGGGATTCGGGTCATCGATATGACCCACGAACAGGCAGGTCCTTCCTGTACGCAAATGCTGGCCTGGCTGGGCGCAGATGTTATCAAGGTGGAGATGGCCGATGGCAGAGGGGACCGCTCCCGCTGGCTGCGCCGCGACGACCCCGACAAAGACAGCTATTTCTTCCTCTTGCTGAACAGCAACAAGAAGAGCGTTACCCTTGACCTCCGGCAGCAGAAAGGCAAGGAGGTGTTCAAGACTCTGATTAACTCCGCCGATATTGTGGTGGAGAACCGTGGGCCCGGAGCCATGGAACGGCTGGGATTGGGCTACGAAGACCTCAGCAAGATCAACCCTCGCCTGATCTACGGGTCGGTGAAGGGGTACGGCTCATACGGCCCGTACGCAGATTACAAGTGCTTCGAGCACGTGGCCCAGGCGACCAGCGGCGCCATGAGCGTTACTGGCTGGGATGACCGGCCGCCTTCGGTCTCGGGTCCCGGCGTGGGTGATTCGGGCACGGGCATGCACATCGTCATCGGCCTTCTGGCGGCTCTGGTCCAGCGCAACGTGACCGGCAAGGGACAGGTGGTGGAGGTTGCCATGCAGGAGGCGGTGCTCAACCTGACTAGGGTCCGCTTTACCGGGACGTTGAAGGACGGGCAGCCGGAGCCGCGCCTGGAGTTCCCGGGCCGCGGCCACCCAATGGGGTTGGGCGGTCTCTTCCCGTGCGCTCCCGGTGGCCCCAACGACTACGTGTACATGATAATTCCCGCCGAAAACAACGTCATGTTCAGCGCGGCGGTGGGGGTGATGGACCGGCAAGACTTGCTGGAGGACCCGAGGTTCGCCGGCCCGTCCGACCGGCTGGATCACTCCGTGGACCTGTTCGGCATTATCAAAGCTTGGACCGAAGTCCGGGAGAAGCGCGTAGTCATGGAGGCCTTCGGCGAGGCGGGCGTTCCCTGCGGCGCGGTGTTCGATACCGCCGAGGTGCTTAAACAGCCCCACCTGATCGAGCGCGGGGTGGTTACCGAACTCGTGCACCCGGTCCGCGGAAAGTACACCGCGATAGGCTCCCCGGTGAGGCTATCAGATTCTCAGGTGGAGTTGAGCCGTTCTCCTCTGTACGGGGAGCACTCCGACGAAGTGTTCACGACCCTCGGCGGGATGACCCAGGAAGAGGTGGACGAACTGCGCCGCCAAAAGGTGATCGTTTAGGCGAGCCAACCTCGGCGCAGGCCGCGCCCTTTAGCCGGAATCATTCATGCTGGCCGCCACCGGCACGACGGCCGACGAAAATAGACGCCGCTACGTCATCCCGAGTCCTTCGCGGGAAGGACGAGGGATCTGGGGAGGTGGAGGAGAATCCCCATCCCAGATGCCTCGCCGCTACGGCTGGCTCGGCATGACATTTTCGAAGCAATGACAACGCTCTCACCTCCACCCCAAGGCCCAGATACAAGAATGACAACCATCAGCATCAAGCTGACTGATTTCTAGCCTAGACGCGCCGGCCAAGTCATTCCAGTTCCATGACCGGTGGCGCTCCCTCTGCCCCGGCCGGGCAAGAGGTGGCTGCCGGGCAAATTCCCGCCCTTGTTTGCCTCCCCGCGAGTATCCGACACCGGATTAGGTCTGCCCCAGCGGCGGTGGCCGCTCGCGCTTGAGTGGTGGTAGAATCCAGGCGGCTCGATAGATCGAATCGTCACGAACGCCCCGGCAGGAGACTGCTCTGATAGGAGTCCCCACCCCGTGAAATTGTTCAAGAGCAGGAGGCATTCCACCCCTGCTGCTGAGGCCGCCCGGACTCAGCAGCAGGGGTTTTTCTATGGTTGGTGGATCGTCATCGCGGGCGGATTGGCGATGTCCATCTCCGCCGGGATCAACTTCCACGGCTTTAGCAACTTCATCATCCCCCTCGGTAAAGAGTTCGGTTGGAGCCGGACCATCATCTCCCTGGTCTTCTCCCTCGCTCGCCTGGAAGTGGGGCTGCTCGGCCCCATCGAGGGCTTCTTTGTTGACCGGTTCGGTCCCCGGCGCCTGATGATGATCGGCCTGCCGATCATGGCGTTGGGGTACGTGCTCATGAGCAAGATGGGCTGGCTGGCTGGCTTCTTCAACATCGACCCGCTGGTGGCCTTCTTCATCGTGTTCATCCTGTTCATAACCCTGGGCAACGGCATGGGGATGAGCACCCCGGTAACCACGGCGGTGGCCAACTGGTTCAACAAGAAGCGGGGATTGGCATTCGGTATCCTGTGGTCCGGAGTTGGGCTCGGCGGGTTTTTCGTGCCGGCTGTGGGCTGGTTGGTGGACCGGTTCGGCTGGAGCGACGCCACCCTGATTATCGGTGTCGCCCTCCTGTTCATTGCTCTCCCTATCGCCTCCGTGTTCCGGCACCGCCCCGAGGCCTACGGCCTATTGCCTGATGGCGAACCTCCCAGGTCCCGGGAGGGCGAGACCGGCCCTGCTCCTCCGGGGCAGCCCGACCTTTCTCGAGACTTCAGCGCCCGGGAAGCGCTGCGAACCTCGAGCTTCTGGTTCTTGAGCCTCTCCATAATGGCCCGCTCCCTGGTCAGCGGCGGCGTGGGCCTGCACCTGGTGCCGTTCTTCGTCGGCCTGGGAGCGTCGCCGGTCAGGGCTGCCTGGCTGGCCGGCATGGTGGGGGTCATGAGCATTCCGGGCCGGTTCGGGCTGAGCACGCTGGGGGACTACGTAAACCGCCGGTACGTAATGGCGGCATCGCTGGCCACGATGACCGTCGCCATCATTTTTATAGCCAGGGCCAGCAGCGTCTCCGGGGTCTTACCGGTCCTGCTGTTGTACTCGGCGTCTCAAGGGGGTATCTCGGTGATTCCCCAGGCGATAATCGCCGAGTATTTCGGGCGGAGGTCATACGCCACCATTCAGGGATTTCGCAGCTTCATTCAAACGGCTGGGATTGTCGTGGGCCCAATCATCTCCGGGTACGTTTTTGATACCACCGGCAGCTATGAGAAGGCGTTCCTGGGCTTCTCCGGCGCCACCATCGCCTCCATGGTGCTAGTGCTGCTGGCCAAGCCTCCGAAACGAAAGATCGAGCCGGCGCGGTAGGTCCTGAGAGTCTCCGGTGGGTGCCGGCCCTCGCGGCTGGGCCTTGGCTCATACCCACCGTCGGAGGTGAGGCACCCTGCTCGTTCCTCTTTCGAAAACTTTTGACTTGGCTGCAGCAACGATGTAGCATACGAACAGCAGGCTTGTGAATACAATCACTGACTTGTCGAGCCCCTACCAACCCCGGCTTTTTCCACGAGGTGGGACTCATATGGGAGACGATATTATGGACCCGCAAGACCGGCAACCCCCCAGCTCTCCGCTCTCCGGGCCTCCGGTCAACCCGGCGTTCGCGGAAGCTCTGGAGGAACTGGTTGCGGTGGCTAGGCGGGGCCATAAACCCGACAGTCCCTTTTTCAACCCATCGAACGATTGGCTCACCGACCGCATGTCGATCTTTCAGGACCTGTCCCGTGAGAAACAAGAACAAATCTTGGAAGAGGCCCGGCAGATCGCTCAGGAGGCCGAGAAGGCCAATGCTGCCGGCAAGGCCGCCGGCCGGGCCTGGCCTGAGGTGGTGGTCCGGCTGGATAGTGGCGGCCTGGGCTTTTTCAGCCAGTTGGGTGTCGTGCGCCGGCCTGACCTGACCCAGTATTTCATCGACGGCTTCACCAGGAACCGGGATGCCCTGGCATTCAGCGAGCCCAATCAAGCCCTCTTCGCCAAAGTCTTCAGTCACATTGCCAAGAAGATGGAGGAGCACTTTGCCTCCGGTGAGACCATCGTTCAATCGGACCGGAAGATTTGCGATGTACCCGGCCGGTCCTTCCACGCCCGCCAGCTTTTGTTCGGCACCCGCTATCTCCAGATCCCCGTCATGTGGCGGCAGTTGACCTTCGATTGCCCCGATGCTGAGCGCGTTCGGACGCCCGACATTCTGGAGGTCTCCCTCCCCGAGTGGCTGACCAGCCTGGGCCTACCCGAAGACCTCAAAGCACGGATCAAAGAATCCGGCCTGACCCAACTCGTGTTCAAGGCGCCGACCAAAGGCCTGTCCCTGCACTTGGGGTTCGATTACGTGGGCGAACACAAGATGGGTCCACTGACGATCGCCATGTTCCTGGTAAAACAGGTCAAGGGTCTGGCAGTCCAGGCGGCGCTCAGCCTGGCGCGAGCCAAGACCCTGGACGGAACCATGAAGAACACCGCCATGGTAACCGTCGGCCCGTCGCTACACGGTAAGAGCACCCTGACCATCATGCTCGATCTCGTCAACAGTGAACTCGGCAAGAGCCTCAAGTTGAAAGTAGATCCCGAGGAAGGGGTCTTCCCGATGAACGATGACATCGTGCTCGTGCAACCACTGCCGGCGCCCATCGAGACGGTGCGCGATGGGAAGCCCGTCCGCATCCCTTACTCGATTGACGGCACCGAGAACAACATGTACGCGATGCCCTTTGGGCTGAACCAGGAAGAAGACCCGATTACCTACGAGGCTGTCCGAGGGACCAAGGAGGCCCCCAACACCGAAGAGGCACTGGAGAACGTGCCGATCGACATCGACACCGGGGTCCCCAACTTCAGGCTGAACCCGGTCCGCAACATGCGGGTAACCCTCTCCCGCCCCCGCCTCGTCGCCAGGAAAGGGGCCCAGCACGTAATCGAGAGCGTTACCAGCGGGCAAGATAGCGATACCGTGCACGTGCCAATGGAGCGCACCGACCGGGTTTTCTGGCAGGCGGTAATGCGGCTGAACACGATCACCCCGCCGCTCAGGCGCCTAAACGCGAAACAGTTCGTGCGGGTACTGATGTACGGTGAAGCCGTTCAGATGGGGGCTGCGATCGGCACCATTGGCCGGCCCTACGTGGAGTATTTCTCCGACCCGTTCATCATCGGGTTGGAGGATGAGAACGCCAACTTGATGTACCATATCCTGCAACAGTTTGAGCAGGGCGGGCTGCCCCAAGAGTACTACGCCTTCAACACCGGTGGCGTCGGCGCGGATACCAACGACGAGGCCAGCGGCGAAGGATACAAGAAGGTCACCAGGGACCTGACGTTGATGCTCACGGAAGCGCTGCTGCGGGGCGCGGTGAAGTTCGAGCATGACCCCGCGTTGCGATCGGACGTCGCCGTGGCCATTGTTGACGCCCAGGGAAAGGAAGTCCTGGACCTTCGCAAGGAGTGGCTGCCCGAGACGATCTACGGACGGGAAGAGTACATCAAGCGCATCGCGGAGTTGAGCAGAATACGGTACTACGGACGGGACGACCAGGACAAGGCCGGCATCCTCCGGTACACCAAGGTCGTCAACGAGATGTACGATATCGAAGACATCCCCAATCCAGCCAACGAGCGGGAGCTGAGTTGGCTGCTGTCTTTTTACTGGAACGTGGACCAGGCGTACAGTTCGCTCCCCGACCTGGCGCTGCATCAAGGAGAGGGCCGGCGGCCACCGGCCGATACTCTGGAGGCCATTCAGAAGATGTACCAGGCGGGCCGGAACCAGGGCCTTGAAGTGCCCGTTGACAGCCAAGGCGCCTTGGCGGAGCTGGGGATCCGCGGGAACGGCTAGGGAACTATCCCGAGGGACGGTTCGAGGAGCGTAACGCGAACGGCGGAGAAGCGCTCCGGCCATTCTTTCCGAGCTTGTCGAAGGACTGTCCTTGCCCAAGGGCGGCAGCTTTGGGTTGGTTGCCCGAAGGGCCCGCGAAGTTCGATCTCACGACGTTGCAGCCGGCGGCGAACCCACACCGGTCCGGCGATGCGGTCACTGGCTGGAGGTGCCACCATGGCGGCAAGCGCGTATATCTTGATTAACACGGAGCCCGCGAGCACCCGGGCGATCCTCGAGCAGGTGCAGGGGATTCCCGGGGCGGTGGTTCACGAGGTCCTGGGGCCGTACGATCTGGTCGTCGACCTGGAAGCGGACACCCAGGAGGACGTCACCGCGATCCTGCGCCACAAGATCCGCCCCATCCACGGCATCACCAACACCGTGACCTGCGTCTGCATTTAGGCCCGGCGGAGAGGGACGCTCCCGTCACCGGCAATTGGGGTCACCGGACCGGTAAGAAGTCCCGCCACGATGTGACCGGCGCCTCCACCGGCTTGCTGAGTGATAACCGCAAGAATGCGCCGGGAGGGGGCCTCCAGGGCAGTCCATCCTCATCCGCCACGGCGCCCGGTTGGGGGCGCGGCCCCCATTTCCCTCGTTGGTGGCTTCTCGAAAGAAAACAGCCTCCCCAGTTCGAGGGAGTTCACCTCGAACTGGGGAGGCCGAGTGGCCAAGTGGCCAAGTGCTATCGGTGAACGCGGGTCAGGCAACCGGGAAAACGATGACCTTGGCCGCGCCGGGCATTGTTGGTTTTATTTTGACCCGAAGAGCTTCGAGAAGAACCCCGGCTTGCGCTCGCTCTCTCCGGAGCCGCCCGAGACTCCTCCGCCGGAGCCGTTGCTGAAACGGCCCTCGAGTGCGGTTAGCCACTCGCGCTCGGCGGGATCGATCTCATCTTGAACCCATTGGATTATCCAGCGGGGATCATCGGCCCCTTCTTCGGTCAGGATCTGCTTGACCATGTCAAGCTGTTCCTGCTCGCTCATCCGTTCCTTTACCACGGAGCACACAAACGCTTCTTCATTCTCGAAGTGATCGTACTCTAGGATTCGAAGCGCCATGATCCGCCGGTACAGGTGCCTCCTGGTCCGGCCGGTAACGGTGCTCTCCCCTAGCGCGGCCTTCAAGGCGGCCTCAACCTCTTGTGCCTTATCCGCCAGCTCCTGGTGCTGACCGTCCTCCATAGAGAGCATGGCAGCTTTCACGCTCTCTTCCAATCCGGCTCCATCGCCCTTTTCGATGAAACCCACCAGGCCTGTGCCCTGAGCCGCCAGCTCGGCGTGCTCGGACTCGTTGTCCCGGGCCGGCTGACAATCGGTCAAGGGGGCGGTCATGACCTTATCTTCGATGGTGGCGTGATAGAGCAGTTGCTTCATCCAGAACATGAAAGCTTCTTTAAGTGCTCCCAGGTCGCCGCCGCTCTGCGCCTCGGCCGCCAACGCCTCCGTCCGCTCCGACTGGGCCCGGAAGGCTTTGTGCATCAGGATCATCATGTCAATGGGGGCCTCAAGTTTGGTAGTCTCCAATGCCATCGTCAGACCTCCTTGCTCTTTTCGTGGAATGTGTGGTCCGCCACACCCGATAGGCGCTGTCCGCCAGAAATCGAGAGCCGGAACGTTCGGTCAGTCTAGCTTTTCCGAGCCGTTGCCGTCAAGAGGGTGAAGAATCTCCGATTCTGCTCTCCCACTTTCTGCCGGGCCAAAGCCATGGGGCGCGCTCGCCGGGCCGGCCTTTCAGCGGGTCTGTGTTGGCGGCGCCCGGCTCGGGGAGCCGCGGGTCCCGCTAGCCATCTGAGGGCACCGACCCATTGAAACGGGCCTCCAGGTCCGCCAGCAGCTTCTGCTCGCCCGAACTCAAATCCCGGGTTACCCAGTCAACTATCCAGCGGGGGTCGTCGGCCTGATCGTCGATTAAGAGGGCCCTGGCCACCGTGAGCTGCTGCTCCTCGGTCAGCCGCTGGCGCACCATGGGCAGGACCAATGCCTCCTCGGATTCCAGGTGGTCTTCCTGAGTTATCCGCAGGGAGACTACCTGCCGGTAAAGGTGTTGCTTCGTGCGGGTGATGATGCTGGTCGCTCCAATATCCTCGTCCAGCACTGTCAGCACCTCTTGGACTTGTTCGACCAACTCCTCGTGTTCGGCATCCTCCTGGGCCAACAGGGCCATTTTCACCCTCACCGATAATTCCGCTTCCCCGTCTTCCGACTCTTCTCGCTTGCCCATATCGGCGCCCATCTCCGCTTCGGCGTGATACAAGAGGGCCGTTGCCCAAGAGTTGAAAGCCAGCTTGAAGGTTTGCAGGCTGCTGCCGTCCTCCAGGTCTACCACCGCCTTTTCCGTTCGGACGGCCTCGGCGCGCAGCGCCTTGTGGATCAGAAACATCACATCTAAAGGTTGCTCTAGGCTGGTGATTTCGGACGACATCCGAGACCTCCTCAGTGATGTTGCTCCAGTGATGTTGCTCCGTTTCCAACCGGCCGTACCCGCAGCCGAGACACCAAGAATCGTTTCGCCTCCTCTGGGGCCCGCGCCTCAGAGAATACTGGATGTTGATATGAATCCGGTTATTATATTGGTTATTTGAGGGATTGTCACATCATGTAAGAATCAATTCTCCTTTGACTGGAAATCAGGGTTCGGAGCACGAAACCTTTGGTCATTTCGTTCACTCGGGCGGTCCTGCCTCCGGAGTCTCGTTTCGGGCCGAGTTTCGCTCGCCGACGACCGGGCCCCCGGAAATGAAAAAGGATTATCTTGGGCAACACCGCCGGGGACGAAGCGAGCCGCCGGAAGGCTGGATCGGGGAATGCGCCGGGGGCCTTGACCCCACCCGGGAGCCGGACGATCCTTCCCAATCGCGTTGGCCAGGAGCGCGGCCTGCCAAGCCCGGAAGGCGGGCATCGCGTTCCCAGCGTGGGATTTCCCGGCGCACCGCGTCTCGTTCAGCATCTCACGAAAGACCTGCTTCGGTGGCAGGTCCAAAGAGTAGCTGAACCGAACTGACAACTTGAACTGATCGCCTTACTAAGGACCCCTCCACCGCATCGACCGACCGCTGCCGAAGGCCAACCCCTCGCCGGGCACAGGGTGCGGCCCGGAATCTTGGCGCAGACTACTTACCGTCTACCACCGGGGCGCTATTCATTCAACGCCCCGGTGGTAAAACCGGGCACCAGGGGACGCCAGACATTCAACGATGTTGGAAGCGGCTGGAGGAGTTCCGTCTATCCGCCAGTTATCTCTTGCCCCACAGTCTCCCCGTGAACACTCCATCGTAGATTATTCCGGCAATGGCGGCCCCGCCCAACGGCCCAACCCAGTAGATCCAGTGGTCCGTCCACATCTCGGCAGCCAACGCCGGACCCAAAGCCCGGGCCGGATTCATGGCCGCTCCGGTCAATCCCCAGGCCAGGAGAGTCCCCACGACCACAATCAGGCCCACGGCTATCGGAGCGACGGGTGACGCCCCTTCACCGGGACCGATGACGGCCGCCAACATCACGAAGACCAGGACGAAGCCGAGGATCAACTCGATGACCAGGGCCGACCCAAGGTTATCCACCGCGATCGGATTCCACGCCACGCCACCCAAATTCCCTTCGATGCCTATCGCGACGTCAGTCAGCACCACCTTGAGAATATATGAGGCGACGATGGCGCCGGCTACTTGGCCAATCACATACACGACGCCTTTGGCCACGCCCATGCGTCCGGTGACCACGGCGCCAAAGGTTACCGCCGGATTGATGTGCCCACCGGAGATACCGACGGTCAGGGCCACCAATGCCATGTAGGTGAACCCCAAGGCCAAGGCGATTGCCACTAGTCTGGCACTGCCGGTCAAGACCGTGGCATCCGCCGCCACGTTGCCGGAAAGGACGTCCAGGGCACCCGTGGCGATGATGGCGCCCGTCCCGACGAGAACGAACACCAAGACGCCGATGGTCTCTGCCACCACCCCTCTCCACGTGTCGACTGACGTGAGGTCTCCAATGCCCAGTATTTTGTCCATCGGTCTACCTCCTTTAGACAGTTATCCAAGCCGATGCCGGACTGTGCCGGCACAACTCCCTCGGTGGTGCCGGCCCCGCGGGCCGGCGTTCTTGGCAGGCTCCCGGCGTACCCAGGGGCAAAAGAACAATTGGGGCAACGGCACTTCTGCGCCGGAGCCCCACTGCACCCATCCCGCCGGTCCCGACGAAAAGCGCGTATCGGATGGCTAGTTTACGTCGAGTGACAAGCTAAATATCGATAGAAGCTTCCCAATATCATTGAGTGCCCCGAGGCTACCATGGAAACCAAGATTTTGCAATGCAATCCTGCATCCTAATTCGGCCACACCTGAATAGGCGGGCCCCGGCTGACGCTCAGGCGATGCGGTTCTCCAATTTCATAGCCAACACGTCATTGCTGAGACCGAGGGTTGTGGGCAGCTTGGTTCTGATCCCGGATAGAGGCGCGTCCGGGGCCGAGTCTCGCAAGCCGGCGACAGCCATCAGGAGGACCCCGGCGCCAATCGCGCTTACGGCCCGGCCCCGCGCCGGACTTCCAGTTGTCATCAGCAACCCTTCATGTGCATCAGACATTTGTAAACCCAGCCCTCATGCCAGCGACTCCAGGAACCGGTCGACCGGCATCCAGTCGCCATGGCTTGGCAACTCTCCTCCACCCCAGTCCCGCAGGTGCTCTTCCGACCGGAAGAGGTTATTATTGCCTCAGGTGCCGCCCCGGTAGACGACGGTCTCATCCGGGGACACGCGAGCCAGCGCTCCGTCCGCAACGCCGATCTGAATCCGGTCCACACAATGGGCGCAGGCGTCGTCGAGGGTCAGCGACCGTCCCCGGTACTGGCTGCTGACCAGCAGCAAGAAGTCCACGGCTCAGGATATTCCGAACCGCTCTCCCGTATCCAGAGTCACCGTATGGAAGGAAAACCCAAGCCCATCCAGCAGGCGCTCGTGACCTTCGTTAAGGGAGTAGTGAGCGGCGCGCCGGCCATCCTCGATGAAAAGGAAGTCGATCAGGCCCAGCATGCGGAGGGCACGGTGAACACCCTGAACCGTGAGACCGAGAACCGCCGCTGTCTCCTCGGGGCGGGGCAGTGGCAAACCCTCGCGGTGGGCCATCAAAATATGCCGCGCCACCAGTTTCTCATCCTCGGAGAGCAGGATAGATGCCGGGTGCCAGGTATCCACCTGGTCAGCCCATCGCTTGGAGAACCCCCCCTCCCCGGCCAGGGCCTCATCCGGCAGCCGTCCTAGGGACGCCAATATCTCGCGCTGCTTTTCGGGGCCGAGGAGCGTGCCGCGCCACTGCCCCTCCAGCCGGCCGGCCAGCCGCCAGCGCAGGCCCGGATCGTCGGGGAGGCCCAACCGCTCCATGGCCTGAGGGATGCTGGTGAGGCGCAAGCCGGTGGACCAGTCCGAGGTCAGAACATCTTCCAGCCGGTGTTCGGATTCCAAAACCTACTCCACGCAACAGGCCATCATCGATACATCGTGGGTGAAGGCCTGGGCCACCCGTTTGATGCCTTCACTAAAGGTCCGAAAAACGTGCAGAGTATCGATGAGGTCGTCAACGGTCAGGCCGAACTTCACGGCTAGGGTGGCCTCATGAATCAAGTCGGCCGCGTTGGGCGCGACGATGTGCACCCCCAGGACCTTGGAGCTTCGCGGGTGGATGGCCATCTTGAAGACTCCCCGTTCCTCTTTGAGGGCCTGGGCCTTGGGAACGGCATCCATGTAGATGGTGCGACAAGAGCAGGCGTTGAAGCGCTGCATCTCCTGGTCCTCGGTGAGGCCCACGGCGGCCACCTGGGGATTGGTGAACACGGCGTGGGGTACGTGCTCGTAGTTGATGCTGCGCACCGGCACGGTCCCATTGGGCGGTTCTTCGTTGACTCGGGCGCCGGGCAGGTTATGCCGCCAGCAACCTCTCGAGCTTTTGGCGGTCGAAGCCGACGACCACCTCTCCATCTATCACGGTAACCGGCGTGGTCAGAACCCCGATTCTGGTCAGTTCAGTCATGGCCGAGGCATCGTTGATGATGTCCCTCACCTGGAATGAGATACCGGTCTGGGAAAGAAACTCTTCCGTGCGGTCACAGAAGTGTCAACCATCGGGCTGAACGTAAAGGAGAACACGAGGGGCCATGTATTTGCCTCCGCTGGTATTGGTTCCGGGTTGCTCGAAGATCGGGCCGGCTCCGACAGTAGCCGCCGTTTCCCGGCCGGATTGACCTGGTCAAAGGCCCCGGCCGCTTCCTCTGGCCCCCGCCTTTCCTACCCGGCGGTCGTCGAGCCAGCCCACGGCTGCCTCCCCTTCGGCGGGTGCGCTTCCCTCGATGATCCCGCATATGTCTCCGCCTAACGGTCTGCAGTCCACCAGGCCGCCCGCCTGGTCTCGCAGCGTGGAAAGCTCGGCCCGGAACTCATGGAGTTCCGCGATGGCCTTCTCAACCTGGGACAGTTTTTCTTCGAGAAGCGTTCGAACGTGGACGCACGTGGGTTCCCGGCGGTCGTGTAGCTGCAGGACGCTCTTGATCTCACTCAGCGAGAGGCCAAGGCGTTTGGCTTTTAGAACGAAGTCCAGCCGTTTCGCATCGGCTTCGCCGTAGACCCTGTATCCGGACGTGGTGCGGACAGGCTCGGGCAGCAAGCCCTCCCCTTCGTAGAAGCGGATGGTTTTCGCCGTCAGGCCAGTTGCCGCCGCCAGCTCACCGATTCTCACAGGCCAACCTCCAGAGACCGCCTGAATCGATTATAAACCTTCCATTTGAATGGAAGGTCAAGGGGGGTGATTCTGGTCCCGGAGTGAGGTTTGATGCGTGGCGGGGATAGGGGGTTAATTCGTACCCACCAGCTTTCCATTAATTAGGTGGAACCGGGGAGCGGCCGCCGGAGCCTTGCGCCTCCTTCTATTTGACAGCTAACAGATATGCAACTATCCTAACGTCGATCCGTGGTTTGGCTGGTGCGAGAAGGCTGGCTCTACCGTGGCTTGATCCGCAAACCCGTCCATCCAGCATCCATCCCGCCATGCTCTGGGGAAACCGGCGCGTGGCAGGTGAAAAGGCGGACGTCCGCGTTGGCGAAGCGCCGGCCAACCCTTGGCCAAGGTGCGGAGTCCCCGCCGCTTTCCGGCCCGCATCGGGCCGGCTTTTCGACCAAATTGCCCAATTCATTCTTTCTTTAAGTAAGGTGGAAATCATGTCCCCATGGCGAAGCCGGATGCCGTTTCTGCTGGTGTTGCTGTTCTCCCTGGCGGCCTTGTCTTTGGCCGCGTGTGGCGGCGGGGAACCGACAGCGATCGTGATTGAGGTGGAGAAGGTGGTGGAACGGACGGTCGAAGTCGAGAAGCAGGTAGTCGTCGTGGCGACCCCGACCCCGGCGGCTCCGGCTGGGCCGCCCATAAAAGTTGGAGTTCTCTACGGGCTGAGCAGCATAGCGGCCGTCTATACCCAGGGAGCGGTGAAGGGCCACAACCTGGCGGTAAGCGAAATCAACGCCGCGGGCGGCGTCTTGGGGCGCCCGATGGAACTGGCCGTGCGGGAGACGCACCTTAGCCCCACGGTGGCCCTTCGAGAGACCCAGTCCCTGGTCCTGGAGGAGGATGTCGACTTTCTCATGGGGACGATCAGCAGCGGAGTAGCCCAGGCTGTGTCCGAGTTTGCCAAAGAGAATGAGATCATCTTCATCGACTCTCTGGCCCAGTCTTCATCGACCACCGCCGATCTGGGCCACCGCTACGTCTTCCGCAGCTCCACGGATACCGTCATATCCGGCCGGGCCGTGGCGACGGTGATGGCGGAGCGGCCGGAAACCAGGTACGTGACCATCGGGCCCGACTACGCCTTCGGGCACGACGCGGTCAACGACTTTATGGGCAAATTGCAGGAGTTGAAGCCCGAGGTGGAGGTGGTTGCCGAGCTGTGGCCACCCATGTTGAATCCCGACTTCACCCCTTTCATCACCGCTATCCTGGAGGAGAAGCCCGACGCCGTCTACGCCTCCATGTGGGGCGGGGACCAGATCAACTTCATCAAGCAAGCCATCCCCTTCGGGTTCTTCGACGAGACGACGCTGGTGACCTACAACATGGACCTGGATATCCTCAAAGCCGTGGGCGCGGAGATGCCGGAGGGCATAGTCGCCGGCTCCGGCTTCCCTTGGTACAGCCTGGACACCCCGGCGGCCCAGAGGTTCACCAGGGATTACTTCAACGCCACGGGTGAGCAGCCGATGATCGGCGCCCTGCAGGGGTATAATGCCACCTACTTCCTGGCGGAGGCTATCGAGAAGGCGGGCACCACCGAGACCGAGGCGGTGGCCGACGCTCTGGAAGACTTGACCATCGATACCCCAACCGGCCGGGCAACCATCCGAGCCTTCGATCATCAGGCCGACCCGATGATCTGGGTGGGGAGCAGTACCCAAAGCGAGGAATACCCCTTCCCAATACTCACTGATCTCGTCCCGGTGTCGGGAAGCGATGTGATCCTCAGTATCGCCGAGGTTGAAGCGCGCCGAGCGGGGAAATAGCCTTGCAGCGGAAGGTTCCAAGTACCGGTGCGGAATTAGCCCGGTACCGGTTATCGAGAATTGCCTAAATGATCGTCCGTTCACCTTGAGCTTGTCGAAGGCCGAGGGGCCGGCGGTTCGACAAGCTCACCACGAACGGTATCTGGGACGCCGGGCATTGACCGGTCATTGAGAGGGAGCCCGAGCGTCTGGTAATGGCTTCATCCTCAGACCGTCATCCCGGCGAAGGCCGGGATCCAAGGAAGCACTGCTGGATTCCGGCCTTCGCCGGAAAGACGGATGTCGGGCGGGATTCCGGCAGGGGCCGGAGAGACGACCGTGGGGATGGAATGTGGCGCAATCTCAGAGATGTAAAACTGGTTACAGGACAGTACGTTAGCCATCCGGGCCCGCCCGTTCCAGCCACCTGATTATGCTGCTGAGCGTATCAAGTTTCACCTCCTGCCTCTCCGACCCGGGCTGCGCGGTCTTCCAGCTCCTGGGCGGCCTCTCGATGGCCATGGTACTCTTCCTCATCGCCTCCGGGCTCAGCCTGATCTTCGGGGTGTTGGGGATCGTCAACTTTGCCCACGGCTCCATGTACATGATGGGCGCCTTCACCGCTTACTGGCTCGTTTCCCGGTTCGCCGACACTCCGGGGCACTTCTGGATCGCCCTGGCCCTGGCGCCCCTGATCGTCGCCCTGATCGGCGGGGCCGTTGAGGTGGTGCTGCTGCGCCGCATCTACCGGCGCCCCCATTTCCACCAGTTCCTGCTGACATTTGGCCTCATTCTCATTATCGCCGACGTGATGCGGATGTCCTTCGGAGGGGAGTTCAAGTCCATCAGCCGCCCCGATCTCCTCTCGGGGTCCGTGTCCGTCATGGGGCGTCCCTTCCCCGAATACAATATCTTCCTCATCGTCGTGGCGCTGGCGGTGGCCCTGGGTATGTGGCTGCTGCTGCAGCGAACCGGTCTGGGCAGGACCATCCGGGCGGCCGCTTCGGACCGGGAGATGACCAGCGCTCTTGGGGTCAACGTTCCCTTACTATTCACGATAGTCTTTGCCCTGGGGGCCGGACTCGGCGGACTGGCGGGCGCCCTGGACGCCGGACGAGGGGTGGCCATCTCCCCCACCATGGACGTGCAGATCATATTGCTGGCATTCATCGTGGTGGTGGTCGGAGGGTTGGGCAGCTTCGGCGGCTCGCTGCTGGGGGCTCTCATCATCGCCGAGGTCACCACCTTTGGGGTCCTCCTGGTTCCTCAGTTTGCCCTGGCGTTCGTCTTCGTGATAATGGCCGTGGCCCTGCTGCTGCGGCCCTGGGGGCTTCTGGGCAAGCCCCTGGAGGAGTGAGGGTTGAACATCTGCGGTCCGATGGGGAAGAGAATGGTTATCGGCCCTGAAACCTGGCGGTCCTGGCTGCCCTTGCTCGCCGGCGCCGGGCTGATGGCGGCGGCGCCCTTCGTTCTCTCCGACTTCAAGGTTATCTTGCTCAGCGAGGTCGTTATCTTCGCCCTCTTCGCCGTGAGCTATAACCTTCTCCTGGGCTATTGCGGGTTGGTATCCTTCGGCCACGCCGCCCTGTTCGGTTTGGGCGGGTACACGCTGGCCCTCCTCCTCGCCAAGACCGGGGCCCCTTTCCTGGCCGCCCTGGTGGCGGCGCCGGTTTTGGGAGCCGCTGCTGCCCTGGTCATGGGCTTCCTCGCGTTGCGGCTGGCCCAAATCTACTTCGCCCTGTTCACCCTGGCGGTCGGTCAGATAGCCTGGAGCGTCGCCAACAAGTGGGTCAGCTTCACCAACGGCGACGACAGCCTGGCCGTCGCCGCCACGTCCATCCCGGACCCGATCTCTTCACCGGGGAGTGTGTCCCTTTACTTCTTCATTGTGGCCATCGTGGCGGCGGCCCTTCTGGTCCTCTACCTGGTGGTGAACTCGGCCTTCGGCTACACCCTTCAGGCAATCCGGGAGAACCCCACCCGAGCCGAGTTTGTCGGGGTACCCGTGCGGCACTACCGGTTGCTGGCCTTCGTCATATCGGGGTTCTTCGCGGGACTGGCCGGGGGGCTTTTCGCCGTTCACAACCATTTTGTCCACCCCGAGATGCTGTTCTGGCTGCTGGGAGCCCAGGTGCTGCTCATGTCTCTTCTGGGAGGAGTCCACCTATTCTGGGGACCGGCGCTGGGGGCGGGCCTGGTGGTGTATCTCCGAGACTCGGTGCAAGGGGTGTTTCCCGAGTTGACCGAAAAGCATTTGGGGCAAATCCTGACTCTTGAGGGCCTGACTCTGGGGGCCGCGGCGCTGGTGGTGGCCATCTTCTTTCCCCTGGGCGTCGGCGGCATGTTGCAACGGGCGGCGCGGCTGGCGACGATGAGGCTTGGGTCGAGGGGCAATGCCCCTAGCGAAGGGCAAGCTTCCGGTTCCCCGGTGCTTCATGGGCCGGTGGCGGCGGAAGAGCCTCGGGACCGAAGCTGATGGACCCGGCGGGCGAAACCATCCTGAAGACTGAAGGGCTCAAGAAGCACTTCGGCGGTGTGCGCGCCGTGGACGGCGTGGACTTCAGCCTGCGGGAGGGGGAGATCGGCTCGATCATCGGGCCCAACGGCGCGGGCAAGACCAGTTTCTTCAATTTGCTAACCGGACACGTTCCCCCCGATTCGGGCACGGTTTTCTTCAAGGGGGAACCGATCACGAGGCTGTCCCCGCATCAAATATGCAAGCGGGGTATCGGCAGGTCGTTTCAGCGGATCAACATCTTCTCCAGTCTGACGGTGTTCGCGAACGTGCAGGTCGCGGTGCTGTCCCAGCAAGGTAAAAGCCTGAACCTCTTCTCCCCGGCTCGAAACCTGGTCCGGCGGGAAACCCTTCAAATCCTGGAGAGTGTCGGCCTGAACGAACTCGCTGGGCACACCGCCGCCTCGCTCTCCCACGGCGACCAGAAGCGGGTGGAGCTGGCCATAGCGCTGGCCAACAATCCTGACCTGTTGCTGCTTGATGAACCCACCGCGGGGATGTCTCCTCAAGAGACCGCTTCAAGCATCGACCTCATTGAGCGGGTCACCCGGGAGCGGGGGCTGACCCTGCTGTTTACCGAGCACGACATGGACATGGTCTTCTCCATCTCCCAGACGGTCACGGTGATGCATCAAGGCCGGATCATCGCTTCCGGGACCCCCCAAGGAGTCAGGGGCAACGAGAACGTCCAAAGGGTCTACCTGGGCGAGACGGTTTGATCCTGGAAGCAAATGAAATCCACACTTACTATGGGCTGAGCCACGTCCTTTTCGGTATCTCCCTGTCGATCGCCGAGGGAGAGGTGGTGGCCTTGCTTGGGAGAAACGGAGCGGGCAAAACCACCACCCTGCGCGGCATCATGGGCCTGACCCCTCCCTCCCGGGGAAGCATCACCTTCATGGGCGAGGAGATTCAGGGCAAGCCTCCCCACGCCATCGCCCGAAAGGGCGTCGCATTGGTCCCCGAGGACCGGAGGATATTCCCGGACCTGACCGTCCGGGAGAACCTGGCGGTGGCCAGAAGGAAACCCCGCGGCACGGCTGGAGGGTGGAGTGTGGAGCGGGTCTACGATCTCTTTTTGGACCTGGAAAAGCTGGACGGCCGCCTCGGCGTGCACTTGAGCGGAGGAGAGCAGCAGATGCTCGCCATCGCCAGAGCCTTGATGGGCAACCCCCGGCTGCTGCTTCTGGACGAGCCGTCGGAGGGCCTGGCGCCCCTGGTGGTGCGGCGCCTCGCCGAGCAGGTCCGGAAGCTGAAGGAAGAGGGCATGACCATCCTGGTCACCGAGCAGAATCTGAAGTTCGCCCTGGAGCTTAGCGACCGGGTCTACGTGCTGGAAAAGGGCGAGGTCCGTTTCGAAAGCAGCTCCCAAGACCTAGAGAGGAATGAAGAGGTCAGGAGGGCCTATCTGGCGCTGTAACCTACCCTCCGGTGTACCGTTTTGTTTTTGTTACGAGCCTTGAACAAGCCGCCAAACCTGGCGACCAGGAAATCCCACTCAGTCCCCCTTTACAAAGGGGGACTGAGTGGGATTCAACAGATCAACCAAGATCTCGATCAAATCCAGCTGTCTATACAGGGGCTGGTAACTGGCTTCCCCTCGGCGAAATTGTGCGGCATTTCCACCCCACCATCGTCCCCGATTGCATCGGGGCCGCCACCCCCGCCCCGCCATCGTCTTTCCGGCGAAGGCCGGAATCTAGGGAAGCGCTGGCTGGATCCCGGCCTTCGCCGGGATGACGGACCCGGTGTCAAGCCATGCTGCGAGCAGATGGGCTGGACCGAGGGGCTATATGCGAGACGGCCCGCTATGTCTTGCTCCGTTCACCGCCCCATATTCGTCTTTCCATCGTCTTTCCGGCGAAGGCCGGAATCCAGGGAAGCGCTGGCTTGATCCCGGCCTTCGCCGGGATAACGGACCCGGTATCAAGCCATGCTACGAGCCGATGGGCCGGATCGTAAGGCCACATGGGAACCAGGGCACCACGTCTTGCTCTGGCGACCGCCCCCTCTCAGCCCGCAGGAACTTTTTGCAGCCTCCCCTCGTTTTGATATCAACACCCGATCAAGACTGGATGAGGAGGAATCACCATGCTCAAACCTGCTCTCTTTTGTGCTTTACTGCTAGCGAGGCTCCTGGTGGCCTGCGGCGGGGAAAGTTTCGCGATACCCGCCACTACGCCGGCCGAAACCCCCGCGGTTAGCCCGGGGCCGTCCGGGAATCCCATCCCGACGGCTCTACCAACGCCGAGGATGGGCTCAAACTGGGCTATCTCATGGCGCGCGGGAGGATCTGAGCCCGGAGCGCATCAACGGGTTGATCCTGCTTTCGGACGGCGTGGCCAACGTGGGAAACACCGCGGCGGAATCCATTCTGGAATCCGTCCGCGACAACTCAGCCGACGGTGTCACTCTCTCCACGGTGGGCTTCGGAATGGGGAACTTCAATGATGTCCTGATGGAGCGACTCGCCAACGACGGCGACGGCACCTACGCCTACGTGGATACCTTAAACGAAGCCCGGCGTATCTTTGTGGAAAACCTTACCGGTACTCTGTATTTGATCGCCAGAGACGCTAAGGTGCAGGTGGATTTCAACCCGGAAGTGGTGAGCCGCTTTCGCCTCTTGGGATACGAGAACCGCCGGGTGGCCGACCGGGACTTCCGCAACGACGCGGTGGACGCCGGCGAAGTGGGGTCCGGCCACAACGTGACGGCCCTCTGCGAACTGAAGCTCCTCCCCGGGGCCGAAGGCCGCCTGGCCACCGTGAACGTGAGGTACGAGGACCCCGACACGGGTGAAGTGACTGAGATCGGCCGCGACTTCTATCGCAACCAGCTCAGCGCAACCTTTGCAGCGGCCTCTCCCCGCTTCCAACTCGACGCGGCGGTGGCGGAGTACGCCGAGATACTGCGCGAGAGCTTCTGGTCTCTGGAAAGCAGCATGGAGGGCGTGCGCGCCGTGGCCGGGCGGGTGAGCGGCTTCTTGCCGGACGGCCCCGACGTAACGGAGTTTCTGTACCTTGTTACTCAAGCGGCCCTCATCGCGGGCTAGGTGTGAGTCGATGAGGAGTATCGAAACGATCCACCCTAACTGCCTACCCTAGACAGCTTCCCCGTTGGGCCCCGAATGGCCCCCGCCGCTCGGTGCCCAACGGGGCCGTCTCCGCCCTCCCTGGCCACTACACACCCCCATGCCCGGAGCATCTTGGCTACCTGCTCCCAAAGCCGAGCAGCGGCCCCCCTGTCGTGTGGCGGACGCTGCCGCCCTGTGCCATAATAGGCCTGACCTGGTCAACCAGTTACGTTAGAGGAACGGTGAGCCGGTAAGATGGCCGACGGACGCTCCATTCTGGAAGTACAGGAAGTGGTGAAAGATTTCGACGGCCTCCGGGCGGTCAGCGGCTGCTCCTTTAATGTCAAGGAAGGGACGATCACGGGGCTGATCGGCCCCAACGGGGCCGGGAAGACCACCCTATTCAACCTGATAACCGGGTTCTTGCGCTGCAGCGGTGGCCAGATTCTCTTCGACGGTGAACGTATCGATGGGCTGGCGCCTCACCAACTTTTCCGCAGGGGCATCGTACGGACCTTCCAGATACCCCGGGAACTCAAGCGTATGACCGTCCTGGAAAACCTGATGGTGGTGCCGTCTGGCCAAGCTGGGGAACAGGTCTGGAACTCCTGGTTCCTGCCCTGGCGGGTGAAACGCCAGGAACTCGAATTCGAGGCCCGGGCCGTGGACGTCCTGGAGTTCGTGAATCTGATACATCTCAAAGACGAATACGCGGGCAACCTCTCGACGGGCCAGAAGAAGCTGCTGGAGTTGGCCAGGACGCTGATGGCCGAGCCCAAATTGGTGTTGCTGGACGAGCCGGGAGCCGGGGTGAACCCGACCTTGATGAAGGACTTGGCCGAGAATATTCGGCTGTCCTGTGTCGAACGAGGGCTGAGCTTTCTGCTGATCGAGCACGACATGAACCTGGTGATGCGCCTTTGCAACCCAGTGATCGTCATGGCCGAGGGTCGAAAGATCGCTGAAGGTACGCCAGAGGAAGTGCAGCGGGACCCGCAGGTGCTGCAGGCATATCTGGGCGGTTGGACAGAATGAGCCTCCTGGAGGTCTCGGAGGTGGTTGCCGGGTATGGGGATTCCGAGATCCTCCACGGTGTCTCAATAAATGTCGGGCAGGGAGAGATAGTCACCATCATCGGCCCCAACGGGTCGGGCAAGTCAACCCTGCTCAAGACGGTGCTGGGCCTGGTGCATCCCAAAAGGGGCAGCGTGAGTTTCCGGGGCCGGAATGTCACCGGCATGGCCCCGGAATCCATCGTGCGCCGGGGCCTGTGTTACGTCCCCCAGTCCAACAACGTCTTCCCTTCCCTCTCCATCCAGGAGAACCTGGAGATGGGCGCCTTCGTTCGCACCGACGACTACCGGGGGCGGCTGGAAGAAGTGTACGCTCTTTTTCCCGACCTGGCGGGGCGACGCAAGGCCCGGGGCGGCACCCTCTCCGGAGGGCAGCGGCAGATGCTGGCGGTAGCCCGGGCCCTCATGTTGGACCCGGTGTTGCTGATGCTAGACGAGCCATCGGCCGGCCTGGCGCCCAACATGGTGGATCTGATCTTCCAGAGGATTATCGAGATCAACGCCACCGGCGTGGCCCTGCTGCTGGTCGAGCAGAATGCCCGGCAAGCCCTCAAGCATTCCCACAAGGGGTACGCGATGGCCGCCGGCCGGAAGGTGTTGGAGGACCGGGGCGAGTGCTTGCTGGAGAATCCAGAAGTGGCGCGGCTTTACCTGGGAGGCTGATGCATTGATAGCGAGACCGGCAAGGTGACCGAGAGATATAATCGCCCGCCCCGGCGCTGGGGCGCCGGCCATGGGGTGCTTGCGGCATTCCTGGTGGTTCTCGTCCTCGCCTTCTCCTCCGTTATCAAGATGGAACTCGTGGTGAACGGCCTGTTCCTCGGGATGATCATCGCCCTGGGGGCCATCGGCCTCTCGCTGCTGTACGGCATCCTCAAGTTCGCCCACATCGCCCACGGCGACTTCATGACCCTCGGCGCCTACACGGGCTTCTTCCTGTTGGGCAACCTCTTCCCGCGCCTGGGGTTGGAGGCAGAGGGATTCGGACCCTTCACATTCGGCTATCCCTTACTCTTGGCTATCCCTCTGGTTGGGGCAACCATGGCCGGCCTGGCGATTGCCCTGGACGTGGGTGTCTACCGGCGGCTGAGGTCCCGGCGGGTCAGCCCGGTGGTCTTGGCCATGGCCTCCCTGGGCTTGGCGATCGCCCTTCGAGGCCTGGTCCAGATAATCTGGGGTGGCGGCACCGAACAGTACCCGCGTCTTTCCAAACCTTTCTACCAACTCCCCATGGGGGTCCGCATTCCGCCGGACCACGTCTTCATAGGGGCGTTGGTGCTGGTGCTGGTCCTTGGCCTCTACCTGTATCTGACCCGCACCAAGATGGGCAAGGCGATGCGCGCCACCTCGGACAACATGGATTTAGCTAGAGTCAGCGGCATCAGCACGGAACGGGTAATCTGGTGGACGTGGGCCGTCGGGGCTATTCTGGCCGCCACCGCGGGGGTGTTGCTCGCGGTGTTTCAGGCGCAACTGTTCCCTATCATGGGTTGGCGATTCCTGCTCTCCCTCTTCGCGGCGGTGATCCTCGGCGGGATCGGCAATCCCTACGGCGCCCTGGTCGGGGCCCTGATGATCGGCGTTACCGCCGAAGTCTCCACCGAGTGGATCAACCCCACCTACAAGCCCGCCATCGCCTTTCTGATCTTGATCTTCATGCTCTTGGTGCGCCCCCAGGGGATCTTTGGGGAGAAGGCCTGATGGATTTCGCCGGTACCGCGAGCTACCTCAGCGGGTTTGCCATCCTGGCGGGGATCTACGCGGTCTTCGCCCTGGGGCTCAACGTCCATTGGGGCTACACCGGGTTGTTCAACATCGGGATCGCCGGGTTCTTCGCCCTGGGAGCCTACACCACGGCGCTGCTGACGACGGCGTCGCCCGACCCGGCGCTGTTCGAGGACTTCAAGTTTGGCGGGAACCTCGTGGAGAACCTGGGGCCGGCGAACCTGGGCGTCGACCTTTGGTTCCTGGTAGCGTTGCTGGCGGCGGGAGCCGTGTGCGGCCTGGTGGCCCTGGCCATCGGGTTCATTACCCTGAGGCTCCGGGACGACTATCTGGCCATCGCCACCCTAGGCATCGCCGAAGGAGTCCGCCTGGTCTTCCTGAACGAGAAGTGGCTGGCCAACGGCTCCAAGGGCCTCTACCGGATTCCCAAGTTCCTCGGGGACGTGATTTCACCCAAGAATTACGACTACCTGTACCTGGTGGTGGTTCTGGTCGTTCTGGCTATCCTGTATGTCTCCGTCGAGCGGGTGCTCCGGTCGCCCTGGGGAAGGGCGCTGAAGGCCATCCGTGAAGACGAGATGTCCGCCGCCGCCAGCGGGAAGAACGTGTTCGCCTTCAAGCTCCAGTCCTTCGTGATGGGGGCGGTAATCATGGGCTTCGGCGGCGCCCTCTACGCCCACAACATCCGGTTCGTCGACCCTCGCACCTTCGATCCCCTTCTGGCCACCTTTGTAATATGGGCCATGCTGATGGTAGGCGGCAGCGGCAACAACCTCGGTGCGATACTGGGGGCCTTTGTCGTGTGGGGCATCTGGACCGGGACCCAGTTTCTCCCCGGCTTCCTCTCCGATCCCAACTTCCGGTTCTTCATGGTTGGCTTCCTGGTTGTGGCGGCGATCCTGTTGCGACCGGAAGGCATCCTGGGCGAGCGGAGAGTGACCTCCCGGCCCGTACCGGCGGATGCGGAGGCCGCGGCAGCGGAGCCGTAGCTCAGGCGGCCTCTACCGCTGGCCGCCTCTTCGGATCGTGCCTCCGCATGACCTGAGGCTCCCCGTTGTTTCGCTCGGCGGGATGACGGTCTTGAGGTAAAGTCCCCGTCCGGTCTCTCGGGATCGTGGCTCAACGGTTTCACCGGGCGAGCCGTATTGCTGGCTGCCGGACCGGGACAGCACGAGGAAGCCCCCAGGCTCCGCATATTCAAAGGGAGCCTGGGGGCCATTTAGCTGCCGGTGTCGCCCAGCCGAGGCATCAGCCCCGGACCGGGCGTTGTAGACCGGTCCTGAGTCCCGCTACGGGAGTTCGAACCTGTCGGTGGAGACGATCTCTCCGCCCTCGATCTTCCAGATCTCGATGGTGGATATGACGTCGCCATTCTCGTCGAAGTCCTGGGACCCCCCAGCTCCTTCGTAGTTGACGTCCTGGCCGGCCTGGATCAGCTCCAAGGCGCGTTTGATGCTATCGACGCCGGGCCCCACCTTCTCGCCGGGGGCGTTGGCGACGCTGCGGAGCGCGTCCCGGATCTTGGCGGAGTCGGTGGTCGTGCCGGCCTTTTCGGCGGCCAAAGCGATGAGCACCACGGCATCATAGGTCTCGGCCATGAAGGGAAGCGGCGGCACGCTGGCGAAAGACGCGGCATAGGCATCGTTGAAGGCGGTGCGGGCGCCGGTCAATGACGAGCCCGGGGCCGTACCGAAGGTCCCCTCCAGGTTGTCCGCCCCGATGGCCGCGTTGAGGTCGTCGGACTTGGTCCCGTCCACGAAGAGGAAGGTGGAGATGTAGTCGCCTTCCAGGGCCTCGCGGAGGTATACTTCGGCGCTTTCAGGGTAGCTGATGGCTACCAGGACATCCGGGCCGCCGCCGGTCGCCTTGCTCAGCTCCGAGGCGTAGCTGGGTTGGGTCCCTTCATGGGCCACCAACTCCTGGACGGTGCCGCCCTCAGCCTCGAAGGTCTCTTTGAACTGTTCGGCCAGACCCTCGCCGTAGGCGTTATTGATGTAGAGGGCCGAGGCGGAGGTGAAGCCCTGTTCTTTGGCCAGCCGGGCCAGAACGACGCCCTGAGCGGCGTCCGAGACGGTAGTCCGGAACATGAAATCGTTGTCTTCCAGCACGGTTATTGCCGGTGAGGTGGAGGCAGCGGAGATCTGGAGAATCCCGCTGGGCCCGGTTACCGATTGGACCACGGGGATGGTGACGCCGCTGGCCAATGCGCCGACGATCGCCACGACGCCCTCAATGTCGACCAGGGCCCGGGCGGCGTCCACGCCTACCTGCGCGTTGGTCTGGGTGTCTCGGGCCGATATGGTCACCACGGTGCCAAGAACACCGCCGGCTTGGTTGACGTGGTCGCCGGCTAGGGCCCCGGAGTTCCGGTGGGCCGTGCCGAAGTCGGAAAGGTCGCCGGTGAAGCTGTTCAGTTGCCCAACTTTGAGGGGCGGGGGAGGCGTGGCCGTGGGCGCGGGCGTAGCCGTTGCACTGCTTCCGCAGGCAACCGCCAGGAGGGCTAGGCTCATCGCTAGCACCAACAGGGCGATAAAGGGTTTCTTGAGCGCAGACATTGCGACCCCCTCAACATAATCTTGCAGTTATTACGTGAAACCCTCCTAGATCGGATGCTATTATAGTAGAATTTCCCAATAAGCGCAATCCAGTCTTACGGGATTCTTGAATTAAGTCCGCCTCGGCAATTTCGCGCCGCTCCACGCCGGTTGACTTTGGCCTGCTTCGGGTCTACTTTGAAAGTGCACTCAGGGAGAGTGAAACTCGGGAGCAACTGCCCCAGGAGCTTCGCCCCCACGGACGGCTGCTTTTCCCGGCCACCTCGATAATGAGGGGACGGGGGATGATCCTGCTGGCGGGGTCAAAGGCGTCCCAAGGATGAAGCAGCGGGGCGAAGCGGTTTGCAGGTAGTCAACCGGAGAGCAAGCCGTCGCCGAGGGCAAGAGAATGCTGGGCGAGGAAAGAGGTACGACATGGCAGATCCGAATACGGTTGTTCACTTCTTGAACCAGTTCTTCGGCGGTATCGGCGCCGAGGAGCAGGCCTATGCCCCGGTCCAGGAGAAAGAGGGGCCGGTCGGTCCGGGGAGGGCCCTTCAGGCGGCCCTGGGCGACCAGGCGGCCGTGGTGAGCACAATTGTGGCCGGAGACAACTACTTCACCGAGGAAGTTGAATCCGCGAAAGCCGCCGTGGCTGAAATTCTGGACCGGATCAAGCCAGATATGGTAATAGCCGGGCCCGCGTTCGATGCGGGGCGTTACGGCCTGGCCTGTGCGGAGGTGTGCCGGCTGGCCCAAGGCATGGGTATCCCCGCCGTTACGGGAATGTTCCCGGACAACGCGGGAGTGTTGACCTATCGCAAGGAAATCCTGGCAGTGTCCTCGGGGATCGACATCTCGGAGATGGCCTCGGTGGTGGGGAGAATGGCCCGACTGGCGATGAAGCTGGCGCGTGGAGAGGAGTTGGGCCCCGCCTCGGAGGAAGGCTACGTCCCTAGGGGCATCCGCCGGGAGGTGATGCACGACCGCCCGGGCTACGAGCGGGCCGTGGACATGCTGAACGCTCGGCTCGCGGGAAAGCCGTGGGTCTCTGAAATGCTTATCACCGGCTACGATGTGGTTCCGCCAGCGACGCCGCTGAAGAATTTGAAGGAATCGACCATAGCCCTGGTATCGACCGGCGGCCTGGTGCCCCGGGGAAACGAGGACCGGCTGGTGGGCAGCAGGGCGGAGCAGTTCTTCCGGTACAGCCTGGAAGGGGTGAGTTCCCTGAGCGTCGAGGATTGGGAATCGGTGCATGGCGGCTTCGGCACCCTGATTCTCAACACCAAGAACCCCAACTATGCGATGCCCTTGCAAACCGTGAGGTATCTGGAGGACACCGGCGCCATTAAAGCCGTGTACCCCTGGTTTTTCTCCACGACCGGCAATGCGGCCGCCGTGAGTGCCGGCCGGCGCATGGGGGCCGAGATCGCGGCGGAACTCAACGAACATCACATTGACGGCGTGCTGCTGGTGGCCACTTGAGGGAGTTGCAATCGTTGCGGCGCAACGATCGGCAAAGAGATCGAGCGGGCGGGAATTCCAGTGGGTATCATGACCGCTATGCCGGCAATACCCCTGGCGGTGGGCGCGAACCGAGTGGTCAGGGGAGTCCGGGTATCCCACGTCTGCGGAGACCCCGCGCTCTCGGCGCAGAAAGACTGGGAGCTGGGGGTCCGCATCGTAGAGACGGCCCTGAATTCCCTGGTGACGGCCGTCTCCGGCCCGACCCTGTTCGAACCATCCGAGCCCGAGCCTCAGGAGGCCGCCCTATGAGGTTGGAAATAGGCACATTTCCGGTTAAAGATATCGTGTTAGGGACGACTACACGCTGGGCCGACGGCGTCCTGGAGATCAACGAGGACGAGTTGGTGGCCATGATAATGGAGGAGCCTTCCGTGAGTTGGGCCGGCCTCGAGGTGGCCCGGCCGGGAGACCGGACGCGTATCATGGAGATGCGAGACACGATCGAGCCCAAGGTCAAGGTCCAGGGGCCCGGCACGGTCTACCCCGGCATCTCCGGCCGGCCGGTGGACACGGTGGGCAGGGGCAGGACCCACCGCCTGAACGGCATGACCATCATCCCCTGCTCGGAAATGCCCAGGGTGAATCCGGACGGCTCCCATTGGTGGGGCGCCCGCCTCGAGGGGACTCCCGGTGAGGTCAACTATGTCGACATGTCCGGGCCGGGGGCGGTGACTCCATTTTCTTCGACCATCAACCTGTGCGTGCCCATGGAGTGGCAAGAGGGCTCGTACACGGACGACTGGAACCGGGTGGTCCAGGCCGCCATGTTGAAGGTAAACGACTACCTGGCCCAGACCACCGTGGGCCTGGAGCCGCCTGAGGTCCAAACCTACGATCTGAACCAGCGCGACAGCTCGCTACCCAACGTCGTATTCGTGCCGGTGCTGGCCTCTGGGGAGTATCGCTACGGTCCCCGGACCAGCCTCAGCACCTGCGTATACGGCATCGGACGCCTAACCCAGCCATGGCTGCTGCAACCCACTGAGGTGCTGGACGGCGCCATATGCGGGGCCTACCAATACAACCCTACCTGGCCCATCATTGAAACCATCGTGCCCCACATGTGTGCCCGCCACGGGACCGACTTCAATTTTGTGGGGTGCATCGTCGTTCGCAGCAACTGGGAAGCCCAGGCCGAGAAGCAACTCATGGCCAACCGGGCGGCCCAGCTCGCCATCGACGTGGGGGCCCAGGGGGCCATCGTCACGACCAACGTCCGGGGACAGCGCTTTCTCGAGACCGTCCTCACGGTGCAGGCCCTGGAAAGGGCCGGGATCAACACGATACTGATGACCGAGGAAGAGGACAACGAGAACGGGTCGGCGCCGCCGCTGCTGGTCTCGAACCCGGAGTTGGTGGCCGCGGTCAGCAACGGGACCGGCGGTGTGGAGGTGACCTTCCCCAAGGTAGAACGGGTCATCGGGGTCCGAAAACCGGAGCCCCACTGGGCCGAGGAGATGGGGCCAATCCATGGCAGGTACGGCGTCAGCCACCTCCACGACTTCTACGGCTTCGGCAAGCAAGGCTATTTAGACTTCTAGGAGCCGGGCGCCACGATACCCGCCGAAAGGGCGCCCGGAAGCAGGTGATCCAGGTATTGAGGAGGAGAGGATGACGCTACCCTACCAAGGCATTCGCATGGTCGATTTCACGCAGGTGCAGCAGGGGCCTTCGGCCACCCAGGTCCTGGCTGACTATGGGATGGACGTCATCAAAGTGGAGCGCATCAACGACGGTGAGATCGGCCGCAGAAACCCGCCCCGGGTCAACGGCATCAGCGCCTACTTCTTGGCCAACAACCGCAACAAGCGCACCATAAGCCTCGACCTTCGGAGGCCGGAGGCCAAGGAGATCATCTACAAGATGGTCAAGGTGTCCGACATAGTCGCCAGCAACTTCCGCCCCGGCGTCATGGACCGCATGGGGTTCGGATACGAGGAACTGGACAAAATCAACCCTCGGATCATCTGGGCCGTGGCTACCGGTTTCGGTTCCAGCGGGCCGTACGAGAAGCGCATCGGGCAGGATCTGCTGGCCCAGGCCCTGGGCGGGATGATCTCGCTGACCGGCGACCGGGAAAGTCCCCCCCGGCCGGCCGGCACGTTCATCGCCGACTTTCTGGGCGGCATGCTGTTCGCCCAGGGAATGATGGCGGCCCTCGCGGCCCGGGAGCAGACCGGGCGCGGGCAAATCGTCGACTCCTGCCTCCTGAACGGCATGATCGTGAGCCACATCCAGGAGAACGCCGCGGTCTTGAATCTCGGCAAGGAGTACCCGAGGCCCCATCCTGCCGGCGGTCACTCCGCAAACGGCGCTCTGTACGCCATATACGAGTGCAAGGACGGCAAGTACTTCGCCATGATGGGGTCCTTCGCGGAAAATGTCTTGGGCCGCGTTTGCCAGGCCCTGGAGATCGAACCTTCGCTCGCTGATGACCCGCGTTGGAAGGATGTCGATCTGCGGAGTGAGGAGACCTGGGGGTTCTACCCGGTGCTCAAAGCCGGGTTCAAGAAGTTCGACCGGGACGAGGTTGAGCGAAGGTTCCTGGAGTACGACCTGCCTCCCGGCCCGGTACACAATCTGCAAGAGGTCTTCGAGGACCCGCAGGTGATCCACAACGAAATGATCGTGGATATGGAGCATTCGATCTACGGCCCCATCAAGCTGACCGGATTCCCCGTCAAACTGTCCGACACCCCGGCCACGCTTCGCTTGCCGCCGCCGACCGTGGGGGAGCACAACGAGGAGGTCCTCAGGGAGTTGAACTACACCGATGACGAGATTCGCGCCCTGCAGAGGGAGGGCGTGGTCGGCTCTGAGAACGCGAGACGCGCGGCCCTGGACCTGATAGGAGAGGGGATTTAGCGGCTATCCGGGGCTATGCCCCTCCCAAACATAGACGCGCTCCAACGGCTGGCCGGAGACAGTTGCCAAAGTTGGGCTTGCCGCCGGGTCTCGGCCTGGCGGTGCTGCGAGATCGTGTCTTGCATATCCCGGTAACCCCCGACCGGCCCTCGAACAGACTGCCGAATCGATCGAAGGCTCGAATGACTGGCAAATCCCTCCACCTCCCCCTTTGTAAAGGGGGATCGAGGAGGATTTCCCCCGTAAATCCAACAAAAAGCGAGACCCATTCGCTAACCCCGCAGGCCGAGGGGCGTCAAACCTTTGACCCCCGAAAACGTCGCCGGCGCCAGCCTTGTTTTCCGGATGCGGCCTTTGCCCAGGTGACCCCGGAGCGGGCCACCCGGCCGCCGGTGGAACGCTCTGCCCGCACATAGCGGAACCGGAAAGGAGCTTGGAAAATGAAGATCACGGGACTCACGGGGCACATCTTCGAACCCAGGACCAACCATCATCAGGAGACCCCGGAGTTCGTCAGCGCCTCGGTCCGGCGGAACGGCCTCGCCATCATCTCAACCGACGAAGGGATTGACGGAGTTGTGTCCTCCCGGTCGGACAACCTGCTGCTGGCCCAACTGTGGCCTGAAGCCAGGGAGCACATCGAGGGGCAGGACCCTTTCGACCGGGGCCGGATGGAGAACATGCTCAGGCACCGGTTTCGCTGGTCCAACAAGGCCATCGGCATCCTCGACTACGGCCTGTGGGACATCGCGGGCAAGAGCCTGCGTCAACCCATATACAAGCTGCTGGGCAGCACCAGGGAGAAGGTGCTGGCCTACGGGTCGACGGTCCATTTTGCCAGGGATGAGCAGTTCGTGGAGTCAACCCTGGGCCCAGGCCAAGGGCTTGACGGCGGTGAAGCTGCATCCCTACTGCGTCGCCGCCGACGACATCCGCATGTGCCGCGCGGTGCGCAAGGCCGTGGGCGACGATTTCACCCTCATGTTGGACACCCTGGTCTACCCTGGCCCCTACGACCGTCAGGATGCGCTGCGGGTGGGCCGCGTGCTGGACGAACTCAACTTCTGGTGGTTCGAGGACCCGCTGCCCAAGACGGACCTGGACGGACTGACTGAACTGACTCAGGCTTGTCAGGTGGTGCAGGTACGGATGGGAGACCAGGTGGACGACATCCACGAATACGCCGAGATGGTGCGCCGCCGGTGCATGGACATCATGGCCGGACCGGCTTCCTTCGGCATCACCGCCCTGATGAAGATGGCCCACATGGCGGAGATCAACCATATGAATTTCGAGCCCCATGACTTTGGCCGAGGGACCGCCAGCCTCCACGTGCTCCTGGCAATCAACAATGCCGACTATTACGAGATTGCCGTGCCCCAGGGGTGTTTCGACGAGGCGATCTATCCCGGGGTTTACCTCGACTCGGTGAAAGCAGACGCTGAAGGCTGGGTCCATGCGCCTACCAAGCCAGGGTTGGGCTTTGAAATCGATCTCCGGGAGGCCAAGAAAGTCACTGAACAGACCATCCAGCCTTAGCAGTCCACCGGCGGCCAGGGTGCTGCTATCTGCTTGCCGGTCTGTATCTCCGAGGTGTTACAATGGGGCGTCGTTTGGCTTGGGAAGGCCCCTGGCTACGCACTTGCGAGAGATTCCACCCATCTTGAGAAAACGAGGTGAACCCATGGCTCAACAGAAGCTGGTAAAGAAGTCGGTCATACCCGACGACAACCCGCCCGCGATATCGAGGACCCCCGCGGAGGACCTATTACGCGCCATCTCCGAGGAGGTGGATATTTACACTGAAGACCGGCCCGAACCCGATGAGTTGGTGAGGCGCTGCAAGGATGCGGACGCGGTTATCAACATCCGGTCCGTCGTCCAGTTCCCCCGGTCGGTCCTGGAGCAGCTACCGAAGTTGAAGATCCTGTCCATCTGGGCCGTCGGCGTGGACAACGTGGACCTGGAGGCCTGCAAAGAACTGGGAATAACCGCCACCAGGATGGCGCCCCTTTCAGCGCCATCGGTGGCGGAGCACTCCCTGGCTATGGCGATGGCAGTGTCGCGGAAGCTCGTGGAGAATGACCAGATGGTCCGGCGGGGTGAGTGGGGAAGGCCCTACGTCACCGATCTTCTGGGCAAGACAATGGGAATCATCGGAACGGGGCCCATCGGCCAGCGGGTCGCGCAGCTGGCCAAGGGAATAGGGATGAATGTCGTTGCCTATACAATTAACCCTTCGCCGGAGCGGGCCCGGGAGTACGGCGTGGAGTTCGTGGAGTTGGACGACCTGCTACGGCAGTCCGACGTGGTGGTCACCGTTATTGCCGTGTCCAGCCTGACGGAGAATATAATCGGCGCGCGGGAACTCGGGCTCATGAAGCCGACCGCCATCCTGGTGAACACCGGCAGGGGCCTTCTGGTCGACGAGGCCGCTTTGGCGGATGCTTTGAGTTCAGGGGGCATCGCCGGCGCGGGTGTGGACGTGTTCGTGAACGAGCCCATCGAGCCTGAAAGCCCGCTGCTCAAGGTGGGCAACATTATCCTGTCTCCCCACATGGCGGCAAACACCCCTGACGGGGCCCTGAAGCGGCTCTTGCTTGCGGTGGAAAACATCCAGTGGGCCATGGAGGGCAATCCGCAAAACGTGCTGGTGCAGGGCAACAGAATCTAGAAGTTGGCTGGGGGCCCCGTGCCCGTTCCGCCGGATACCCATCCATGGCGGGAGGGCGCGCCGGGCCCCTGGCTATTCCAATTTATCCTGGACCTGCCGACCGGACCCACCGGTCAGTCTACCCCGGTAGCACGCTGACCCCGCGCTCCGGGTATTGGAAGCCCAGAAGCAGGCCCAGCCAATTGCGGAGATAATGGGGTGGGAGGAAGGTGCCCTTCACCCGAAGCCTGGCCTCCTGTCCCATGAGTTCGGCCAACGGTGGGTTCGACAGTAGTTGGCGCATCCGGTAGGCGGCGCCTTCCGCGGTCTGCACGAGGAAGCCGGTCACTCCGTCGATGACCTGATAGGAAATTCCCCCCGTGTCTCCTCCCACGACCGGTTTGGCTTTCCACATGGGCTCGGTAATCGAGAGGCCAAAGCCTTCGCGAAGGGATTTCTGAATCACCAGGGCGGCTGCCCGTTGGAGGGCGTTCACGGTGATATCGTTGTCCTCGGGGTTTACAATGACGGTGGTGTCGGGCAACGCTTCCGCCGCCTTCACAACCTCTTCACAGACCACTCGTCCTTCCGGATCGTCGGGGGCAAAATTGCCCACGAACACAAACGCTACATCGGTAGAGCGCTTCACCATCTCGTAGGCGCGCAGGGTCCCCATCGGGTCCTTCAACCAGTCGAACCGGCTCGCCTGAAGAATAAACGGCTTGTCGGATGAGATGTTATATCGGTCCAGCACCGTCTGGATCTCCTCCGGCCGGAGGTCCCGGTTCTTGTCGCTAAGCGGATCGATAAACGGGGGGATGAGGTACTGGGGGATGAACAGGTCCCGGCGCAGAAACTGGGGAATGTGAAAGACGGCCGCGTCGAAAAGATCCAAGTACGGCTTGAGGAACGCCCAGACCCGGAGATCCGCCTGGGCCACGTCGATGTGACATCGCCAGGTCCACTTGGCGCGATCGTTGGGCCGGTCCTCGATCAAGCCCATGGGCTGAGGGTCGTGGATGATGATGTAGTCGGCATCCTTGTTGATCTTTGAGGCGTTTTCCTTCATCACTTCCCGGTAGATCCGGAACATATCCGGGGTGATGTCTTCCGCCACCCCATGCAAGGCGTTGTGGAAGCTCTTGGTGGCGTCGAAGAAGGCATCCGGCGCATCGATGACGGTCCACTCAGTCTTCAGGCCCATGTCGTTCATCAAAGGCACGACGCGAGATAGGATTTCAGCTACCCCGCCGCCGGTACGGGTGGAGCTAACGTGCTGCAGATGGGCGCCGCGGAGGCTGCGAACCATCAGCCGGATCTGGTCGATAACCTCTTCTCCGACGAAGGGGATGTAGTCATCGAGGCGGGTCGGAGCACTCATCGAACTCGCCTAACCCCTGAGTACCGCGCCGATCTGGGCTTTCAGCGCGCTCAGGTCGTGGAAATAGGGGTTGAGACGGTCCAGCGCCTCTGCTTTCTCATTCTCCCGCGAAAGCCTGAGCCACCGGGAGAAATCGTTCGTGCCGCCACCATCGCGGAACCGGGCCTCGATAAAATGGTGGAGAACACACGCCAGCCCAAGTTTTTCCACCCCTTCGGCCAGTTGCGCAACGCTGGTGGCTTCAACCCCCGCCGGGAAGACAAAACTCCTGGCCTCCAGGAAGTAGAACTCCCACCCCAACGGCACCCGAGGGAAGTCCTCTCCTTCGACCACGTACTCCTGGACATACGACACGAGGCGCTCGCGAGATTCGCGGACGGTGGAGCATTCGAGAGGGTCCACACTGGCGAGTTTTTCGGCCAACCCCTTCTGCCCAAACCTGGTGAAGACCCAGCGGGCAAAGTCATTGGTGTGCTCGGCCAGGCGGTGCTTACGCCGACGGAAGAGGGCGTGATGGACGTGGTAGTAGATGGAGGAGCCGGGAACCTGCTGGAGCCCCCGAGCGAGCGAGGGCAGGCTGTCGGCGCGGTGACCGGTCCACAGCACCACCCCGGCTTCGGTCATAAAACGAAAAGGTTCGACCGGTGACGTCTCAGCTTCCACAAGCTCATCCTCTCGGTAGTGGGATAGATGCTTGATCATCTTCATCCGTCTCCCGGTCCATTCTACTGTTAGAAGCCCTGCAGCGGCAATGACACCAAGCTTCCCGGCCGGCGCCGATCCCGAGGCCCCCAACGCTGAGGTTTTGGGAGGCCCCCGTCTACATTCGGTGTGGCCGCCCGGCGGACGGTTCCGCCTATCCTTATTATGGATGGGCAGGCACGTGAGGGCATAGAGTGTTGGCACCCTTCGCGCATAGAGAACTCTCACCTGTATGGCCGCTTGGGGAGATGCGATGCCGCGCCCCCATTTGAGTTTCCAGGTGCGATTTCAGGCACGGATTCAAGCCGAAGGCGATCCTGCCTTCGCGCTGCCGGACACCCTGGAGCGTGGATGCTATACTGTGCCGTGGTGGATTGGGGAGGGCATCGCTCCCGCGACGGCCGGGGATGCGATGCTGCCGGCAGGAGATTGAACTATGATCGTAGCGGCGGATACGGTCCAGATGGACCCCAAAGCCCTGCAAGGGGTGGAGGAACTCTTTCGAGAGCAGATCCGAAGCGGGGTGCATCCGGGCGCGGTGTTGGCGGTGTACCGGCGGGGGAAACTGGTCCTGGACATCCACGGCGGACTGGCCGATGGTGAACTGGGCAAACCGGTCACTCGCGACACCATGTTTGTCCTGTACTCCTCCACCAAGCCCCTGGCCGCGGCCTGCATCTACCTGCTCTGGGAGCGCGGAAAGCTGGGGTGGGACGACCGGGTGGCCGATCATTGGCCCGGTTTCGCCCAGAACGGTAAGGCCGACGTCACCGTGCGCCACATCCTGACCCACCGAGGCGGTTTTCCGGATACGCCCGCCGAGCTGACCTGGGACGTGTGGCGGGACTGGGACGCCGTGGTCCGGGCGATGGAGAGGGTCTCGCCGGTGTACGAGCCGGGCAAGGTCCTCGCCTATCATCCCCGTAATTTTGGCTGGGTGATCGGTGAGTTGGTCCGGCGGGTCGACGGGCGGCCCTTCAGCCAGTTCCTCCAGGAGGAGGTGACCGGGCCGCTGGGGATGCTAGACACCTACGTGGGCCTGCCCCCGTCTCTGGAAGAGAGGGTGTCGAAGGAACATGCAATGGAGGACTGTGACCGCCCGGTCATGGTTTCGACCTACAACCGGGCGGAGGTGCACCAGGCGGTGCACCCGGCGGGAGGGGGGATTGCCACCGCCCGGGACCTGGCCAGGTTCTACGCGATGTTGGCCGGAGGCGGCATTCTTGATGGGACGCGGGTCCTGGCGGCGGAAACCGTCGCCGAGGTCACCCGTTTTCAAGTCGAGGGGATGGATTATACCCTGGAGCGGCCGGTCCGCCGGTGCCTGGGGATGGCGCTGGATGACAATCGCATGGGGTCTTCGGAGACGGACGGCTCCCAGTCCTTTGGCCACGGCGGGGCCGGCACGTCGGTGGGCTGGACAGACCCCGACTCCGGGCTGGCCATGGCTTTCATCACCAACGGCTTTCGGGCCGGGCCGTCGAACACCCGGCGCTTGGCGGCCATCTCCCGGGCCGTGCGCGATGCTTGCCTTTAATCACGCAGGCGCAACAATTTCGACGAGGGCAATCAATCCGAGAACAGCGCTCAACAGAGTCCCCGCCGCTTCCGGCGAGAATCGAAGCTTGAGTACTTTCTGGCAAGCTGCATAACACCGGCGAAATTGGCGGACATCCCTCCTCGCACCGTCATTCCGGCGAAGGCCGGAATCCCGCGCCACCACCGTCTTTCCGGCGAAGGCCGGAATCCAGCCCCATCACCGTCTTTCCGGCGAAGGCCGGAATCCAGCAGTGCTTCCCTGGATCCCGGCCTTCGCCGGGATGACGGGCTGAGGATGAAGCCATTTGCCAGACCCCGGGCCAACCTTGTTTACGAGACATCGGTCATACCTCGTTTACCAGACACCGGGCCAACTTCGTTTACAAGATGTCGGTCATACTTCGTTGCCCTTCTTCGCCGGCCCGGGCGGCAGGTCGCCGGAACATCGAATCAAGGCGTGCCCGGCCCGGCATTCTCCGCTCACATCGTGCGGTGAGCTTCGGCTAGCCCCCTCAGGGAGTCTATCCGGCTGCCTGCACCATCTGTTTGACCGCCTCCAGGGCCAGCCGGTACCCGTAGTAGCCGAAGCCATAGACCGCGCCCTTGCACACCGGCAGTATGTTGGAGACGGTGCCCCGGGCCGTCGGGTTGGACGCGTGCACTTCGATGACGGGAAACTTCACGTGGGTGATTGCCCCGCGCAGCGGCCCCGTGCCCGTGGTGTAGCCGGCAGGGTTGATCAGGGCGGCGTCGAAGTTCCGGTCGTCGGCGTCGTAGAGGGCGTTGATCACCTCGCCCTCGATGTTGGAGTGGAACATTTCCACCTCCAGCCCCAGACTCGCGGCATCGGCCCGAATCTGATCGTTGATCTGGTCCAGTGTCGTGGTGCCGAAGATGTCAACCTGAACCTTGCCCCGCATGTTCATGCCAGCGCCCTGGATCACGAGTACCTTGGTCATGGATAAGCGCCTCCTTAAGTCTTGGCTTGTGGTGGTGAAGGATGCCTAAGGGTTGGGTTTCGTCTCGGGCTCGGTTGGCGTGTCGGTCATGTACCCCGCCAGCAAGATGTCCATCTGGACCATCAGCAGCTTGTTCCAGGCGATGGATGCCCTTAGGGCAAGGTCCGGGTTCTTCATCTCCCTGCCGAGCAACTCGCCGAGGGCCGTCTGTACGAACGACATGGAGCCCACCATGAACCGGCCGGGTATGGAGCCCAGGTGCGCCCGGTGGGACGGGGGATGGCTGTGAACGACGCCGGTGGCCAGCACCTGTATCGGGATGTCCGCGTCAATCTTGAAGTCGATGGACCCGCGCAGCCAGCGGCCGAGGCTGGCCTTGCGCCGTACCAAGCGCTCCTCATCGATCTCTCCACGCTCGTCCTCGAAGAATTTTCGGGCTTCGGGGAAGCGCAAGAAGTTGTCGTAGACCGCTGCGGTAATCTCCTCCACATGGTCCAGGACCACCGGTTTGGTAGACTGCACCAGCTCCAATTCGGCACGGCCAAGGCCGACGAACTGGGCCACTTCCTTCATCCGCGCGGGCCAATCGACGATATTTGGCATATGTCCTCCTGCTGCGGTTGCGGCGGCGCCTCCGGCCCCGGCCACCGGCAAATAGCCCCTTCTTATGGTGAAGGGTTTACTGGTTTCACAAAATAGCACAAGTTGGGGCTTTTTTGAACCGGGCCTGAATCTCAGCCTGGACCTGGCCATTTTTCGAGATGGCACCGGCGCTTGGAGACAGGGTGAACCTCTGCCTGGCTCCATAAGTCGACGGTCACAGCATCCGGCTCCCGTTCGCCGCCGCGGCTTTACCGCTCGCCCAATAGCCCGGCACTGGACTGGCAACGACCGCGTGACGCGTATCGATAGAAAGGGCTGGGTGTCCTTGACACCCGTCGGCAGAGGATAGTTAACTGGAACTTGCCCGGTCCTTCGAACCAGTCCCCTGCGAAACAATTGGCGCAGGGCAATCCCTACAAGTAGAGGCCGCCGTGGCCCATGGCAAACCAAATGACAGAGTGACCACCTGGGACATCGACCCTGGGTCGCTCCCGGTGCCGCTGATAATTGCCCACCGGGGTGATGTCAAAGAGGCGCCGGAAAACACCATACCCGCCTTTCATCGGGCCCTGGCCGCCGGGGCCGATGGGATTGAGCTGGATGTCCGGCTGACCCGCGACGGCCGATTGGTGGTGTTCCACGACCGGTACCTTGACCGGACCAGCGACGGGCACGGCCCACTGAATCACCGCACGTTTAGCGAGATTCGCGCCCTGGATGTCGGCGCCTGGTTCAGCCCGGCCTTCCGGGGCGAGACGGCGCCGACCCTGGACGAGGTGTTCGAAGCCCTGCCCCATGACTACCTGCTCAATGTTGAGATGAAGGTGGTCATCAAAGGCATGCGCTCGATTGCCCACCGGGTGGCTGAGACGGTACGCCGGCACCGGCGCTGGGACAGCACCCTGGTGGCCAGCTTCAACCCCGTGGCCCTATACCACCTGCGGCGGATGGAACCGCGGATTGCCCGAGGCTACATCTGGTCGAAGAAACATCCCTATCCCATCCGGTCGCGGTGGCTCAGCCCCTTGGTGCAGGCCCACTGGTACGACCCGGCTGACGAAACCTACAGCCTACAGGCTCAGCGCAGATTTCAGCGCCGGGGCGGACGCGTGCTGGCCTGGGACGTGGATTTTGGCCGCGACCTGGAAAAGATGGCGGCGGTGCACCTGGATGCCGTGGTCACCGATGACCTGGCGAACATGGTCGGGCGGAAGCGGGACCTGGCCCGCCGGCTGGCCTAGTTCCGCCGGTCCCCATTTGCATTTCGAAGACCGGCGGACTATCCGGACGACGGGCGTCTAGGGTGGGTTAGTCTAGCTGGAGGCGACCACATCGCGTTCCGAGGGAGTCTGGACCACCTCGGGGTGGCGGCCGTTCGCCTTGGCCCGGCGCCAGGCCGCGAAGCGGTCCCCGGCCTTTCCACGGACAGTGTCCAGACGGCCGGCGATGACGTGCCGGGTTTCCTTTCCGGGCTTCGGAGCCAGCAACATCCCGGCCACGGCCCCGGCCAATGCTCCGGCGAACAAACCTGCGGCGACCTTGTTTCCTGTAGTCATATCCATCCCTCCTCTATGTTCTGCGGCCGGGTTGCGGCCCTTTCTAATCCCTATGACGTTCCCGCGGCCAAAAAGGTTCCGGCGTCTTCCCGACGACCCGTCTGAGATTTGAAGCACCTGATTGGCATACCATTCACTGTATAAAGCATCGCGCCCTGCGTCATCGGCAGGACTGATGAACTCTGCCTCGGCGAAAAGGGCCAGGGATTAGTAGGCCGTTTTACCGGGCCGGCCTGGTACTTTTGGGCTCGAAGCATCCTCCGCCGGGCCAAACCCGTGTGCGAGCACCTGTGACGGCATCTGTTCTGGCGGCGTTGAATTTGGTAAAATATAACTTGGATTAATCTGTCTTCCGAGTTTTCCAAAACCAGACCGGGACCGTCATCCCGACCCCGGAGATGCTGGAACGCCCATTCTCAAAGCCGTTGGGTGGTGACATATGCCGGGTCCACGGAGACCTGTCGACCGACTTCTGGGCCGCCGCGGCCTTAGATGACCGTCGTCGACGACATCAAAGGACGGCTGGATATTCTGGAAGTGGTCTCCCAGCACGTTCCCCTGAACCGTGCGGGCCGCAGCTATCGGGCGAACTGTCCTTTTCACCAGGAAAAGACCCCCTCCTTCTACGTTTTCCCCGACCGTCAGACCTGGCGGTGCTTCGGGGCTTGCGCGGACGGCGGCGATCTGTTTTCTTTCGTCATGCGGGCGGGGAACCTGGAGTTCGCTGAAGCCCTGAAGCGGCTGGCCCAGCAGGCCGGGATTGCCTTGCCCAACCGGGAGCGCCGATCCCAGCAGCAAGGTGCGTTTCAGATTAACGAAGCTGCCCGTAAGTATTACCAGGAGGTTTTGGCCTCCAACCAGGGCGCCGAGGCCCGAGCCTACCTGGACCGAAGGAAACTGTCCGCCCAGTCTATCGACGCCTTCGAGTTGGGCCTCAGCCCCCGAGACGGGGAGTCGCTGAAAAACTACCTGGGCAAGCTGGGGTACTCCCCGGAGCAGTTGGCCCAGGCCGGAGTGGTTCGCGTTTCGGACAATGGGTGGCCCCGAGACCTGTTCCGAGGCCGGCTGATGATACCCATCAGGAACGGCCAGGGGGAGTTGTGCGGCTTTGGGGGACGGACGCTGGACCAGACGAACCCCAAGTACCTAAACTCGCCTAGGAGCCCGGTTTTCGATAAGAGCCGGCTCCTGTACGCTCTCTATTTGGCCAAGGAAGAGGCTGGTTCCAAGGGACTGGTGGTAGTTGAAGGGTACATGGATGCCATAGCCGCCCACGAACATGGGTTCCGCAATGTGGTGGCCTCGATGGGGACGGCCCTCACCGAGCACCAGGTGGCCGCTATTCACCGTCTCACCAACAGCGTCACCATGGCCCTGGATGCCGATACTGCCGGCCAACAAGCTACTCTGCGCAGCCTGGAAACCTCCTGGAAGGCCATCCAGACCAGGGAAGCGGGCACCGCCCGCGGCATCACCATGTACCGGCGGGAGGAAATGCCGGAGATCAAGATCGCAGTGTTGCCCCAGGGCCAGGACCCGGACGAGGTCATCCGGCGGTCCCCCGAAGAGTGGGTCCGGCTGGTGGACGGCGGCATGCCCCTGATGGCTTATGTGTTTGACGCCCTATCGGCCCAGGTGGACCCAACGACCCCCCAGGGCAAGGCGCGGATGGTGGAACTGCTGTTTCCGTTGATCGCCGCGGTGCCGGAACCTACCCAGCAGGACCATTACTTCCAGGAGTTGGCCGACCGTCTGGGCGTCACCCAGGAGACCCTGCGGGCCACCATCGGAAGGCCCACGGCGGCCCGGCGGCGTCACGGCGCGGCTTCCCAGACTCGGGCGGCGACGCCGTCGCCCTTCGCCAAACTGGACCGGGATCCGGTGGAAGACTATTGCCTGGCTCTGTTGCTGGGACACGAGGAGATAGAAGAAGTAGCGGGCGACCTGCGGCCCGAGTACTTTCGCCGGCTGGAGAACCGGGAGATATTCAACCAGTGGGTGCGGGTGGGCCAAGGCCACCGAGGCGAGGATTCGCTGGCGCCCCTCCGGGCCATCCTCGATGAGGAATTGACTGAGCACTTGGAGTCCCTGGCCCAAAAAGTGTTCCCGCCGCTGGACCAGTCTCACCGCGTGGCGGCCTTCCAGGACGCGGTCCGTCGCCTGGAGGAACGGCACCTCCGGGAGTTGAAGGTGGAGGAGCAGATGAAGTTTACCGAAGCCCCTCCGGACCTGCTGGAAGAGTCTCACCAGGAAGTTCTTGAGGTAAACCAACGATTGAAGAGAAATCAGGATATGCGCGGCTCGCTGGCGCATGACATTTTACGAGGTGGGTGACTATTTCATGGCACGACGCAGTAACGGCCGGGAACTCAGTTCGGAGGATCTTGTGGAAAAGGGAGAGGAGCCCGAGGAGGGCACCAATCTCCGGGAGATCATCCAAGGAGTGAAGGGGACCGACGACGAAGGCTTGGGCGAGGCGGGCGGCGCCCCCCGGCAAACGTCGGATCTGGCCGTGGAGGCGGTCGACGAACCGTGGGAGGAACCGACCGTTCGAAGCGCCGTGGCCGGCGCAACCCCAGACGGGCTGGGAGGGGTGGAGAACGAGGAGCCGGACTGGGAACCCGAAGCGGAGACGCTGGAGGTGTTGGACGACCCCGTCCGGATGTACTTGCGGGAGATAGGGCGGGTCCGCCTGCTAACGTCCACCGACGAGCGGGTCCTGGCCCGCAAGATAGAGGGCGGTAAGCACCTGCAGGGCCTGCAAACGGAACTCGTTGCCCTGGAAGGGCGCCCGCCCCGGTCCTGGGAAATCACCCGGGCGCTGTTGCGCCGGTTGGTGGCGGCTTCACCACTGGTCGTGGCCCTCAGCGAGCAGGTGGGTCTGCCCCATAACCTGACCCTTTCCCAGGTAACCGACCATCCCAAGCTTCGGGCCGCCATCGACGCCGGGTTGAACGTGGACATGATCGCCGCCGTCGGCGAGTCCCTGGGCGAGTACCCGGAAAGCATCTACGGGCGGGTTATCAACCTCTCCTTGAGCAGCTGGCTGCTTCCCCCCGACGCCATCGACGTGTTGGAGGACTGTACCCTCGACCAGTTGGGTACTGCCTTGAGTCTGCCGGAATGCTCCGCCGAGCTACAGCAACTGGATACCCTGTTCCGGGCCTACTTCAAGCGTATCGATGCCGAAAGCGACCGGGCCCAGGCCCATCTGACCGAAGCCAACCTGCGGCTGGTGGTGAGCGTGGCCAAGAAATACATCGGCCGGGGCATGGCGCTGTTGGACATGATCCAGGAGGGCAACATCGGCTTGATCCGGGCGGTTGAAAAGTTCGACTACCGCAAGGGCTACAAGTTCAGCACCTATGCTACCTGGTGGATCCGGCAGGCCATCACCCGGGCCATCGCCGACCAGGCCAGGACCATCCGCATCCCGGTCCACATGGTGGAAACCATCAACAAACTGATGCGGCAACATCGTAGGCTGCTCCAGGAGTACGGCCGGGAACCCACGCCGGAGGAGATCGGCCTGGCCATGGAGATCGGCCCGGAAAAGGTGGAGGAGATCCTGAAAATCTCCCAGGAGCCCGTTTCCCTGGAAACACCCATAGGGGAAGAAGAAGACTCCCATCTGGGGGACTTTATCGAAGACCGGAACGCGCCGGCGCCGGCCGATGCCGCCTCTTTCCAGCTTCTGAAAGAGCAAGTGGACGAGGTGCTCCACACCCTGACCGAACGGGAAGCCCGGGTCTTGCAGCTGCGGTTCGGCCTTGAAGACGGCCGCAGCCGCACCTTGGAAGAGGTCGGCCGGGAATTTGGGGTGACTCGGGAGCGGATCCGCCAAATCGAAGCCAAGGCGCTACGAAAGTTGCGCCATCCCACCCGCTCGCGCAAACTCAGAGACTTCCTGGAGTAGGCGAAGCCGGGCCTTCGGCCGGTGAGGGGGCCGGGGAGACGGCAAGGGGTACCGTAAGACCCTCAACAAAGTGGCTAATGGCCGCATTGGTTTTGCTTGTAACTCGGAAATCGTGGGTGCTATACTCGTCCCGAATACGATTTGGGAGGAGGATCACGTGGAAGAGTGGGGGATACCCAAATGTCTCAAGTGCGACGTTGGCTCATTGGTTCCGCTGTCCGATTACGGCGGTCAGGGCGCGTCAGTTCATTACAAAGCATGGGTCTGCATCAATCCGGGTTGTGGCTTCAACCTCAAGATTCGTAACGGTGACATCTACCTGAACGAGCCAATTTCCCCCGGCGGCATGTCCCCTTCGCGGGTCCGGTAGCACTCATCGGGCCTGGCCCGTCGGTGCCGGGCTCCCCAAACACCCCCGGGTCTCTTCGGTTGTGGGAAGTGCGGGGCTCCACAAAGACCAAGTGCGAAAGCTGATCTTCACCGATTCGTTTTCTCATTTCAGGGTGAAGGAGGCGCCATGGAAGCTGGTTACGACTACCTGTTATTGCGCGGGCGCCTACAGCGGCGGTTCTTCAAATACTCAGGAATATTCGTTCTTCTTTTGGGTGTGGCGCTGCTGGCGACCGGTGGGGCATATTACGGCTATGCGGCCCGGGCCGGGGCCGATCTGGACAACCTGAACGTCAGCGTGCCTGGCGTGCTCGCGGACCGGCCATCGGCCGCCCTGGAAGACGCGGGCCAAGGCTCTCTTACCGCTCCGGGCTCCGGCGCGGGAGCAGAGCTGGGCGGGCCGGAAACCGCCGGCGCGGCGTTGCTGGCGGCTTCCAAGGATGGCCGGGCCCCGGCGTTGGAGGGGTCAGCCATGCTGCTGCCCGCGATCTCCGCCGCCGCCATCCGCAGCCAGCGGCTGTATCCGGGCGAATCGTTGGAGGCTGCCTCCTGGAGCAACCCCCTGGGATACGAGCCGCCATCCTATCGGGAGCAACTCCTGCTTCAGGGATTCACCCCGGTCGAATTCGGCCTGGCCGTGCCCGGAGACCGGTTGTCGGCCGCCGGCCGGATCATCGTGCCCTCCATCGGCGTCGACTCGGCTGTTTCCGAGTTGGCGATACTGGACCCGAGCGGAAGCCGGGCCTACGAGACCCCGAGCAACGTCGTGGGGCATATCCCGGAGACCGCCAACGCGGGGGAAGCCGGAAGCTCCTGGTTTTTCGGCCATACGGAAAGCCCCACGTTGGGAGAGGGCTCGGTCTTCTTCGACCTGCGCAAGATTCCCGGCAAGCTTCGTGACGGGGAAGAGGTCTTCATTGTCACGGACAACGGCCAGGAGCAATACCTGTACCGGGCCACGTCGACTCAGGTGATGCCGCAGGACGACATGAAGCTGTACGACACGGGCCGGGCCACCATCCACCTGGTTTCCTGCGTGCCTCGCCTGGTCTACGACCACCGGCTGGTGGTTACCGGCGAACTGATCGCCTGGAAAAGCACGACCTGACCCCGTGCCGCCGCTTCGGCGCTCGATAGGGTTGAGGCCTGGTTGAGGCCCTCCTAACCGAGGGGGCGCACCCTTCGGCAAGCTCCGGAGGACGAGTCCGCAAACTACCAAGGCCCGCCGGTATGACGGCCTGGATGCGGGCGCGCCCATTCTCCACGGCCAACCGCCCCGCCACTCGCCGCGCTAGCTGCCGCCTGTAATACTCTCGGGCCCAACATTCGGCGGCTGGAAAGCCCTTGTGCTGCCAACCCAACAAGTGGTAAAAAGACCGGGTGCAGAGCAATCGCAAGTTGGACCAGGCATGAGGAGGCGTTGTGACAAACGGCGCGACAGCCAAAGTAAGGGTGGTGCACTACATCAACCAGTTCTTCGCGGGACTGGGCTCCGAAGAAGCCAACGACACACCTTTGCAGGTGAAGGAAGGCCCGATCGGACCCGGCCGGGCGCTGCAGCAGGCCTTGGGAGAGCGGGGCAGCGTGGTATCCACCATCTTCGCCGGAGATGACTTCTTTGTTTCCAACCAGGAAGAAGCTGTCGCCCAAGTTGCTGCTTCGCTGCGGGAGATAAAACCTGACCTGCTTCTCGCCGGACCGGCCTTCGACGCCGGCCGCTACGGTCTGGCCTGTGCGTTGGTGTGTAAGACGGCCTGGGATATGGGCATACCCGCGGTAACGGGGATGCACCCAGACAACGCGGGCCTCTCTGCCTACCGGCAGGCCGTTCTAGCCATGCCCACCGGCGAAACTCCCGTGGAGATGGCCGCCAACTTGAAGAGCATGTTTGGGCTGGGACTGAAGCTGGTGCGACAGGAGCCTCTGGGGCCGGCCGATGTCGAGGGGTTTCTGCCCACTGGAATGCGGCGCCTGCACCAGCGAGAAAAGCCCGGCGGCCAACGTGCCGTTGACATGGTGCTCGACAGGGTGCTGGGCCGGCCCTTCGTGTCGGAGATCCCGGCCCGGCCTTACGAGGCGGTGGACCCGCCGGAGCCGATCTTGGACCTGCGAGGCGTCGCCCTTGGGCTGGTCACCTCGGCGGGGATTGTGCCCAAGGGCAACCCGGACCAACAGTCCAGCGCTATTCCCCGCAAGTTGGTGTCGTATAACATCACGGGCCTGAACGCCCTGATCGTGGACGATTGGGAGTCGGTCCACGGAGGATTCAAAGGCTACATCTACAACACCGTCAACCCCAACTACGCCATGCCGCTACCCGCCCTGCGAGCGGCCGAGGCCAAGGGGTTGATCAAGGCCATCTATCCCAAGGTCTTCTCGGTGGTGGGCGCCGGCTGCCCGGTATCGGACGCCAAACGCATCGGCGGAGAGATAGCCCGGCAGTTCAAGAACGACGGGGTGCGGGCGGCGATCATCGCCTCCACTTGAGGGAGCTGCAATCGTTGCGGCGCAACGATGACCAAAGAACTGGAACGGGAAGGCATAGTGGTGGCGATTATCAGCGCCCTCCCGGCCGTACCGTTATCCCTCGGCGCGCACCGCATAGTCCGTGGAGTCCGGGTCGAACACCTTTGCGGTGATCCGAACCTCTCGCGGGATCGCGACCGAGAGTTGATGTACAGCATAGTGGAAACCGCGCTGGAGGCGATCCAAACTCCGGTGACCAAGCCCACGGTCTTCGACCCATCCTCCGACAGGTCCTCCAGGGAAGTGGCCCATGCGGCTTGAGGTTGGCACCTTCCCGATTAGCGACGTGACCTTCGGCTCCAGCACGCAGTTAAGTGGCGGCCGGCTGGTGCTGAACAAGCAGGAAATGCTGGATATCGTGCTCCTGGACCCGTTCGTCGCCCAGGCGGATGTCCACATCGCCAGGCCGGGTGAGTCGGTCCGGATTATCGAGTACGAAAACGTCATCGAGCCCAAACTAAAGGTCGACGGCGAGGGCACCGCTTATCCTGGCGTATGCGGCAGGCCCACGGAGATGGTGGGCACCGGGCGCACCCACCGGCTGGCCGGGGTGGCGGTCGTGGAATGCCTAGACTTGACCGGTATGATCGAGTCGGCGCCAGGGGAAACCAGGCAATGGAGCAGGGAGCGCGTACTCGACATCCGGTTCATCGACATGAGCGGCCCGGGAGCGGTTCACCATTATGCGTCGCAAATAAGCATCTGCCTCGTGGTGAGACCCATCGCCAACCTGCCGGCCCAAGAACAGCATTACGCGTCATTCTCCAATGCGTTGAAAATTCCGGACTACCTGGCGGAGGTGACCAGGGACCTGGAACCACCCGAGGTTGAGATATTCGATACGGCCCCGTCCCCCGGCTTGCCGGGCGTAGTGTACATCCCTCACCTGGCTTCCTCGGAGCCGGTGGCGGGCGCCCAAGGGAGTTACGGGAGCGCCGTTTACGGCCAGATCAGGCTGTCGGCGCCCTGGCTCCTGTCCGGTACGGAGATGGTTGATGGAGCGGTCTGCGGTGGTGGCCCCGGCGGAAACTCTGGGGGCGGCTCCACCTGGGTGATGGCCAACAACCCCGTCGTGCTGGATCTGTGGCGGCGCCATGGCAAGGATCTAAACTTCCGGGGGTGCATCATCCAGCGGACGAATTGGACGGACCAAAGAGAGTACCGGGTGGCGGCTGACCGGGCGTCACTGCTTGCCGTTGAGCTGGGCGCCGAAGGGGCCATCTTGACCACGGATGTCCGGGGACAGCGCTTTGTTGGAACCATGCTGACTCTGGAGTCTTGCGAGCGCGCCGGCATCAAGACCGTTCTGCTGACCGAGGAGGAAGACAACGAGAACGGAGCCGCTCCTCCGTTCCTGTTCGTGCCCCCGGAGTTTGCGGCCGGGGTCTCCACCGGCACCGGCGACATGCCGCACCCCTTCCCTCCGGTCTCGGACGTCATCGGCACCATCGACCCCGCGCCGGAGCATTGGTTCCAAGAGCAGCCACCGGTTCACGGGCGTTACGGGCTCAGACATCTGTCGGACTACTGCGGGTTCGGAAAGCAGAGCTACGCCGATTTTTTCGCCGTCCCCGGCGTCTCGCCGTAGCACAAACTGAGCGAGACCAGGGTTCGGAAGCTTCAGGCGGACGAGTTACCGGAGACTCGCTCGATGCGAAGCTTGCGGAGGCGGCGGCCCAGTATTGAAATGACCTCAATACGGAGGTGGTCGGTGACTATTACGTCGCCAACCTGGGGGATCTTGCCCAGGGCCTGGTAAACGTACCCGCCCAACGTATCCACGTCCGTGCTGCCAAGCTGGGTGGCCAGCAGTTCTTCAACGTCGTCGGTGGTCACTCCGGCATCGACGAGCACCGCGCCGTCCGGCAAGTAGACCACCCGGGACTCCCGGGTGCGCGTATACTCGTCCTCGATCTCGCCGACGATCTCCTCCAGCACGTCTTCCATGGTGACCAGCCCCTCGGTGCCCCCATACTCATCCACCACGATGGCCATTTGAACGCCCTTGTCCTGCAGCTCCTCCAGCAGATCGTCCAGGCGCTTGCTTTCAGGAATGATGAACGCCGGGCGGACGAGATCGCGAAGGCTGGTGCCCGGCTTCCCCCGAGCCAGGACCTCCAGCACCTCCAGGGAGTGGACGATTCCCAGGATGCGGTCGATGGTGTCCTCGTAGACCGGAAGGCGGCTATGCCCGCCCTGGGTCATCAGCTCGGCCACCTGGGCCAGAGTAGCGTCGGCCTCCACCGAGACCATGTCCAAACGGGGCATCATGATTTCCCGGGCGGTGGTAACGTCTAGGCGCAGGATGGACCGAAGCATCTCCCGGTCCCGTTGGTCCAGGCTGACCAGGTCGGCTTCCGTGATTACCGGTTCGTCCCTCTCCGGGAAAAGGTCGCCGGCGAAGTCCTCTCGGCCCCCGTTGCCGGGGCCGCCGTTGCCTCCTGCTCCGGCTCTGCCGTCCGCACCTCCGTTGATCGCCCGGGGCCGGGCGCGGCGCCAGGGAACGGCCAAGGCCGGCCGGCGAGACGCGAGATAGGCGGCTACCCGGTCGGCGACTATCACTGAAACGAGCAGGCCCAGGGCCATGAAAGAGGCGGGGAACCAACCGGTGGTTCCGGTACTACGCAGCAGCGCCAGGCCTGACAGGGCGGCGGCAATGACGGATCCGTAGGTGAGCCAGGAGAGGATGTGGCCGGCCAGTTGAGAAGGACGGCCGTTTCTTGGGGAGCCGTTGGTCGAGGTTCTTGAGTGGCGGGCCAGGCACAGGTAGGCGTACAGCAAAAGCGCCGCGACGAAAACTGGAGCCGATGGTAAATAGTCTATATCCAATACTCCCCCTACCGGATGCCTGCGGCCCGGGAGGGAGGTCCCACGGGGTTTACCCCTATTAAGTCAGTCGGGTCTATCATTCTTGACTTTTATTTTAGCAGGAACTCCGACCGCCAGTCTACCTGCCGGGACATCGCGGGTCACCACCGAGCCCGCGCCGGTAATAGCGCCCTCGCCTACCGTGACCGGCGCCACCAGCATCGTGTCGCAGCCGATGAAGGCGCCCGCCTCGACGACCGTTCGGTGTTTGTCTTTGCCGTCGTAGTTGCAGGTGACCATGCCTGCTCCCAGGTTCACCCCGGCGCCGATGGACGCGTCACCCACATAGCCAAAATGTCCCATGGCCGCCCCCGACCCGACCCGGCTCTGCTTGACCTCGGCGAAGTTGCCCACGTGGACCCCGGACTCCAGGTACGCTCCGGGCCGCAGGTGGCTGAAGGGGCCGATGTCCACATCGTCTTCCATGGCCGCCTCTTCCAGCGCGGAGGAGGTCACCCGGCACCGGTTGCCGACCTTCGAGTCACGGATGGTGGAACCCGGCCCGATTTCGCACCCTTCCCCGATGCTGGTCCGGCCCAACAGCATTGTGTTAGGCAGGATCACCGTATCCTGGCCGATGGCCACGTCGGGGTCGATGAACACGGAAGCCGGGTCGACCATTGTCACCCCGGCCAGCAGCCAGTGCTCCCGGATACGCTGGCGATGCACCGCCTCCACCTCGGCCAGCTGGAGACGGTCGTTGACACCTTGAAGCTCACTCGAGTCCGCCGCGGCCACCCCGTGGATTCTTGCGCCGTGCGCCGCACCGATGCCGGCCAGCGAGGTGAGGTACCGCTCGCCGTTGGGACTCGGCGCCACGCGTTCCAGGTTCTCCCACAACCAGGGGGCGGTGAAGCAGTAAACGCCGGCGTTGAACACCCCCGGCAGCTCGGAGGTTTCCGGGTCGTCCGCAGCCTCAACGATGCTGACCACCTTGCCGGATTCATCCTGATGGACCCGGCCTAGGTCGCCGACCGAGAGAGTGTCGCCCGTAAGCAGGGTCATATCGTCAGAGGCCGCAGTGTGGGACTCCACCAGGGCCTTGACGGTGTCCGCCCGGAGCAGAGGGCAGTCGGCCCCCAGCACCAGGAGGTGGTCCGCCTTCCCTTCAATCAGCCCGGCGGCGCGGCCCAACGCGTCACCGGTTCCCAACGCCGACGGCTGATCGATGTATTCCACGTCTGCTCCCAACAACTCCCGGACCGCGGCGGCGCTGCTGGGAGATACCACGACCACGAGCCGCCCGATTCCCAACTGGCGCATCAGTTCCACCGGGTAGCGAATCAACTCCTTCCCACAGACGCGATGCAGTACCTTGGGAAGCCGGGACTTCATTCTTATGCCCATTCCAGCGGCTAGCACAACTCCGGCCCACCGGTCCATCGCGGCACCTCTCGAAGAAACTCTCAAGGCGGGCATCACGCCGGTAAATCCACCCCAACGTGCTGTCCGGCCCATCGGACGGGTTCTCAGGGACAAGGGCGTACCTCGGGAACCCGGCGCCTAATTATACCAGCGAGTGCCGCGGTGTTGCCTGAGTTCATTCCTCCTTTCATCAGGCCGGCGGGTCCGGAAAGACCGGCGTCGGGAGCAGCGTGACATCCTCGGTCGCTTCCGCGGTGCGCTTCGATGGACAGGGCAAGGGCTATCTACGGATATCTCGGTCCGCCCGGCGGGGAAGACAGGGATCGTCGATGCTACGGGACCTCTCGGCACCCTCCGGGGCGGAAGCCTGGCAAGACGGGAAAGACCTCGGGGGGTTAAAATCGAAACTGCGAACCAAAGCTCAAACATTGGTCCGCAGTTAGTGATCGGGTGGAACCGGATACCGGGCCTGAGAAACGCCGTTGCCGGCAGCGACGGCTGCTACTTGGCGGCCTTCGCCCTTCGGGCCGGCCTCTTTGCGTTGCCGGAATTCTTGGGCTGGTCCTGTTTTGAGGGCATTTCAGAAGGCGCCGTCTCGACGATCGCGGCTTGAGCCAGGACCGCGGATTTTGCGCCGTTGGCCGGCTTCTTCGCATTGCCGGAGCTTCTTGGCTTCGCTTGCTTCGAGGGCGATCCGGAACGTGCCGTCTCGACGCGCGCGGCTTGGGCCGGGACCGCGGATTTTGCACCGTTGGCTGGCTCGGGGGAAGCGGTGTTTCCGTTGGTGCTCGGCTTTGAGGACACAGGAGCCTCGGCCGGTTGCTCCTCAACCTGCATCAGGATGTCCTGTGACCATGCCTTGAGCCGGGCTGCGTCGGCGTATATTCTTTGGGCTTCGAGTTCCTCTCGAGTTGTGCGGGCTTGGGCGAGAATCCCTTGAGCCTCGACCGACGCCTGGCGTTTGAGGTCCAAGCATACCCGTTCCGACTCCAAACGTTCCCGTTCCGACTCCATGCGATCTCGATCCGACTCCATGCGGGCCTCATCCAGAACAGCGCGGGCCGCCCGATGGGAGTCTGCGAGAATTCGTTCTCGGTCGGCTTCCGCTTGGACTCTGTTGGATTCGGCCCGCTTCAACTCGGCCTCGGCTTCGGCGTACTTCGCTTCCGCTTCAGTTTCCAGGCGCATGGCGCTTTGTTGGGCGCTATTCCGGTTGGCTTCGGCCTCGGCTCTAAGGGTCTCGGCCTGCTTTAGCTCGGCCTGGGCTTCGGAGTGCCAAGTATCCGCCTCACTCTCCAAGTGCTTGGCATGTTGTAGGGCGTTGTTTCCGCTGATGATGAGCTTCTGGCATTTTCCCGGGTAGCCTCCAGGATTTCCTCCGCTATCTTTTGACGTGCCGATTCTGCCTGGTCACGAGTGGCTTTGGCCAGCGTAAGCCTGCTTTCGGCATTGGGATCATACTCTTCGCCGTGCTCCCAAGCGCCCGGCGCCTCCTGGAGCGTTTCCAGAGATAGAGAAACTGGCTCGGCTGGCATGGTGGTTTGGTTATTGTTGGAGACCATCAGGTATTCCCCCTTTCCGCCATTATCAGAAGATTTTGGCCGGCGGGTCACTTACCGGCGCCACGCTCCGGTGCGCCGAGGAACCCCCGGGTGACGATGCCATGACTCTTGGCTGCGGATTCGCAGCGGTCCCCTTGGCTGGAACACATCCGAGGGCTTCGTCACGGCGGCGGCCCCGCCCTTTGACCGCAACAGGTTTGCCGCTGGGTTTGCCCGTGCGGCGAGCGGCTATTCACTACAGGTGACGAAGTCCGTTTTCATCGAGCGCCGCTGTTGTCGAGCTTCATTGATCACCTCAGGGATCACCTCAGGGAATCTTGATGAAGCCGTGGATGCCGGAACGCCTTAATGGGCGGTCGAAACGGTCCAGGCAGACCTCGCTACGCCGTGCTCGGCGCGGCTCCCCGGCGTTGGCCTTGCCAGAGGGCCAACGGTTAGCGTCTCCCAAATCGTATGACAACCGGGCATTTCAGGCACAGGGTGCTGCCACCCATCCCTTTGGTAGATACCCCATGATTGACCGCAAAAGCGCCGGCGCGTTGACATCTCCCGCGTCCACCAGCACAATGAGCCTGCGCCTGACAGACCCTGCGCCGAGGAGCCGGTTGGATATGGAAAAAGCACAAATTCCCTTCTTATCAGCCACTGAACTGGCCGCACTGATCAAGGCACGGGAGGTTTCACCGGTTGAAGTGGTGGAAGCCTACCTGGACCGAATTAACCAGGTGGATGGTCAGCTCAACTCCTACATCACCGTGTGCCGCGAAGAGGCGTTGGCCGACGCCCGCCGGCGGGAAACGGAGATATCCGCCGGCGGCTATCTGGGGCCGATGCACGGCTTGCCGGTGGCGGTGAAGGACCAATTCAACACCAAAGGAATTCGGACCACCGGCGGTTCATCCATCCTCAAGGACTTCGTTCCCGATGAAGATGCCACGGTGATCGCAAACCTCCGCGGCGCGGGCGCGGTTATTCTGGGCAAGCTAAACATGAGCGAGTACGCCATGGGAGACGCCTTCCACCACCCGTACGGCCAGCCCCACAACCCTTGGGACTTGACCCGTAACCCGGGCACATCCAGCAGCGGCTCCGGGGCCGCCACCGCGGCTTCATTGTGCGCCACGTCCCTCGGCGAGGATACCGGTGGCTCCATTCGCGGCCCGGCGGCCTTCTGCGGGCTGGCGGGGATCCGCCCCAGCTGGGGCCGGGTCAGCCGCTACGGCGTACTGGGGGCTTCCTGGTCCATGGACACCGTTGGACCTATCTCCCGCACCGTGGCCGACTGCGCCATGACCCTCGGCGCCATCGCCGGGTATGACCCGAGAGACCCCTACACCTGGGACGCCCCGGTGCCCGACTACTTAGCCAAGCTCGATGGCGAAATCCGGGGGATCAAAGTGGGGGTGGTCCGGGAGCGGATGCAACCCGACGGCGTTGAATCCGAGGTGCTTCAAAGCGTGGAGAAGGCCATCGCGGCCCTGGGGGAACTGGGCGCAATGGCCGAAGAGGTGTCCATACCCCTTATCGCAGCCTCGGCGGCAATTTCCGCCACCCTCATCATGGTGGACGCCGCGGTGGTGCACCGAAAAGGCATCGAAGAGTACCTGGACCAATACGACCACAACAATCAGATTCGCCTGTTGTGCGGGAGCATCCTGCCCGCCCAGGCCCATCAGAAGGCGACCCGGCTCCGAGAGGTGATGCGCCGGCAGATACTGGATGCCCTGGAGCGCGTTGACGTGCTGGTCATGCCCACTTCATCGATTCCGGCCTCTCCCATCCCCGCCCAATCCGGTATGGGCACCAAGCAAGAGGTGCTGCGCGGCTTCGCCGGAAGGCGCAGCTTCACCAACCCGTTCAACCTGGCCAACGTGCCGGCGCTGTCGGTCAACTGTGGCTTCACCTCCCAGGACCTGCCGGTGGGCCTCCAGGTGATCGGCAAGCCCTTCCAGGAAGAGCTGCTGTTTCGGGTAGCCCACGCCTACGAGCAAGCCACGGATTGGCACACCCGCCGGCCGCCGATCTAGAGCGGTCAGCGTTCAGCTGTCAGCCCCAGCCTGAAACCAAGCGTTGATTGACCATTGCCGGGCGGAACCAGGGGTCCGGTCGTCCCAGAAGTGGAGAGACTTGGCCTTCTGATGGAACTGCAGAGACCCGAGCCCCTGAGACCCCTCGCTTCACTCGGGGTGACATTGTGAGGCGGCACTTGGCTGCAATTCTGAAAAGCGCAACACACCCCCAGTGTCATTGCGAGGGGCATCCCATCTGTCATTCCGAGGAGCGGAGCGACGAGGAACCTCAGGTCTTGCAGAGGTAATGTCCGGTGCACCAGTACTACGTTTACATAATGGCCAGCCGGGCCAAGACCCTTTACATCGGCGTGACCAATGACTTGGAACGCCGGGTGTTCGAGCATAAACAGGGACACCACGGGAGCTTCACCAGCAAGTACAATATCACCAAGCTCGTGTACCACGATTCGACCTCCGATGTTGGTAGTGCCATCGCGCGGGAAAAAGAGCTTAAGGGCTGGCGGAGGAGCAAGAAAGTGGCACTGGTCGAATCGGTGAACCCCGAGTGGAAAGACCTGGCCCTCCGGTGGTATGGCAGTGATCCGAGTCCCTGAGACCCCTCGCTTCACTCGGGGTGACATTGTGAGGTGGCACTTGGCTGCAATTCTGAAAAATGCAACACACCCCCAGCGTCATTGCGAGGGGCAAAGCCGCCCTGTCATTGCGAGGGGCGTCCCCCCTGTCATTCCGAGGAGCGCAGCGACGAGGAACCTCGGGTCTTACAGAGGCAATGTCCGGTGCGCCAATACTACGTTTCCATAATGGCCAACCCGGCCCGGACCCTTTACATCGGGGTGAACAACGACCTTGAGCGCCAGGTGTTCGAGCATAAACAAGGACTGACAGGCGGCTTCACTAGCAAATACAGCGTTTCCAAGCTGGTCTACCACGAGCCGACCTCTGATGTTGGTAGCGCCGTCATCCGGGAGAAAGAACTCAAGGGTTGGCGGAGGAATAAGAAAGTGGCACTGGCCGAATCGGTGAACCCCGAGTGGAAAGACCTGGCCCTCCGGTGGTATGGCAGTGACCCGAGTTTCTGAGACCCCTCGCTTCACTCGGGGTGACATTGTGAGGCGGACCGTATCGCGTGGGAACAGCTGAACGCCGGGGGGCCTGGAGGCGGGAATGGATCGAGAGCCTTCATTTTAGAGTTACGACAGGTGGCGTCCGATGATAGATGGACCTGGATCGCAGATGCCAGGGCAATGAGGCAACAGGTCAACGCGCCCCAACCGTCGCCATCCACGTAGATTCAGGAGAGCTACAACCATGCCAGAACTCCACGAACTTTCAGCGGCCGAGGCGGCGCGCCTCATTCGCGGGCGGGAGCTATCTCCCGTCGACCTGGTGGAATCCTTGCTCCACCGCATCGACGCGCTGGAGCCTCGGCTCAAGGCCTGGGTTTATTTGGACGGCGATGCGGCCCTTGCCGACGCGGCACAAAAGGCGGCACAGCTGGACGGCGGCGCCGTGGGGCCCCTCCATGGAGTACCGCTCGGGCTCAAGGACATCTACTACACCGCGGGAATCCCCACCACCGCCTGCTCCAAGGTGTACGCCGGATTCGTTCCGGATTATGACGGCACCACCGTGGCCCTGTTGAAGCGGGCCGGGGCCATCGTGCTGGGCAAGACGGTGACCACCGAATTCGCCTGCTTGGATCCATCTCCCACGGTGAACCCCTGGAATCCCGCCCATACCCCCGGCGGGTCCAGCAGCGGCTCCGCCGTGGCGGTGGCGGCCCGCATGTGTCCCGCCGCTCTGGGGTCTCAGACTGTCGGGTCGGTGCTGCGGCCGGCCTCGTACAACGGAGTGGTCGGATTCAAGCCCACCTACGGGCGCGTGAGCTGCCACGGAGTGATACCGGTCAGCTGGAACCTGGACACCATAGGCTGGATGGCCCGCACCGTGGAGGACGCGGCTCTCCTGTTGCAGGTCATGGCCGGCCCCGATCCGCAGGACCCGGGCACCTCGCGACAGCCCGTGCCCGACTACCTGGCTACGCTACAGTCGCCCGAACTCCCGCGGGTCGGCTTCCTTCGCCGGTTCTTCTACGAGCAGGCCGACGCCGAGACCCGCCGGAACGTGGATGACGTCTTGGAGCGCCTGAGCCGCGCCGGAGCCAGGGTTGAAGAGGTGACGTTGCCGGACAGCATCGATTCGGCCTTCGAGGACCAGCGGGTAATCATGGCGGTGGAGGCCGCAAGCTTCCATCAGGCAACGTTCGAACGGCAGCCCGAGGACTACCAGCCCCTATTGCGTGAGATGCTGCGGCGGGGACTGGGCACCGGCGCCGTCAGCTACTCCCGCGCCCTGGAGCGGCGGCGGCGGTTCACTGCCGAGATGGAGCAGGTGGCGGAAAAGACGGACATTCTGCTAACCCCGTCGACCCCAACACCGGCCCTTCCCGACCTGACCAACACCGGCAACACCATCTTCCAGGGGCCCTGGACCTCTTGCGGTCTACCGGCCATAACGATTCCCTCAGGCTTGGCGGCCTCCGGGCTGCCCCTCGGCATTCAGCTGGTAGCAGCGCCGTTCCGGGAAGCCCGGCTCCTGGCGGCTGCCCGCTGGTGCGAGGCGGCCCTGGACGTGCACCTGTTTCCGCCGGTGGATGCCCCCGTTGATGCATAAGGAGGTGTTTAACAAGCGCGCCAGGCGATGATTAGAAGAATACACATGAAGCGATCAAGGCCCTACGCCGAAGCAGCCGAGCGAAGCGGCCGCTGGGTCCCCTGCTCCGGACCCCTGTCACCGGGCCAGCCGGGCTAGACCCCGGATGACCCGGCCGTAGGTGCCGGCGAGTAATTGCTCCACCCGGATGTGGGCGGCGGACTGCATGTTGGATGTGGAGTAGGTGGGATAAACGTGGATGGAGTTGGCCACGTCGCCCAGTTTCAGGTCTCGGTCGATCGCCAGGCTCCACTCGTGTATCATCTCTCCGGCCCTTGGGGCGACGATGGTCGCGCCTAGGACGGTCCCATCAGGCCGGTGGACCAGCTTGACGAACCCCGAGGTGTTCCCTTCCGCGATGGCCCGGTCTACCCGGTCCATGGTCCAGCGGCAAATCATGACCCCTTCGCCGAACTTTTCCCGGGCCTGTTCCTCGGTATAACCCACGTGGGCCACCTCCGGGTCGGTAAAGGTCGTCCAGGGGACCCGGTCCAGGACCGCACGGGTAGCGCCGGGCAGGAACGCGTTGCGCACCGCCATGAACCCTTGCCAGGCTGCGTAGTGGGTGAATTGGTAACCACCCACGCAATCTCCGGCGGCGTAGATGTGGCGCCGGCTGGTGTGAAGGTAGCGGTCCACCTGGATGCCTTTTGCGGAGTAGGCCACCCCAGCATTTTCCAGATCAAGTTCCGCCACGTTGGGCTGCCGCCCGACGGATAGCAGAAGAGCGTCGCCCACTACCTCCTCATCACCCAGGCCAACGTGGATTCCATCGGGGTTTCGCCACACGCGCTGCATGGTGGCGCCCAGGCGCAGGCCCACACCCTCTTCGATCAGTTGCCGCTCCACCAGGTCCGCGGCTTCGGGGTCGTCCCGGAGCAGGAGCCGAGGCGCGGCTTCCAGAAGGGTAACGCGAGACCCCAGCCGGCAGAACGCCTGGGCCAACTCGCAGCCGATGGGGCCTCCTCCTACCACGATGAGGCGTTCCGGCAATTCCTCCAGATCCCACACCGTTTCGTAGGTAAGGTAACCGACCTCTTCCAAACCGGGCACGGGCGGGATGAACGGCCGGGCGCCGGTGACAATGAGAAAACGGCGCGCTTCCAGCTTGTCGCCGCCGTCACCGATTTCGAGGGTGTTGGCGTCCCGGAACCTAGCCCGGCCCACCAGGACTTCGATCCCGTCAGCCCGGAGCGTCTCCGGAGACTCGGACCGGTATACTTCGTCCACCGCCGTCCGCACGTGGGCCATTACGGCTTTCAGTTTCACGGCGGGCTCGGCTGAGCCGAGGCCGTAGCGAGCGGCGTCGCGCATCTGGTGGGCGACCTGGGCCACCTTGAGAAGGGCCTTGCTGGGAACACAACCGGTCCAGGTGCAATCGCCGCCGATCCGCTGCCGTTCCACCAGAGCCACCTTCCGGCCCAATTGAACGGCGAAGCTCGCCGCCGTCAATCCAGCGGACCCTCCGCCGATGATGACGAGGTCGTGTGTTTGGTCCAACGTTGACTCCTTGGTTAATAGCCGGGTAGGGGCTTGAGGCGGAGGGACCGTTTTCCGGGCGTGAGGTCCCCATTGAATCGGATGCCGGGCCGGCCGGAAAGGTTCGCCGGGAGCACCGGACCCTGGGTCCACCCTTCTATGCCCCTGAGCTTCAAGGCCTTAGCCCCGCTTAGGCCACGCATCCACTCCCCAAAACGTCCAGGCGGGACCGACCCTGGAGAGCCGCATGTTACTCACGGCTCCCCACCGTGTCAATTCTGTCAGAGTCGTTCCGGGCGCGGGGCCAGATGCACCCGCCAGTGCGGATGGGGTGTCGGAAAGTAGTACTTTTGAGTATACTCTGCCAGGAAGCCATTCGAAAAAGACTTCGTCGCCCCGCCTGAAGGCGGGGCAGGGACCTCCGCCCTTTCGAGCGGCGCACTGCTCGAGGGCTCCCCCTGGATCATTGCCAACCGGCCGCGTCGGGCGTCATCCTTGCCGTCTTGCCGGGCAACCGCCTCAGGGGCCCCTGGGTGGCTGCAAAATGCTTCTGGTTGAGGCGTCGCCGCCGGAACGGGCGTCCGTCGCTCCCAAGGTTGGGGCGCTTCTCTAGCCGGGCCGTACACCCGCTGATCTCTGGTTTCCGCGAGGATAGCTATGCCGGACACCGCTCTCAGTGACATCAAGGTTCTCGATCTTACTCACCACGTCGCCGGGCCATACTGCACGAAACTCCTGGCTGATTACGGCGCGGAGGTTATCAAAGTGGAGCCGCCGGGCCGCGGAGACCCCGCTCGCAATGTCGGGCCCTTTTACCGGGACGAGCCGCATCCGGACAAGAGCGGGCTCTTCCTCCACCTCAACACCAACAAGCTAGGTATCACCCTCAACCTGAAAACCCCAGAGGGAGTCCGTATCTTCAAAGAGCTGCTGAAGAATGTGGATGTGGTGGTCGAGAACTTCGCGCCCCAGGTCATGCCCGGTTTTGGCCTGTCCTATGAAGAGCTGGCTAAGGTCAACCCCTGGGTAATCATGACGTCGATCTCGAATTTCGGACAGACCGGGCCCTACCGGGACTTCGTGGCCACGGAGATTACCCTGTACGCCATGGAATGCCATATGGCCCAGACAGGTTTGCTCGACCGGGAGCCCATATACCTGGGCGGCGCTATATCCCAATACCTCGCGGGGAATACGGCCGCTCTGGCTACCATGGCGGGTATCATGGGGGCCCGGCTCCAGGGAGAAGGGCAGCAGATAGATGTCTCTATAGTGGAGTCCTGGCTGGGCACGGGCGCCGGCATTGCTTCACTCACAAAATACATCTACAGCGGGCTTTTGGAGAAGCGGGCTAGCGGGACTGGACGGATATTACCGGCGCTGGATGGTTTCGTACATTTTGTCGCGGCCGGCGCCGGCGCCGGGCCTCCTCCCCAGCGTGAATGGAGCCGGCTGGTGAAGCTGCTGGACATGCCGGAGTTGCTGGATGACGAGCGCTTTGCCACCTTCGCCGCTCGGTCGGAGAATGTGGGCGAGCTTCTGAATTTGGTTCGCCCCTGGCTCACGGAGCGCACCAAGTTCGAGATCACCCGCCTGTCCCAAGCGGAACGGGTGTTCGCCGCACCGCTTCTGACGGTGGATGAGGTGGTGAACGATCCGCACAATGTGGCGAGAGGGTTCTTCGAAGAGGTAGACCACCCCGCCACGGGCCCGCTGCGGTACCCCGGGGCGCCGGCTAAGATGACGGAGACCCCCCGCCCGCCCGCCCGGCCCGCACCCATGCTGGGGCAGCACAATGATGAGATGTACTCCGGCCGCCTCGGGTACTCCAAGATCGACCTGGTGCGGCTGCGGGAAGCGGGAATAATCTGAGCCCAGCGAACCCTGCCCTTGGGCATCGCAACCGGGGGCACGGTAAGGAGATGCTGATGTCGAGACTTCCTCTCGAGGGATTCCGGGTTATTGATGGAGGAGACGTACTGGCCGGTCCCTACGGCTGTACGCTCCTGGGCGATCTGGGCGCGGAGGTCATCCGCGTGGAGAGTATCCAGCGCGGGGCAAGATGGAGAGGCCAGCTCAGGACCCCTGCCACCAGACCCGCGTCGATCAGCCCGGCCAACTGGACCTATCCCGACGGCATCCCGGGAGAGCGGCCGTACAACCGGGAGCCGAAATACAACGGCTCGAACCGGAATAAGATGGGCATCACGCTGAACCTCGCCCACCCCAGAGGTATCGACCTTTTCAAACAGTTGGTAGCTGTGAGCGACGTGATTATTGAAAACTTCGCCGCGGGAGTATACGAAAAGCTCGGTCTGGGATATGAAGTGCTATCCGGCATCAACCCCGGTATCGTGGTAGTTTCCATGCCGCTGTTGGGCAACACCGGGCCCTACCGGGCGCATCGGGGCATGGGCACCGACCTCGATGCCTTGTCAGGGCATATCAGCTTGAGAGGCTACTCCGATGGAGATCCAACCAAAGTCCAGCCTCATTACCACTCCGACAGCGTGTCCGGCATGACCGCTGCCTTTGCCGCCCTTGCTGCCCTCAACTACCGCCGGCGCACCGGCAAAGGTCAATTCATCGATATCAGCGAGGGTGAGACGTTCTTGCCCCATCTGGGGGAAGCCTTCATGGACTACACCATGAACGGTCGAGTCGGGCGTCCCATGGGGAATGCGCACCCTACCATGGCGCCCCACGGCTGCTACCGCTGCCAGGGCGAGGACTCATGGGTAACCATTGCCGTGCCCAACGACCAGGCCTGGGCCCGCTTCCGTCACGCCATTGGGGACCCCGGCTGGGCCGCGGAGGACCGGTTCGCCGACGCCGTGAGCCGCCGGAACAACCAAGCCGAGTTGAACCCACTCATCGAGGAGTGGACCATCCAGCGCAGTCCCTGGGAGGTCATGCGACTCCTCCAGGCCGCGAAGGTCCCGGCGGGTCCAGTCCAAAACGCCGAGGAAATCCTCGTCGATCCTCACCTGAAGGCTCGGGGCTTCTTCGATCTGGCGACACACAAAGAGGCGGGGACCCACCTCTACCCCAGGCCGTCCTGGAAGTTCAATAAGACCCCGCTGAGCATACGGATGCTGGGGCCCGTGCTCGGCGAGCACAACTCTCAAATACTGGGCGGCCTTTTGGGGCTTTCGGAAGCGGAGATTGGGGAGTTGGAGCACCAGCAGATCATCGGAACAGAATACCTGGCGGCGGCAGACCAATAGGGTAGCCGTGCCGCTTTTTCGTGAGGGAGGATTGCGGCCGGGATTGCTATCGTGATTGGGCTCAGCCCTCGGAGGTTCTTTGGGAAGGGCCGGGAAAGCCCCTCCCAAGAAAACCTACCTCGGGCGGGATGTCAACAGAGCTAACGGGTTAAGCTCTGCCCCTCCAGGATTACAGGCGTATGAGCCGGGCCATGCGCTGCTTATGGAAGATGGCGTCTCCCAGGTACTGCTGGAACGTGCGCGCCCGCTTCGTGTAGTGGGTGAGGCCGAAATCCAGGTCCACGCCGATGCCGGCATGCACGTTGTGGGTGGCGTCGCAGGCCTTGGAGAAGCCCACACTGGCAACCGCCTTGGCCATGGAAATCCCCAGGGGAGCGTCCGCGTGCCCGTTGTCCAGCCTCCATAGGGCCTCATAGGCGGTCCAGGTGGCGGAGTCGGCCTCGGTCAGGGCGTCGATAACGTCGGTCTGGACCCACTGGAAGGTCCCGATGGGGACGCCGAAGGCGATGCGCGTCTGGCTGTACTCTCTGGCCATCTCGTACACCCTCGTGGCGCCCCCGGCCATGTAGGTGCAGAGGACGGCGGTGGCCCGGTCCATGGCGCGCTCGACGGCTGGCCAGGCCTCGCCGATGGGTCCCAGGACGCCGGAAGCCGGCACTTCAACATTGTCGAAAGTGATCTCGCAAACCTTGTCCCCGATCCAGCCGCTTTGCAGGCGGGTGGAGAGGCCCTTGGCGTTCTTATCCACCAGGAAGAGAGAGATGCCCTGATCGGGTGAAGACCCCTCGGAGGTGCGGGCGACAACCAGTATCTGGTCGGCAACGTGGGCCCAGGGTATGAATAGCTTGGTGCCGTTGAGGACGTAGTTCCCGTTGCGGCGGGTGGCCGGCAGTTGGATGGAATTAGGGCCCCACCCGTACTCGGGCTCCGTGAAGGCGAAGGAGAATATCTGTTGCCCCTCGGCGATGGTTGGCAGGAGGGCTTTCTTCTGGGAGTCGTCTCCGGCTTCAAGAATGGCCTGAGCGCTCAGGACCGCCGAGTCCAGGTGAGGACTGGAGCAGGCGTAGTTTCCCAAGACCTCGTAGATGACGCCCAGGTCGGTGAAGGAGAGTCCGGTGCCGTCGTACTCCTCGGGGATCACCATGCTGGCCCATCCCAACTCGCATATCCTTCGCCAGAGTTCCGGGTCGAATCCGGTGGGGCTGTCGTCAATCTCCAGCACCCGCTCTTTTGGGAGTTCCGCGTTCAGGAAATCGGTGGCCGATGTCTTGAGCATGACCTGCGACTCAGTGAGCGATAGGTCCATGGTAACCTCCTTGTGAATATGTCGCCTGATTCGTTCGCCCGCAGCCGGGCTTCACACTTCTCACCCAGCCCCCGCTGCCCACACCCGGAAAATAATCACCTGGCCGGTGAGACGCCGCCGGGAGGAGGCGCTCTTTCTCCTTTCCTCAGATCCATCCCCAGGCGCTTGGCGAATTCCCTTGCCTGGACCTCCGGGCCGCCGGTGGGATTCTGACGGGCTAGACTCCGTCGCTGCTGGACCTCTAACCTGCCCTGGGCGGGGGCCCGGGGGTCTTGATGGTCCAGGAGGGCGTACATACCCATGACATCCCGAACCAGCCGGGACAGGCGCAGGGCGGCACGCTTCTCCAGAAGGGCAGCCTGGGCTCTGTGGTAGGTGAGTTGCCGCCCGTTGGCGGCCATCCAGGCATTTCGTGTTCTGAGCAGGCGCGTGAGATGGCTGGCGATGTACGCATCCACCAGGAGCTGCTGGAGGACGGGGTCCTCGCTCAGGGTGACGCCATCCCGGGCGGTCTCACTCGCATACTGGAACAGGTCGCCCAGCTCTTGGTCCTGGGCGGGAGGATACATGGCCTCCACGTCCGCCGGGGTGTCCTGCATCAGGAGCCACCCCTCGCCCTCCTCCCCCAGCAAACAGCGAGGGGGGACCACCACGTTGTCGAAGGTGACCCGGTGGGCCTCCCCAGGGAGCAGCGAGTTGGAGGTCTGGATGCTGATGCCCTTCAGGCCGGCGGGGACCAGGAAGGTGGCAGTGGCCTGGTGGGAAGGAGCGTCTGGGCCGGTGAGGGCCAGGGTCCACAGGTAGTCGGGGCCGAAGCCCTGCCCGGCAAACAGCTCCGCGCCGTTCAGAATGTGGTCGTCGCCGTCTCGATGGGCCCGGACGCCCAGATTGGCGGCATCCAGCTCGGCCCCCGGCTCCCTGGAGAGGCGCCAGATTGTTACTTGCCCCCTGGAGATGGTGGAAAGGTATTCGCTCTTCTGCTCCGGAGTTCCCCGCTGCTGGAGGGCCGCCCGAAGGGAAGCGGACCCGTCTTCCAGGGACCACTGAAGCCCCCGGCTGCCCAGCTCCTCCCGTAGTACCAGAGCGTGGTCCGGACTGAGGTCCCCGCCACCCCACTCCAGGGGGCCGGTGGGCGCCAGCCATCCCTTCTCTCCCAACTTGCGCCGGAAGGACATGTGCCGCTCCCAGGTGGCCCGGTCCAAATCCCGGGGCTCTCCGGTGTGCTGCATCTCCGGTGACAGGTTGGCGTCCAGCCAGGCGATTACCTCCTGGCGGAACTGCCGCTGTTCCTTGGTGTAGTGGTGCTCGAAGTCCACCGCGTTCTCTCCCGTTTGGGGCTTGGCGCCTATCTAGGTACCGATCCAACTACCGAGTGTTGTGGTTCGACAAGCTCACCACGAACGGTGAGAACCCGTTCACCCTGAGCTTGTCGAAGGGCCGGGACTCGGCCACCTCGAAGTTGCCGGATGGGTTTGTAGTCCCAGTCCCGCGGTCTGGCGCCCATGGCGTCAGGACCTCCCGGGCAGAACCCACTCCGGGTACGGCTTCTAAAAGCGCTCCTGCTCCTCCTTGAGGTATTGGACGACGCTGGCGACAGTCCCGTCCTCGGTGGCCAAGTGTTGGTAAGGAGGGCCGCCCCGCTCCCCCTCCAGGATAGTCTGTACAATCTCCCATCCCTGGCTAAGGGTCCCGATGAGGCAATCAGCGGGTACGCGAACGTTGTCCAGGTACACCATCCGTTCGCTCCCCACCAGCAGTCGTTGGGTCGTGATGGTGATGCCGGGAAGTTTGGCGTCCACCATGAAGGTGCCGAGGTTGAGCCGACGGGGCCGGGTTGGGTCCGTCACCACCAGGGTCCACAGGTAGTCGGGATCGAAGCGGCCGGTGATGAAGGCCTTCGCGCCGGAGATGAGGTAGTCGTTGCCGTCCCGGACGGCCTGGGTCTTGATGGAGGCCATATCCGTGCCGGAGTCGGGCTCGTTGAAGGCCTGCCAGGTGATGGTCTCTCCGCGCATCGCGGGAAGCACGTAGTGGCGCTTCTGCTCCTGGGTGCCCCATACCATCACGGCGGTGATCCAGCGGTGGCTGTCGCCCAGAGCCGGGAGGTCCAGATACCCGATCTCCTCCTGGATGACGGCCTCGAAGGCGGGACTCATGCCGGCGCCTCCGTACTCCCGGGGCCAGGAGGGGGCTAGCCACCCTTGGGCTCCCATCCTGCGCCGGAACTCTTTGACCCGCTCCTGGGTTGCCGGGTCTAGAGGTCTCCAGTCGGGGGGTATGTTCAGGTCCTTGGGCGCATACTCCTCCAGCCAGGCTCGGACCACCGTCCGGAATGACTCCTGCTCGGTGCTGTGGTGGACCTCAAAGTCCATAGCCTTCCTCCAGCCACTCCCTGAGCCTTTTACCCGGCGCCGGAAGCAGCACCATACTAACCTCCAAACGTCCCTCAGGCAAGACCCACGTCACAATGGGACAGGGCCTCCGGAAAGGAAGCCCTGTCCCTGGCAAACCGGACAAGCAGCCTTAGCTGCCGTGCTTGGTGGCAGTGGAAGGGGTGGGATAGGGCCGTTCCCTGGTGCGGCTGATGCCGATGCGCCGGGCGAGGATGACCTTGGCGATATTGGTGCTTCCGCCTCCGTGGCGCTGGCCGGCGGCATAGCGCTGCTCGACCTCTTGCGCGCCGCCGTGGGGGGCCCCCGGTTCATTCCGGTCCAGGAGGGCATGCATTTTCATGGCATCCCGCACCCGATTGGCTTGGCGCATGGTTTTCAGCCGGTTGTGCACCTGGGCCTCGTTGCCCTCGTGGGTGATCTCCATGTGGCTCTGGTACATCCAATAGGTGCGCTTGGCCAGGATATTGTCCACGTGGGCATCAAGAAGGGCGTCCATGGTCGTCTGCTGGATCAGGGGGTCGTTACCCAGGGTGCCGCCGTTGTGTTTCGTCCCGCTAACGTAGCCCAACAGGTTTTCCGCCGGCTCATCCTTGGGGAAGGCGCGCCCGCGCCCGCCGTGCTGCTGCTCCAGGCCGGTGTTGGAGACCTGCCACCCCTGACCCTCACCACCGATGAGGTGGTCCCCCGGCACCCGCACGTTCTCCATGTAGATGAGGTGTTGGTTTTTGCCGTCAAGAAGGTTCTGGGCCGTGATCTCCAGTCCAGGGGAGGGGAATGGGATCATAAAGTAGCCCAGGTTCCGGTGGCGCGGCGCATCGGGGTCGGTCACCAAGGGGCCAAAGAGCCAGTCGGGCCTGCTGACGTCGCGGCCGCTGATAAAGGCGTTTTGCCCGGTGACAATCCAGTCGTCACCGTCCCGCACCGCCCGGCTGATGTAGCCGGCCAGGTCGGCGCCGGACCTGGGCTCGGTATACTTCTCCCAGGCTATCTTCTCTGCTTTGAGCAGGGGGGCAAGAAACTTCTGTTTCTGCTCCTCCGTGCCCCAGACCAGGATGCTGGGGAGCACGTTGGTATTCAAGAAGCGGGGCACCTTGAATCGGAGGGACTCCTCCTCCAGGATGGTCTCGTGATCCGCCGTCAGGCCCCCGCCGCCGTACTCTACGGGGAAGGTGGGATACAGCCAACCCTTCGCCGCCATCTCCTGGTGCTTCCCTCGCCAGAATACGTACATTTCTTCGGTGAAGTCCCTGGGATCAACGGGGTGGATCATGTTCTCAGGGATGTTCTCTTCGAACCAGGTACGAACCTCCTGGCGAAACCGCTGTTGGTCCGTGCTATCCGGTGATGAAAAATCCATGAGTACCCTCCTTAACCGTGGGACATTCCTCTATCTACATTCATCATCCGCGGGCATCATCCGCAGGGGGTTGGCCTCTCGCGGGGCGCCACGTTGCGGAACTCCACATCAACTCTTCGGAGATTGCGGTAAGAGCCATCTCGGACACCGCTTTCGCCCCTGCCAGACTACCCCGTCACATCTCTCGCGTCAAGACCTGGGCATCTCCGCCAGCTTCAGTGTCTGGCGGGTTCATCAGAGGACGTTTTTCGACACGTCTGGTGTGCTCGGCGCGCCCTTGACACGCGGGACGAATTCCGCTATATCTACACGGCAATCGTCGCGTGAACGACCTATCCGCGGAGGCAAGGACATCAGCCTGTGAGTTCGATTTTTGATCTCCACGTGCACACCAACCAGGGGAGCCCCGACAGTGCCCTGACCCCTGATGAGTTGGTGTCGGAGACACGGCGTCTCGGACTCACCGGGGCCATGGTTACGGAGCACAACGGCTGGCCCCGCCATGATTTTGACAACTTCGTCCAAAGTCATGACCTCCACGACATAGTTCTGGTGCGTGCCCTGGAGGTGTACACTCCTCTGGGGCATATCATTACCATGGGATTGGAGGGCCACGTGACCGGGCCGTCGGGCGGTATCGAAACCATCCGGCATTTGCGCCAAGAGGTGGACCGTGTGGGAGGCTACATGATCCTGGCCCACCCCTTCCGCTTCCTTTTCGACCCTGCCGGCATCCACACTCAGAACTATCTCTTCGAGACCACCGCTTCCATCCCCAGCACCCCCGAAGAGGGCGCCCTGCACCCCATTTTCGAACTGGTCGACGACGTTGAGGTGGTGAACGGCGGGAACATCGAGGTGGAGAACCGGTTTGCCCAGGAAGTGACCAACGTGTTGGGACGCTTCGGGACCGGGGGTAGCGATGCCCACTCCGTTCAAGGCTTCGCCAAAGGGACTACCGTCTTCAAGGGTGATATCCGAAACGAGAGCGACCTCCTGGAGGCCCTCCGAGCCGGCGATTTCTTCCCCGTAGAGGGATTCCACGTGGGCCGCCCTTCCTACTACGGGCGAGCCTCAATGTGGGAGCCCTCCCTTATGGACGCCCTCCCCTAGCCAAGAACTCTTGAATGGCTTGATAGCCGGTCCGTCATCCCGGCCTTCGCCGGAAAGACGATCGTGAGTCGGGGATTCCCCACAATATCGCCGGCATGAAGCTATCTGCCAGACAGTACACCGGCAGTCCACTGAAATCCCACGGCCCGCTTGCGGGAGCCCCCGGAGGCTGCCCGCCGCTCCGGCCGCCTTTCCCCTGAATAGTGTTCGCCACAAAAAAGAACAGGGCTTCGCGCTGAAGCCCTGTTCCCGGGTGTCTCGATAAAACTCGTTGCACCAGCCCCTCCGGACCGCGCAACGGCCTCTAGAAGCGGCCCCTAGCCGGTGTGAGTGGTGGCCGTGGACGGAGTGGGAGCCGGCCTTTCCTTGGTCCGGCTGATGCCAATGCGCCGGGCCAGGATCACCTTGGCGATATTGGTGCTCCCGGCAGCGTGACGCTGGCCGGCCGCATAGCGCTGCTCGACCTCCTGGGCGCCACCGTGGGGGGCTCCTGGTTCATTGCCGTCCAGGAGGGCATCCATTTTCATGACATGGCGCACCCTGATGGCTTGACGCATGGTCTTCAGCCTGTTGTGCACGTTGTGCACGTTGCCCTCGTAGGTAATCTCCATACGGTTCTGGTACATCCAGAAGGTACGTTTGGCCATCAAGCCGTCCACGTGGGCATCGATGTAGGCGTCCATCGTCTGCTGCTGAAGGAGCGGGTCATCACCCAGGGTGCCCCCGTTCATTTTCGTCTTTCGAACGTACTCGACGAGGTTGCCAACGACGGGATCCGCGGGGAAGGCCCGGCCACGGCCGCCGTGCTCTTCTTCCAGGCTGGTGTTGGTGACCTGCCACCCCTGGGAGGCGCCGCCGATGAGGTGGTCTCCAGGCACCCGCACGTTGTCCAGGAAGATGGTGTGCTGCTCGTTGCTGGTGAGAAGCGCCTGTGTTTTGATTTCCAGACCCTGGGAAGGACTGGGGATCATGAAGAACCCCAGGTTCCGGTGGCGCGGCGCATCGGCGTCCGTCAGCATGGGACCGAAGAGCCAGTCGGGTTCAGGACCGCGGCCGCTAATGTAGACGCTCTGACCCGAGAGGACCCAGTCGTCACCGTCCCGCACGGCCTTGCTCTTGACGTTGGCCAGGTCGGCGCCGGACTGGGCTTCGGTGAACTTCTGCCAGGCGGTGCACTTTGCCGTCAGGAGAGGGACCAGGAACTGCTGCTTCTGCTCTTCCGTGCCCCAAACCAGGAGGGCTGGGAGGACATAGACGTTGGTGAAGCTTCGGGGGACCCTAAAATTGTAGAACTCCTCCGCGAGGATGGTCTCGTGGTCCCCGGTCAGGCCCCCACCGCCGTACTCCTTGGGGTAGTTGGGATATAGCCACCCCTTCGCCGCCAGTTCCTGATGCTTGCCCCGCCAGAACTGGTAGTGCTCCTCGGTGAAGTCTCTGAGATCGATGGGCTCCTTCATTTTCTCAGGGACATTCTCTTGTAACCAGGATTGGACTTCCTTACGAAACTGTTCTTGCTGTTCTGTGTAGGGCGTTATGAAGTCCATGCGTTTCCTCCTTGTTCTGGAACACGCCTTTTACACAGCATATTACTGACGGTTCCCTGCGGTGTCAAGCAGCGAAATGACTCGTCAGAAACGCAGCCGGAAGGAGTATAGTCGCCTCGCAAAGAACGTTGTTGAGAGGTGGCGAGGCGGCGTGAAACCGAAGACAGAATCGGTTCAACGGCGTTGCTCGAAGGGACGCCGAAGGCAGAAGGGGGTGGACCTTGGATGAGATCCCTCCCCCGTTTGGGGCGCTTCCGGAAGCAGCCCCTAGCTGGTGTGGCTCGCGGCCGTGGACGGAGTGGGAGCCGCTCGCTCTCTGGTCCGGCTGATGCCGATGCGCCGGGCCAGGATCACCTTGGCGATATTGGTGCTCCCGGCGGCATGATGCTGGCCGGCCATCACTCGCTGATTGACCTCCTGCGCTCCCTTATGGGGGGACAGGGAGTCTTTCGAGTTCAGAAGGGCGTACATTCCCATGGCGTCCCGCACCCGTATGGCGTTGCGCAGGGAATAGAGCCGGCGGTGCACGTCGGCCACGGCGTGCTCGTGGTTAATCTGGACCCGGTTCTGGTACATCCAGTAGGTGCGCTTGGCCAGGAGGCTGTCCACGTGGGCTTCAATGTAGGCATCCATGGTCGTCTGCTGGACCATGGGGTTGCTGCCCAATGAATCCCCGTTGCGCTTCGCCTCTCGAACGTAGCTCACCAGGTTGTCCACGGGCTCGTCTCTGGGGAAGGCCCGGCCGCGGCCGCCGTGCTCCGACTCCAGGGTGGTGCCGGCGACCTGCCACCCCTGGTGGTCGCCACCGATGATGTGGTCGCCGGGTATCCGCACGCCGTCCATGAAGATGAAATGCTGGTCGTTGCCGTTGAGCAGGCTCTGCTCCTGAATCTCCAGGCCCGGGGATGGCACGGGGATCATGAAGTACCCCAGGTTCCGGTGGCGCGGTGCATCGGGGTCGGTCAGCATGGGGCCGTAGAGGAATGCGGGCGTGCCCCGGCCGCTGATGAACGCTTGTTGCCCTGTGAGCAGCCAGTCGTCGCCGTCCCGGATGGCCCGGCCCTTGTAGTTGGCCAGGTCGGCGCCGGAGTGGGGCTCGGTGAGCTTGTTCCAGCAGGTGATCTCCGCCGTGAGGATGGGAATGAGGAACTTCCGCTTCTGCTCCTCGGTGGCCCAGACCAGAAGGGAGGGAATGCAGTTGGGGGAGGTGAAGTTTCGAGGGACCCTGGAGCGGTATGACTCCTCCTCGATGATGGTCTCGTGATCCCCGGTCAGGCCGCCGCCACCGTACTCCTTGGGGAAAGTGGGGTAGAGCCACCCCTTCTTCGCCATCTTCTGGTGCGTCTCCCGCCAGAACCGGTAGTGCTCCTCGGTGAAGTCCCTGGGGTCGACGGGGTCCTTCATCTCCTCCGGGACGTTCTCTTTCAGCCAGGTACGGACCTCCTGGCGAAACTGCTCCTGCTCCTCGCTATAGGGCAATGCGAAGTCCATCGGTACCCTCCTTGCGCTGGAACACGCCTCTAGCTCAGCATCCTCTTGCTTTGGAACACGCCTCTAGCTCAGCATCCTATTGAGGGGTCACCTCCGTGTCAAGTACCCGCATCCCATGCCGATGGCCAATCCCAAAATCTCACGGAAAGCTAGTTCAAGCCACATTGGAGGCAGGGCCCAGCAAACGGGGAACTCCAAATAAGCGGCAAACCTAGACCAGCCTCGTCACTTCGACGACGTTTTCCAGGCTTTGCACGAAGAGCATGGCCTCGTGAGACTCGACCACCGCCTCGGCGTCGGGCGCCTCGCAGAGACACCACGCCTGGCCGTTCTGACCGACGAAGATGTTCCATTGGGTCACCTCGGACTCGCCCGGCAGTCCCGCCTGAATCTGCGCCACCATGGCCTGCACCGCGTCGGGCGACATGGGAGGTAGGACCCGGTGATAGTCTAGGAAGGTAGGCATCTTGGACCCCTTTCTCGTCTTGCGCCCGCTGCGGACGGGCATCGCAAGGCACTGGCAACCTTGTGTACCGGTCTGGCCTTCGGCCCCTTGAAGGATCGTTCAGAGATTGTACCATTCAGGGGTCCACCGCCGTCCCCGTAGAACCCCCTCCCTGCGCCGCCAACGAAATGAGCAACCGAAGCCGCATTCGCCATCCGACATTGACACGGCTAACCGTATCGGCCATATAATACCTCTTCTTGACGGAGGAAGAAAGAAAAAAGGACGAAGATAGGCTGGATTATGCCCCACGAGGTGTGGCCCGTGCCCAGACCTCCTCGGCCAGGCGCGAATGCAGGCCATGGGACGGCGGGGCCAAGGGACGTTTTATTAAGGAGGGCGGGAAATGGACCTGGGACTGCAAGGCAAGGTAGCCATCGTAACCGGCGGAAGTGAAGGCATCGGCAGGGCGGCGGCCCTCGGAATGGCACGGGAAGGCGCGCGGGTGTTCATCGTGGCCCGGCGGGCCGACGTTCTGGACCAGGCGGCCCAGGAAATCAAGGCCGCCACCGAAGGGGTGGTGGTGCCGGTGCCGGCGGACGTGACCGACCGCGGCACCGCCGGGCGGGTGGTGCAAGCGGCCCTGGACCAGTTCGGCCGCGTCGACATCCTGGTCAACAACGCCGGCACCTCGATGGCCAAGGCTTTCGATGAAGTCAGCGATGAAGACTGGGAGTCGGACTTCAACCTGAAGGTGTGGGGGGCCGTCCGCTTCATCCGCGCCGTGATTCCCGAGATGCGCAAACTCGGCGGCGGGCGCATCATCAACGTGACCAACCTGGGAGGGCGCACCCCGCGCGCCTCGTCGATGCCCACCTCCATCTCCCGGGCGGCGGGTATCGCCATCACCAAGGGCCTCTCCAAAGACCTGGCCAAGGACAATATCCTGGTGACCACCGTCTGCATTGGACTGATCAAGAGCGGTCAGACGGAGCGGCGCTACATCCGGGCCAAGGAGTCGAACCCCGGATTGACCATGGATGAATTCTGGGTCCAGTCGGCCATTGAGCGGGGCATCCCCATGGGCCGGGTGGGCGAAGCCCAGGAAGCCGGAGACGTCATTACCTTCCTGGCTTCGGAGCGGGCCAGCTACCTGACCGGCATCGCCGTCAACATAGACGGCGGGAACTCAGCGGTAGTCTAGCTCCCCGTCCGGTCCATTCGCGCTTACATGGCCCCACGGGACTCACGGCGGCGGCCCCGGCTGGTTCGGCGCGCCTGAAAGTAGACCAAGTACCGACCAGGAGGTGTTGAGATGGCGATTCAAGGCGGCTACCAGGGCAAGCTGTTGGACGTGGATCTGACCAACCAACGGGTCCAGGCGGTACCGTTGCCCTCGGAGGAGGTGCTTCGCGCCTGGATCGGGGGAACAGGCTTGGGCCTCTATCTCTTGGCCGGGGAGATGACCGCCGGGATGAAGACGACAGACCCGGAAGCCCCGGTGATAATTATGACCGGGCCCTTGACCGGGACCCTCGTCACCAGCTCCTCTAACTGGACCATGATCAACCTGCGCTACAAGCCTGATTTTGTGGTTGGCTTGAGCCAGGCCCACGGATGGTTCGGGGCGAGGCTCAAGCACGCCGGTTGGGACGGCATCATTATCCGCGGGTCCTCGGATACTCCCGTGTATCTCTGGATCGACGATGGGCAAGCGGAGCTGCGGGATGCCGGCCCATATTGGGGCGAGGATACCTATGAGACCCCCAGACGCCTGAAGCTAGACCTGGGCGACCCGCTGAACATAAGCGTCGCCTGCATCGGCCCCGGAGGAGAGAACCTGGTGCTTGGGGCGTCGGTACGCGCCGATGGGGTGTACACCTGCGCGATGGGGGATGCGGGTATGGCGTGGGGCTCGAAAAAGCTCAAGGCCATCGCCGTCCGGGGCGTGGGGCGGGTGCCGGTGGCGAACATGGCCGCGTTCATGGATGTCTGCACGGAGTGGCGGGACAGCCTGTACGCGCAACCCGAGCCGCCTCCGAGCAGCCAGGCCCGCTTCAAGGGTATCGCCGAGTGGGGTAAGTTCGGCGGCATCCCGGTTAAGAACTTCACCGAGCCCGAGTCGGCCGGGGCCTGGTGCGACTCTCTGAAACAGGACCTGGCCAAGTGGAAGATCCGCCCCGTGGGCTCCTGGCAGTGTGACATGGCCTGCCACCACGAGACCGTGGTTACGACCGGCCCCCTCGCGGGTAGCACCGCGGCCGGGTTCGGCGCGGAGGTCTTTGAAGAGGTGGGGCCCAACGTCGGCATCATGGATGCGGGGACAAGCATGGCCATCGCGGGCTTGGTGGACGGCTTGGGTATCCACTCCGGGGAGGTGCCAAGGGCCATAGCCATGCTCATGGAGGGGTTCAACACCGGCCGTGTAACGCTGGAGGATACCGAAGGCATTGACCTCACCTGGGGAAACCACGAGGCGGTCATCGATCTTCTGTACAAGGCGGCTCACCGCGAGGGCATCGGCAATATCATAGCTGGCGGGATGCGGGAGACGGGGAGAAAATTCGGGATTGAAGACCTGGCGGTCCACATGCGGGGAGTCGGTTTCCAAGGGCATGACTTCCGCCACCATCCGGTCGCGCTCTTTTCCAAGCATATCGTGTCCCAAGCGGGGTCGGCCCCCCAGTTTCCTTCCGGCTTGTACCGGGGCTCCGCCGCTCGGGCGAATAGCGGCGAGCCGGACATCGGCTACACCGAGACCCTCCCCCTCGACATCGTTGAAGGGGTCGGCGAGCCTACGTTCAAGGGCCAGTGTCTGAAGCTGTGGAGGGACTGCATCGGCGTTTGCGAGTTCGCGATGGGTACGATCGAGGGCAACCTGGACCTCAATATGGCGGCCATCGATGCCGCCGTGGGATGGGACCCCCTCAATCGGGCGGAGGCCCTGCTGGTCGGGGAACGTGTCGTCAACCTGCAGCGCCTCATTTCCTTCTATCGGGGCTATCAACCCGAATCGGACTTCGACATTAGCGAGCGCCTCCTTTCCCTTCCCAGTGGGCCCGTCAGCGGCCAGGCGTCCAATCTGGGTCCGTACCTGGAGAAATGGCGCGGGGAATACTACCGGGCCGCCGGGTGGGACTCGGAGACGGGCCAGCCCAATACTGAAACCCTCCAGCGGGTAGGGCTGGGCGGCTTCGGATTTGGCCGGTGATAACATTCTTGACCCTTACCCGGAAGCTTGGCCGGAGAAACCTGAAGAGACGCCCTGCCCGTGGTGCGAGAATTCGGACGAGATAATTGGGGCAGGACTCTCGCGGACATCCCGGTCCGAGTTTCCGGGTCCACTTCACTCGTCACCGGTCTGCGCCGTCGCTCCAAATCAGGAATTGGTCCGGCTGATCTTGGGTGCAATGGGGACCGGGGGAGTCTCATCGAGGAGATGGGCGGCGAGTGGCCCGACCTCGAACCACAACGTGGTCCGGGGGGCCCATTTCAGCTAGGTTGGAGGATACATGAACAGCGGACCTGACGATAGGAAGGGTCCTTTGGACGGCATACGCGTCATCGACTGGACCGTGTTTGAGTTTGGCCCGGTGTCGACAATGATGCTGGCCGACCTGGGGGCCGAAGTCATCAAGGTTGAGTCGCTGGACGGCGACCCCGGGCGGCAGTTTCACCGGATCAGCAGTATCGATTCCGAGCTGCCTCAAGGGCTCAACGCCTACTTTGAGGGACAGAACCGCCAGAAGCTGGGCATCGCCCTGGACCTGAAGAACCCCAAGGGCGTCGAGATAATGTACCAGCTGGTGGAGAAGTCCGACGTGTTTGTGGAGAACTTTCGCCAGGGCGTCGCCGAGCGGCTGGGCCTGGGGTACGACGACCTTGTAAAGCACAATCCCAAGATAGTCTACGGCTCGGCCTCGGGCTATGGCCCAGAGGGCCCGGACTCGCACAAGCCCGCGTTTGCCCTGACCGGCGAGGCGCGATCGGGCGCCCTCTCCTGGGCGGGACCGGACGATGACACACCCTACGCCATTGGCATCGCCGACCACATCGCCGGCATCATGCTCTCCTACGGCGTTCTGGGCGCCATAATCGCCAGAGAAAGGTTCGGCATCGGCCAGAAGGTGGATGTCTCCCACCTGGGAGCCATGATCTGGGGCCGGGGGATGCAAAATGGCATCTCCTTGCTGACCAACCGGGAGTTCCGGCGGACGGACCGAAAGGAGGCCGGGAACATCCTTTGGAACTACTACCGGTGCCAGGACGGCCGGTGGATGGCCTTCTCCATGGGACGGGGAGACCGTTACTGGCCGACCTTCTGCCGGGCGATAGGCATGCCCCAACTCATCGACGACGAGCGTTTCAACAGCATGGATGCCCGCCGGGATAACCGCCGGGCGCTAATCGAGTTGTTGGACGAGGTCTTTATCACCAAGACCAGCGGCCAGTGGGACCGGATTCTAGCCGAGGGTGGCGACCTGATCTACGGGTGTGTGCAGAACACCCTGGACCTCGTGAACGATCCCCAGGTCATCGCCAACAACTATATCGTCGACTTCGACCATCCGGTGCTCGGCCCCACCAAGTGGCTCCAAACGCCCGTCACCTACACCAAGACCCCCCTTTCGACCAGGAAGATGGCCCCAGCCCAGGGCGAGAACACCGAACAGGTCCTGATCGAGCTCTTGGGCTACACCTGGGACGACATCGAGACCCTGCACGACGAAGGGGTGATCCTCTAGGGCACGTGGCCCGAATCGTGGCTTTGCCTCAAAACTGTCATTCCGAGGAGCGAAGCGACGAGGAATCTGGTTCGGGGTTCCTCGATTGGAGCCCGGACCCACCACCCCAGACCCCTCAATTCATTCGGGGTGACATTGTCCAGAGTACTTTTGAGGCAACGCCCCAAATCGTGGGTTGGAAGGAGAGGAAGGCCACGGATAAGAACAGAACTCTCGGCTAGCTGCCTGTCCGAATTTCTGATTCCATCTCACCCAGCGTCCGGCTCGTTGTTGGTGACTCCTCTGGTTGCCATTTTCCTGGTTGGCCCCCTACCGCATTTCCAGCGGGACTTTGTTCCATAACTTTGACATATTCCGAAAATGTGAATATTGTGGACCAAGCATAATTTCTCTTTTTCGATTGCGCTCCGAAAATATCCAGCATGGAGGGAGACATGGTAAAGCAGGGTGTGACGCCCGATGAATTGACGAAACCCTTTTGGAAGGCCGCCAACGAAGGGCGGCTGGTCATCCAGAACTGTAAATCCTGCAACCGGCTTCAGCATCCGCCGGCAGCGGAATGCAGTCAGTGTGGTTCCGGTGAAAACGTGGAGTGGAAGCAGATGAGTGGGCGGGGCAAGATATACAACTATGGAGTGGTATACGATTGCCCCATCAAGTCGCTTCAAGAGGATCAGCCGTTCAACCTCGCGGTCATCATGTTGGACGATGACCCGGATATTCAGATGTACTCTCACCTACCCGGAACTCCGGTGGACGAGGTCCCGGTGGGGGCCAGCGTAGAGGTTGTGTTCGAGGCCACCGCAAACGGCCAGAAGGTCCCCGAGTGGCGGGTAGCGGGCTAGACCCGCTCTCTTTCTTTCTTTACAGTCACGTTAAAACCTTGCGATAAGGAGTGAACAATGACCACCCAAAATGCTCCGGAATCAATGCATCGAACCACGGAGGGACTGGGGGTTTGGGAACACCGTGGGAAGGTAGCAGCCGTCGGCGTCGGGCACTCTCCGACCTCCCGGCGCTGGGACGGGACACCCGGAAAAACCGTGGGCGCGAACAGCATCCTGGCCCTCAGGAGAGCTATTGAAGACGCGGGTGTCTCGCCCGACCAGATCGACGGCTTGGTTCTCGACACCGTGACCACCACGGGGGCTCACTGGCAGGCGGGCGACCCAATTCCCATGGATGTCGTCAACGCCTACAATCCCACCGACGATCCCCTGGACGGCATCGCCAAGCTGAGCGCCGAGTGGATCTTGAAGAACATGCCGGAACTCAAGAACGTCACGTTCACCATGAACGGTCCGGGATGTATGTCCCACGCCATCGTCGTTGCCGCCCAGGCTGTTGGTGAGGGCCGCACCCACACCTGCCTGGTGCTCAAGGGTTGGCATAACCTGGAAGGCCGGTACAACCAAGCAGGCGTCAGCGCCTCGGATGTAGTCTCCGGCACCTACGCGGTTGGCCCGGGGCGAACTATCTGGGGTCCTCCGGGGTCCTGGGGCACGGCCTTGCAATTCGCCCAGTACTGCACCCAGTACGGCAAATCCCACGACATGATGGCCCCCTTCATGGCGAACTCAAGAAGGAACGGCCTGATGTTCCCGGAGGGGTACTGGTACCAGCACCGGCCCGAGCAACTGACCGTGGAGGACTACCTGGCCGCCCGGTGGATAGCCAAGCCGGCAAACCTCTTCGACAACGACATACCGATCATGGTTTCGGGGGCCTACCTCTTCACGACCGCCGAGCGGGCCAAGGACATGAAGCAGAAGCCCGTCTACGTCCTCGGCCATTCGTCGAGCCGGGGTAAACCCAGGAGCCTCACTCCAACACTGGCGGAGGTCCAGGCGGAAACCGGCAGTTCCGGGAAGAAGACCCTGGAGGCCGCCGGGATCACCTCAGCCGATCTCTCCTTCGAAAACCTGTATGACGGCTTTGCCCTGTTCCACCAGTTTCACGTTGAGGGCATCGGCTACCGGGGCATGAAATTTGGGGATGCCCTGGACTTCTACCAGACGGATATCAGTATCGAGGGGAAGAACCCCATTTCCCCCAGCGGCGGCAACGTCGGAAGCGGCCGGAGCCGTTTCTGGATGCATACCGACTGCATCCAGCAGATACAGGGACGGGCCGGGGCTCGATCACTCACCGGGGTGAAGCCTGAGATCGGTGTCTCCGGCGGCCCCATGCCGATGGGCGGCAACTTCACCATCTGGAGCGCGACCCCGGACTAGGCCGCGCGGGAACCTGCCGGAACGTTTACTCATACCGAGCAGTGGGCAAGTTGCGAAATGTTGTGAGGAGAAATCCCCCTCGGTCCCCCTTTGCAAAGGGGGATGTAGGGGGATTTGGCCCGTATTCAGGCTTTCGATCAGATTTATCTGGCCGCGGAGGCTACCACAGGATAGGGGGAGGAACCTACTTGGTGATACTGATAAGTTTTGACATAGATGGGACCTTGGAAGTAGGTGACCCCCCTGGAATCCTGACCATGGAAATGGTGAGAAGGGCCAAAGAGAAAGGCTATTTGATCGGCAGTTGCTCCGACCGTCCACTCAGCGCGCAGAGGGTCATTTGGGACCAGCACAACATACCGGTGGAATTTGTCTCCTCGAAACACCAGCTCCCTGAGGTAAAGGCCAAGTTCGAGGCGGATATTTACTACCATATTGGAGATAGAGAGGACCTGGACAAGAAGCCCGCGCTGGAGGCGGGCTTCGAGTTCCTCTGGCCGGAAGAAGCGGCTGAGAAGGCCTGGTTCCTCTCCGACGCCGATCCCGGACTGGCTTCCGGCTGACACCCCTTCCGGGGCTGGGGCGCCTCACCCTCTCTCGCGCCGGCGTCAAGCGTGGCCGGTAAGCTGCGCACCCGCCGTCAGGGCGAACCGGGTGATCGTCCCGGCTATTCTCGAATCCGGGTGCTAGCTGAAGTCCGGGGGCGAAAGGTTGACTCCCAGGACCGTCTCGCACCAGCGGGCGGCGGCGAAGAGGTTCCCTTCTTCCAGCGGTAGGCCGGCGAGTTGGACTGCCAGGGGCATCCCGGACTGGCTGAGACCGGACGGCAGCGTGATGGTGGGCAGCCCGCTGGAGGTCCAGGGTACCTGGAAGGCCGGGTCGCCGGTGGTGCTCACGTCCGGGGGGGCCGGAGCCGGGGTGGCCGACGTCAGCACCACGTCTACCTGCTTCACCATCTGGATCATGTCTTGGCGGAACTGGCGGCGCAGCCGCTGGGCCTGAACGTAGCGCACTCCCGGTATCAGCATCCCCATCTCGATTGCCGACCGGATCTTGGGCCCGTAATCGTCGGCCCGGCGCCGGAACGACTCCTCGTGAAAAGAGGCGGCCTCTACGTTGCCGACGATGCGCTGGCAGGCATGGGCGGTGGCGAAGCTCTCGGGAAGACTGACTTCCTCCACTTTGGCGCCCGCCTCGGCCAGTTGCCGGACGATTGCCTCGGTGTGGGTCCGCACCTCGGGGGTCGATTGCTCGTCGAAGAACCCCTTGGCCAGGCCGATCCGCGGGGGACGCCCCAGCGCCTCCATCTGCTGAAGGTAATCCGGCACAGGCTGGGTGGCCGATCCGGGGTCGTTGGGGTCGTGGCCGGCCATCACCTGGAGCATAAGGGCCGCGTCCGTCACCGTGCGGACCAGGATACCCACGGTGTCCAGGGACCAACTGAGGGGCACCACGCCGTAGCGGCTGATTCTGCCGTAGGTGGGCTTCAGTCCCACGATGCCGTTGTAGGCGGCCGGGCGGCAGGTGGAGCCGCCCGTTTGTGAGCCCAGGGCAGCCGGACACATCCTGGTGGCCACGGCCACCGAGGAGCCGCTGCTGGAACCGCCGGGGGTGTGGGCCGGGTTCCAGGGGCTGATCGTTGGGGAGGGGTCGCTGCTGGCGAACTCGGTTGTCACCGCTTTGCCCAGAATGATACCGCCGGCCTGCCGGATCCGGGCCACCGACGTTGCGTCGAAGCCGGGCACGAATTCAGCGTAGATGGGGGAGCAGGCGGTGGTCTTCATCCCTTCGGTATAGAAGATGTCTTTCAGCCCCACCGGCACGCCGTGGATTGGGCCCCGGGGCCCCGTCCGGTCCAGCTCCAGCTCCAGTTCGCGGGCGGTGCCCAGGACTTCCTCCCGGTCTATGGTTACCCACGCTCGTAGCGAGGGGTCCAGGGCATCGATCCGCTCCAGCAGGGATTGGGCCAAGGTTACCGGCGAGAGCGTTCGTTGGCGTATCTGTTGCGCCGCCTGGGCAACGGTGAGACCGAATGGTTCCGCCATAGCTGGCTCCTTTAGCGCTGAGGACACGGAGAGGCCGGAGGAGCATCAACGGCTAGCTCCCTGCTTCAACTCTCACCGCGTGATCAGGGGTGGATCTTCTCCGGGGTTGTGCCGGTGGCTACTGCCGGTGGTTACTGATAAAAGCCGGGTTCCAGGTCCCGTTGCGGCAGGTTGCGGCTAACCTCCCACAAGCGGCGGGCCGTCGCCTCAACCGAGGAGCTGATCGCCTTGGCTCGCTCCTCTCCCCAGAGGGCCTTCGCCTGCTCGGTCAATTCGCGCAGGACCTCGTCGAGAGGTGCATCCGGGCGCATGCTCACCATTGTAGTCCTCCCTCGTGGTCCAGGCTCCCGACCGCTTTTCGGGAGGACTGGCTAGTCTCACCAGCGTGACGGGGCGGATTATAGCCGCCCGGTGTTGTGGGGTCAACAATATGCATCGCCTCTTCCATGCTGGTATAATCCCGCCATCAATTTTAGTCCAAACACGCGGAGGTCCATCATGGCTGGAGACCTGTTCGGCATCCTGGAGTCTGGTGAACACACTCGTCTGGCCACCGGCCTCGGTGGCACCGAAGGCCCCCTGTGGCATCCCGAGGGTTACCTCACCTTCGTGGATATGCGGGGGAGCCGCCTTCTCCGCTGGGACGCCAAAGGCGGCGTGTCGGTGGTCCGGGAGAACACCGGAGAGGGCAACGGCTGCACCCTGGACCGCCAGGGCCGCCTGCTCATGTGCGAGGGAGCGGACAACCGGCGGGTTACCCGAATGGATTCCGATGGCTCCGTGACCCCGATCGCCGAGCGATGGCAGGGCAAACGGCTCAACAAACCCAACGACGTTGTCTGCCGGTCCGACGGCAGCATCTACTTCACCGATCCGGGCTTGCGGGTCCCCCCGGAGAAGCGTGAGTACGAGTTCTCCGGGGTGTTCCGCATCTCGCCCGATGGGGAGGTCCACCTGGCAACGGACGGGTGCGAGTATCCCAACGGGCTCGGCTTTTCTCCCGACGAGTCGGTCCTCTACGTGGCGATCAGCCGGCTGGACGAGCGGTGCTTCAAAGAGGCGGAAGAGAAAGCGGTCTGCACCCACCGGAAGATACGGGCCTTCGACGTGGCCGCCGACGGTACCCTGAGTAACAACCGGGTCTTCGCCGACATGTCGTCGGCGGAGGAAGGCGTCCCCGACGGCATGAAAGTGGATACCGAAGGCCGGGTTTTCTGCACCGGCTCCGGCGGTATCTGGGTCTTCGACTCAGCAGGCAACCACCTCGGCGTGATTCGAGGACCGGAAGTTCCGCGCAACGTTGCTTTCGGCGGGCCGGACTTTCGCACCTTGTACACCACGCCCGGCACGTCTTTGTACAGCGTCCAGATGAAGACGCCGGGCCTCGGAGCCTTCTGAAAGGGGTGTTACGGGAATCCGGCCCTCACCGTGGAGTAAGCCTGAGTGACAGCTGCGCAGTACGAGGAAGTGCTCGAAAAGCTGAGGGCGCTGGCGGACCCTGAGTCCCTGGCGGGTATGGCCGGCTACGGTATCCGCACCGGCCGCAGTTGGGGAGTGACGCTCCCCAAGATGCGAAGCCTTGCCAGGGAGATCGGAGTGAGCCACCGTCTGGCGGAGCGGCTCTGGGACGCCGGTATCCGTGAAACCAGGCTGCTGGCCACGATGGTTGATGACCCAAAGGTGCTCACCGAGGAGCAGGCGGAAAGATGGGTCAAGGACCTGGATAGTTGGGATGTTTGCGACGGCTGTTGCATGTTTTTGGCCAGGGCGGAACTCGCGCCCCGAAAATGTGTCGAATGGAGCGCCAGAGATGAGGAGTTCGTCAAAAGAGCCGGATTCGTTGTGATGGCGCGGCTGGCCGTCGGCGACGAGACGGCGGGCGACGAACTTTTCGAAGGGTTCCTGCCGATAATCAAAAGGGAATCCACTGACCAACGAAACTACGTCAGGAAAGGGGTCAACTGGGCGCTGAGGCAGATCGGCAAGAGAAACCCGGCGCTGAACCGGAAGGCCATCGAAACCGCCCGGGAAATCCAGCGGATGGATTCCAGGAGCGCCCGGTGGATCGCCTCCGATGCTCTCCGGGAGCTGACCGGACAAGCCGTTCAAGAACGGTTGCTGGCCAAGAGTCTCACCAGCAAACTGCGCGCCGGCCCGGATCATCGCCGATGAGAGCCGCGCTCCCGAGGTATCCCATACCGCGAAGGGGGACGTAAGCTATGACCACGTCGAAGACCGTAGGCAGCGGCAAGTATACCTACCGGATGGACGAGGACTGGGCCAATGTGCCCGACGGGTGGGACATGCCGGCGGCGGCTGTGGCCGGGGACTCCCAGGACCGGGTCTACTGCTTCAACCGGGACCCGGACCACCCTATCGTCATTTTCGACCGCCTTGGGAACTTCCTGTCCTCCTGGGGGGCGGGCCTCTTCGCCTTCCCCCACGCCATCTTGCTGGATCGGGACGACAACGTCTGGCTGGTGGACCGGAACCATCACCAGGTGTTCAAGTTCACCTGGGACGGACAACCCCTCATGACCATCGGGACCAGGGGATACCGTTCCGATACGGGAGTCGCCCCCGACGACCTGAGCGGCACCGCCCACAAGAGCGTGGTGCGAGGCGGAGAGCCCTTCAACATGCCCGCCGGCATCGCGTTGAACCCGGCCGGCGAGATATTCATCGCCGACGGCTACGCCAACGCCCGGGTCCACAAGTTCTCCCCCGAGGGCCGGCACCTTCTTTCCTGGGGCCAGCCGGGCACCGGGAACGGGCAGTTCATGCTTCCCCACGGTGTTTGGATCGACCGGCGGGGCCGCGTGCTGGTCGCCGACCGGGAGAACGACCGGGTCCAGGTGTTCAACCAGGACGGCGAACACCTGGCCACCTGGCCCGCAGAACTCATCGGCCCGGCCGTGATCTACGTCGACGACGAAGACACGGCATACATCCCGGAGCACAACGGCGGGCTGGTAAGCATCATGACCCTCGAAGGAGAGCGGCTGACCCAGTGGGGTTCCCTGGAAAACCGGTCCTGCCATGGCATCTGGGTCGACTCCCATAAGGACCTCTACGTGGTGATGCCCGGCCCATGGGGCCGGAATCGGCGGGTAGTGAAGTTCTATAGGCAGGGATAGCGGTTGCGGGCCGTCCCCGTAGTTGTTATATTGGTACGGGGGCGGTAACGCCCCCGTTTCTTGGGGGGCTGTAGCTCAACCGGGAGAGCGCTTCAATGGCATTGAAGAGGTAGAGGGTTCGAGTCCCTCCAGCTCCACCACTAGTAATTTCCCTCTCTATATCGGTGTTTCCCGTGGCCGCTTCCTTTGTTTTCCCATCGATAATGTTTACAAAAATGTTTACAAATTCGTCATGCCGCTGTTTTAGTTTTTGAGGCCACTCCCTTTTCCCCTTAGTTAGAAGACTCAGATAAGCGGCCGATATCCCCAGTATCCTAGCTGTCTGTCTTAATGACGGCTTCTTCATTCTTTCCTACTCCACTCCTTGGCATTGGCCGCAGTGATGGTTCTGTTCTTTCCGTTGATGGTCAGGCTCTTCCTGTAATAGGAGTACGCCTTCCCGTTGTTAGTCTGGGTATATTGGTGC
>JASMCQ010000048.1 GCA_030753265.1 Dehalococcoidia bacterium
GTCCGTTGGGGAACAGTTCGGCGGCTCCGCGAAAGTCCCCCCAGACCTCATCCCGCAGGCGGGCCGGAGCCAGCACCAGAGTAGGGGTCTTTACATCCTTCAGCAAGGGACGGAGGTCAACACCGGTGGCGTTTCGGTTGAAGTCGCGGACCAGGTGAGCCGGGGTGGCCGCCATCTGCGCGGCATACCATCGGATGTGGCCAGGGTCCACCATTTCCGGGTCGAGGCGGCGCGTGATGTAGCGTTCTACCCAGCCGGTGATGCCCTCCCGGTCGATCAAATCGGCGCTTACCGCATGGTGCGGCCCCAGGAAGCTGGCGGGAGCGGTGCAAATGGTCAGTGACCGCAGCCGTTCCTGATGCAGGGTGGCAAAGCGCATGGCGATGGAGCCGCCAAGGGTCTCGCCGATCAGGTGGATCTTGTCCAGACCCAGCTTGTCCAGAAAGCCCAGGAGATCGTTGGCAAAATTATCCACCGACCAGGGATAACCCGGTTGGGGCACCGAGGACTGCCCCATGCCCCGCATGTCGAGCCGTACTACCCGGTAGTGCCTGGCGATGAGGGGCACCCAGGCGAACCACAGCTTGTGATTCTTGGCCATTCCGTGGTGCAGGACCACCGTTTCCGGCGTGGTCCAGGGATCGGTGAAATCGTCCACCTTGTAGAACAGCTCGGCGCCGTCATCCAATCTTACCTTCATGGGAGCCTCCGGGTGGTCCACCGGTCATTGTCTACCAGGGCAGAGAGTCGATGAGGAAATGGCGTAGGCCTCGGGGGCCGGGCTACTGCTGGGCCAGGCCCCGGACGAACTCCAGCCACACTCGGGCGCAGGGCACCGGCAAGATGTGCTGGATGAACCCGGAAACGCCGGGGAACACCACCCGGCGCCCGTTCGGGAACAGGTCGGAGGCGGCCCGGAAGTCCCCCAGCACCTCCTCCCGCAGGCTGGCCGCGGCCAGCACCAGAACAGGGGTCTTCACCTGATTCAGCAGGGGGCGCAGGTCGCCGCCGGGGGCGCTCCGCTGGAACCCGCTGACCACATGAGCCTGGGTGGCCGCCATCTGGGAGGCGTACCATCGAATGTAGGCCGGGTCCACGATGTCCGGGTCCAGCCGCCGGGTGATGGTGCTTTCCACCCAGGCGGCCACGCCCTCCCGGTCGATCAGCTCTGCGCTCGCCTCGTGGTGGCCGTCCAGGAAGTTGGTTGGAGAAGTGCAGACCGTCAACGACCGCAGCCGCTCCTGGTGCAGGGTGGCGAAGCGCATCGAGATCGAGCCGCCGACGGTCTCGCCGATCAGGTGCACCTTTTCGAGCCCCAGCTTGTCCAGAAAGCCCAGGAGATCGTCGGCGAAGTTGTCCAGCGACCAGGGGTAATCCGGCGGGGGCACCGAAGACTGCCCCATGCCCCGCATGTCCAGCCGCACGACCCGGTAGTACCGGGCAATGATCGGAATCCAGGCGAACCACAGCTTGTGGCTCTTGGCCATTCCGTGGTGCAGGACCACAGTTTCCGGCGCGGTCCAGGGATCGGTGAAATCGTCCACCTTGTAGAACAGCTCGGCGCCGTCATCCAGCCTTACTTTCATAACAGCCTCCGGTTGGTCTACCTGCCGGCCGGAGAGGGCCGGTGAGATTGGTGGTCAATATACCTCGTTTTGGCAGGATGTCATTTTGAGGAGCGTAGCGAAGAATCTCAGCGTAACAACGAGATTCTTCGCTGCGCTCTGAATGACACCTATCAGCAATAGGTTGACCAAGCACTAGCTCCCATCCTCCATGGAGATGCCGAGTTCAGTGAACACCGATCCCGCGATTTGCATGACCGTGCGGGCGCCGGTATACCCGCCGTACAACATGGTCTGGACGAACACTTCCAGGACCTCGGTAGGCGTGACTCCGACCCGTAGCGCCCCCTCGATGCGACGGCGAATCTGCCGGTTATAACGGCCCTGGACGGTCATGGCGGAGAGGGCGCAGATCGCCCGGCTTTTGGCATCCAGGTGGGGGCGGGTGTAGATGGCCCCCCAGTGGTACTCGACGACTAACTGCTGCATGGCCTCGGCGGTGGGATGGCCGGCGTAGTAGGCCAAAGGGTCGCCCATGTGTTCTTCGTAGGTCTGGGCCCCCGTTTGGTGCAGCTCCTCGGCGGTCTGGGTGGTGTCGTACACCCGGGTGGGAGTGAACTGGATCCCGCGCACCTCGAAGACCTCCTTGGTGATCCGCATCGCCGCCTCCACCGCCGGCACGCCGACGTAGAAGGTCAACTGAATGAACACCTCGACGACCTGCTCCGGGGTCAAGCCCAGGTTTAGGCAGCGTTCGATGTGCCGGCGCAACAAGGGTAGCTGCCCCATGGCCATCAACGCCGAGATGGTGCAGATGCAGCGGTGTTTGACATCGAGCCCGGGGCGGCTCCAGATCGAACCGAAGAGGGCTTCGTCGATAATCCGCTTCAAGTCCGGCGCCAGTTGGTCGATCCCCGGCAGCGTGAAATGACTGAGGTCGCCCCCAGCCATCAGGGCGCGCATCGATTGGCCTTCCTCGTATCGCTCTTCCAACGTAGCCAAAACGATGCCTCCTCGGAATCCGCTGGTGGCTTTACGGCCCTCTGGTGAGGTAGCTTCAGAGCAGCTTGCCGGTCTGGCCCGTCAGGCCATTATCACTTCAGCGAACCATTCCATGGCCTTCAGCGTCTTGCTCAAGTCGTGGTTCCGTACGTCGAAGATCAGGTGGCCGACCCCCAATTCGGAGTAGGTCTCGATGTCCCGGCGCACGTCGTCCGCGGTCCCGGAAAAACGGCGGCGGCCACCGGTGGAGGTGACATCCGGGTCATAGATAGGCGCCTTCATGGCCACCTCGATTTCAGCGGGGTCGCGGCCCGCCTTTTCGGCGAACATGCGGAGGGTGGCCATATCCTTGACCAGTTGCTCCGGCTCCAGCGGCGTCGCCGGAGTCGCCCCCACCGGGTGCCAGGCGTTGCCCAGTTGCGCCGCCCGCCGGATCGCCGGGCGGCTCTGGCCGCCGACCCAGATGGGTGGATGGGGTTTTTGCACCGGTTTGGGTAGGAACGTCAGGTTGGAAAACCGGACGAACTCGCCTTCGAAGGTGGGGTTGTCGTTGGTCCAGAGTTCAATGAAGGCCCTCAGGTACTCATTGGTCACCGCGCCTCGCTTGGCGAAGGGCGGCGCGCCCAGGGCCACGAACTCCTCCTCCATCCAGCCCACGCCCACGCCCACGATGAGCCTCCCCTTGGAGAGCACGTCCACGGTGGCCAGCATCTTGGCGCAGAGCATCGCGGGCCGGTGCGGGACGATCATGACGCTGGTCACCAGCCGGATCCGCTCGGTGACCGCGGCCAGAAAACCCAGGGTGGTGAGCTGCTCCAGCACCTCTCCGCCGCCCCTTTTTTCGCCCGAAAAGTCGCCCTTAACGGTGTATGGATACAGGGAGGTGATGCCCCTGGGCTGGACCACGTGGTCGGAAAAGACCATGTAGTCGAAACCTAGCTGGTCGCCTTGCCGGGCTATTGTCGCCAGGGCGTCGGGCCGCCCGGTGGACCCGGAATTGGGCGAGTAGAAGCCGTACTTCATGATTCACCTCCCAGTGCTGTCCAACGTTCGTCGGGTCCGCCTTGCCGGCCTGGGCGAGGGTCTCCTGGCGATGTGCCGGTCCGGCGCGCTAAACCATTATCGTTTCGGCGAACCACTCCATGGTCTTTAGCGTCTGGCTCAAGTCGGGCTTCCGGATGTCGAATATCAGGTGGCCGACCCCCAATTCGGAGTAGGTCTCGATGTCCCGGCGCACGTCGTCCGCGGTTCCGGAGAAACGGCGGCGGGGCCCGCTCGCGGCGATTCCAGGGTCCTTGATAGGCGCCTTCATGGCCACCTCGATCTCGGCGGGGTCACGCCCTGCCTTTTCGGCGTACCCGTGGAGGGTGGCGATGTCCCTGGCCAGTTGCTCCGGCTCCAGGGGCGTCGCCGGAGTCGCCCCCACCGGGTGCCAGGCGTCGCCCAGTTGCGCCGCTCGCCGGATCGCCGGCCGGCTCTGGCCGCCGACCCAGATGGGTGGATGGGGTTTGCGCACCGGCTTGGGCAGGAACGTTAGGTTGGAAAACCGGACAAACTCGCCATCGAAGGTGGGGTAGTCGTTGGTCCAGAGTTCCTTGAAGGCCCTCAGGTACTCATTGGTCACCGCGCCTCGTTTGGCGAAGGGCGGCGCGTCCAGGGCCAGGAACTCTTCTTCCATCCAGCCGACGCCGACGCCCACGATGAGCCTCCCCTTGGAGAGCACGTCGATCGTGGCCAGCATCTTGGCGGTGAGCAGCGCGGGCCGGTGCGGGACGATCATGACGCTGGTCACCAGTTGGATCCGCTCGGTGACCGCGGCCAGGAACCCCAGGGTGGTGAGCTGTTCCATCCACTCACCACCGCCCTCCTCGCCGCCCGCGAAGTCGCCCTTGACGGTGTAGGGGTATGGGGAGGAGATGTTCTTGGGCTGGACCACGTGGTCAGGGAAGACCATGTAATCGAAGCCTAGCTGGTCGCCTTGCCGGGCTATCGCCGCGAGGGAGTCGGGCCGCCCCCCGGTGACCCCGGCATTGGGCGTGTAAAAGCCGTACTTCATGAACCACCTCTCCATTGCTGGCCAGCCTTTGCCGGGGGCCTCCCCGCTGTCCGGCGCGAGGGTCTCCAGCCGGTGGGTATGGCGGCGCCGGTGGTCCCGGCCCGTGCCTTCTCCCCGGCCCCGGCAAAGTGCCCCAATAATACCTTGAAAGGAGCGGCGCGTCCAACCGGCTGATGGCGGCCCGATTTGCGCCTGCGGCCCAAGGGCGGACACCTCCTGGACACCTGATGGCACGGCGGACAACTGGGCAATCTTGGAGAACCGGCAGAGCCCGAACCCTCCCTCGCCGGGCGACTTCTTGACACCATTAACCGCTGGCTGTAGACTTTGGCCTGCATAGAGAAAGGGAGGTATTCCGTGACTACGCCAGCACCTTTCCTGACCGAAGAAATGCGACAGCAAGCCATCGGCGTCGAGAGTCCCCCCGTGACCATCGATATCGAAAAAGGGGCTATAATCAGGTTCGCCGAGGCCATTGGGGACGCCAACCCCCTGTTCAACGACGAGGAGGTGGCCCGCCAGAGCCAGTACGGCGGTCTGATCGCGCCGCCGACCTTCCTGCGTTCCGCGAAAGCCGGACGTCCGGACCTACCCTTCGATATTCCCTTCGAGCGGGCCCTGGACGGGGGCAGTGACTGGGAGTATTTCGAACCGGTCCGCCCCGGCGACCGAATCACCGCGGTGGCCCACGTCTCCAACATCACCGAGCGCGCCGGCCGCCTGGGCCCTATGCTGATCACCACTGTGGTGATTACCTACCGCAACCAGTTCGATCAGGTGGCCGCTACCCAGACCGCTACCTCAATCCGCTACTGAGGGGTATCCCATGGCCGAACAAGTATATTGGGAAGACGTAAGCGAGGGGACGGAAATGCCGCCCCTGGTGAAGAATCCCACCACCCGCCAACTGGTGCAGTACGCGGGCTCCTCCGGGGACTTTTACGAGATCCACTACGACAAGGATTTTGCCCAGGGCACCGGCCTCGACGGGGTGATCATCCACGGCGCCTTGAAGAACGCGTTCTTGGGCGAGTTCGCGACCACCTGGATGGGACCGCAAGGGGTCTTGAAGCGGCTATCCTGCCAGTACCGCGGGATGGACCAGCCGGGCAGTCCCATCTCCGCCAAGGGGAGCGTGACCAAGAAGTACGAGCAAGACGGGCAGCACCTGGTGGACTGCAACATCTGGCTGGAAAACCAGGAGGCCCAAAAGACCACCCCCGGCTCGGCGACGGTGGCCCTGCCCTCCCGGAAGTCTCCGGCCTGACCCAGGGCTCCCAGAGGCTATCCAGCGGTTCCATAGGAGGCTGCTGTTGGTCCTTCGATAAGCTCAGGGCGGACGGATTTTTCCCGTTCGGGTGAGCTTCGACCCCGACATGCCGGGGCCGGGAGTCTCGACGAAGTCGGACCTGTCGAAATGTAGCGGCCGGTTATTGGATAGGCTCTGAATAGATCCTCGCCGGTCTGGTTCGACGTGCCTATCCTGAAGCTCCGCATGATTTGGGCCGGCTTGCCGATGGATGAGACCTCCATGCCGCCCGAGGGCAACGAGGAAGCAGTTGGGCGAAACAGCTCTTGACAGCCTGGTTCAGCCCGATACAGACTTGAAATGCGCACGTGAAATGTCCAGGTTCCAGGAATGGCCGCCACCGAGCAGCCGGCGCAACCCAAATTGGCCGGCAGCCACTGGTGACACTTCTAAGTTGAAGGAGGGGCTATGGTTGACGAATTGAAAGACAAGGTAGCCATCGTCACCGGCGCCGGCCGGGGTATCGGCCGGGGCGTGGCCAAGCTGATGGCCGAAGAGGGCGCCAAGGTGGTGGTGGTCGACCCCGGTGTGAACGTGGACGGCAGCGGCTTCGACCAATCGATTGCCGAGGTGGTGGCCGCCGAGATACAGGCGGCGGGAGGGACCGCCGTTGCTTGCACCGAGTCGGTGGCCACCATGTCCGGTGGAGAGAAGATCGTCCAGACCGCCGTCGACACCTACGGCAAGCTGGATATCGTGGTCACCTGCGCCGGTATTCTTCGGGACCGGATGATCTTTAACATGAGCGAACAGGAGTGGGACGACGTTATCGCCGTCCACTTGAAGGGCACCTTCTCCGTGGTGAAGAACGCCTCCATTCTGTTCCGCCAGCAACGCTCCGGGCGGATCATAACCTTCAGTTCCCAGTCGGGCCTGGTGGGCAACTCGGGCCAGGCCAACTACGGCGCGGCCAAGTCCGGCATCGCCGGCTTTACCAAGGTCGTGGCCCGGGACCTGGGGCGCTACGGTGTGACGTGCAACTCCATCGCCCCCAGAGCTTACACCCGGATGATCGGCAACATCCCGGACAGCGCGGCGGAAATGCGCGCCCGGGGCGGTGTCGCCAGCCTGGACGTAAAAGGTGAGTTGCAGCACCTGGATCCTGACGGGATCTCCCCTTTCGTCTGTTTCCTGGCGAGCGACCATGCCCAAAACATCAACGCCCAGACCTTCCTGGTCTACGGTAACAGCGTGTCCTTGATGTCGCAGCCCAGGTCGGAGCGGTCCATCTACGAGGCCAGCGGCCATTGGAATCTGGATGATCTGGCCCCGCAGGCTCGGGACGTCCTAACCAAAGGCATCTACAACCCGGCGCCGGCGCCGGCCCAGCAATAAGATTGTTCGCGGCAGGGGGTCTTCAATGGAAAATCTAGTTAAAGACAAAGTAGCGATTGTAACCGGCTCCGGCCGGGGAATCGGCCGTGGCGTGGCTATGCTGATGGCAGCTCAAGGCGCCAAGGTGGTGGTGGCCGACGCGGGAGTGAACGTGGACGGCAGCGGCCAGGACCAGTCGGTAGCCGAGCAAGTGGTGGCGGCGATCCGTGAGGCGGGTGGGACAGCCGTCGCCTGCACCGAGTCGGTCGCCACCATGTCGGGCGGTGAGAAGATCGTCCAGACGGCCATCGACAACTTCGGCAAGCTCGATATCGTGGTCACCGTCGCCGGAATCCTGCGAGACCGGATGATCTTCAACATGGGCGAACAGGAGTGGGACGACGTTATCGCCGTCCATTTGAAGGGGACCTTCAGCATTGTCAAGCACGCTTCCATTCTGTTCCGGCAACAGCGCTCCGGGCGGATCATCACCTTCAGCTCAACCTCCGGCCTGTGGGGCAACTCGGGCCAGGCCAACTATGGCGCCGCCAAGGATGGCATCGCCGGCTTCACCAGGGTAGTGGCCCGGGACCTGGGGAAGTATGGGATCACCGCCAACGCCGTCTCTCCCAGCGCCGCCACCCGGATGACGACCAGCGTGCCCGATGAGGCCCGGGCCCTCCGGGCGGCCCGGGGCATCAGCGAGGCCGGCGGCGTTCTCCGCGGCGAACCGGAGGACGTGGCCCCGATGGTGGTGTGGCTGGCCTCCGACGAGGCGGCCCACGTGAACGGCCGCGTCTTCTACGTCAACGAGGGGCTGGTGTCCCTGCAAAACGAGCCGGAGGTGGTGAAGACCATCACCAAGGAAGGCAAGTGGACGGTGGAGGAGCTGGCCCGGGTGGTCCCGGTCACCCTGGGCCACGAGCTTTACAACCCCGCCCCGGCCCCGCCGCCCAGCCAATAAACCGCCTGGAGTTCGACGACCGTCCCGGAGAAGCCGGGGCGCGCCACCTTCCCTCTCAATTGGGGGGAGGTGGTTTTTTTGCGTGCCTGGGCCGGTGGTGAGAAGCGGGGAAATCCCCCTGTATCCCCCTTTGCGAAAGGGGGACAGAAGGGTTATGCCGGCGCAAGGTTTGCCGATGTAGCGGTTGGTAGGTTGTTGACGGGTCGGTAGAGAGGCAGTCGGCGTCCTGAGGAGGGGAACCCCCGAGCGTTCCGAACCTCTAGACCAGGATCACCCCGGAGAAGACGCCCCGGCTGATGCCCGGCTGGAGCCGTTCCGCCAGGCGAATGGCGTAGTGGTCTGTCATTCCGGCCAGGTAGTCGACAGAGGCTTGCTGGGGGGTGGTTCCTTGGCCGAAGTAGGGGGGTGGGACCTCCTCCGGGTTCAGCACGAAGTGGCCGTACAGCAGGCGGACCATGTCCCGAGCCACCTCCGACTCCTCGCTCTCGCCCAGGGGCAGATACAACTGCTCGAACATGTACTCCCGGAGCTGGACCATGGCCTGCCGGACCGGGTCGCTCATGGTGATGACCGGCGTCTCCCCTGGCGGCCCTCCGTCCTCTCCGGACGCGGCCCAGGAAGCTTCGACGATATCCGTCACCAGCGAGTTGATGCGCTGGGAGTGGGCCGTGCCCAGCGTCCGGTTCACCTCCGCCGGCAGGTCGGACACCTTCAGTACGCCGGCCCGGATGGCGTCGGCGATATCGTGGTTCAGATAGGCCACCGAATCGGCCAACCGGAGCACCTGCGCTTCCAGGGTCATCGATTCCGCCACCCCGGCCGCCAGGAAATCCCCGCGGGGCTTGGAGTGGGAAAGGATGCCCTGCCGCACCTCCCAGGTCAGGTTCAACCCCCGACCGTCCTTCTCCAACCGCTCCACGATGCGAAGGCTCTGGGCACTGTGGGAAAACCCCGACTCGCAGAGCTGGTCCAGAGACGCTTCGCCCACGTGGCCGAAGGGAGTGTGCCCAAGGTCGTGGCCCTGAGCCATGGCCTCCACCAGGTCCTCGTTGAGGTTGAGGGCGCGGGCGATGGTCCGAGCAATCTGGGCCACCTCCAGGGTGTGGGTGAGCCGCGTCACGTAGTGGTCGCCGGTGGGGGCGATGAACACCTGGGTCTTGTGCTTGAGACGCCGGAAAGCCTTGGTGTGAATGATACGGTCCCGGTCCCGCTGGAACTCGGTACGCAATGGGCAGGCCGGCTCCGGCCGTTCCCGGCCCAGAGACCTGGTAGAGCGGCAGGCGTAGGGGGAAAGCCCGTCCTCCAGCCGCTCCAGCCGCTTCCGAACCGCGGCGTTAACCACCGGGCCGGCTTCCAACGGAGTCGTCAAGTCATTCCCTCATAACAACGCAGGCGCGTGGGAACACGCGAAGGAGGTGCACAACGCAGGGCCTCCGGGTATCGATGTCAACGCGGCCAGGGAGGTCAGTCACGCAGGGGGATGGTGCCCCATTTGAGGGAGTCGGAGTCGGAGGTCAGTCCCTGTTCCTTGGCCAGCTCCCGGATGTTCAGCAGCGTCGAGTTGACCTCGGGTGTCAGGAAGACCCAATCGGGCTCCTCCGGTAGCCAGTAAGGAGAGTTGATGCGGACCACCTGGTTTTCCTTGGAGTTCAAATAGATGCCGAATTTGGACGCTTGCTGCATTGTGCTTCTCCCAATCAGTATTGCCTTCGTGCCGGTGAGCTTTTCGGGCTCGAAGCCGCCCACTCGACTGATTCTACATTTGATTACCGGCCAGTTCCAGGCCGGGCATCAAGTATTTCCAAAAGCTCTTCGCCGCCGCTCCTTTGCTTTGGCCCCGGCTCGCCGGGCTCTCCTCACCACGAGGAATCATGGTTCAGGGTGCAAGTGTGCCGTGGCCTGCTTCGCTCGCCTGGCTTGCGACCTCGGCTGCCATCCAGGCGCCCTGGTCCGCGGTGGTGGCGTAAACGCCCCGGTACTTCTCTGGGAGCAAGGCGGCAATTCGGTTCATTATCAAGTCCAGCGCGCTTTGGGTCGCATCCTGGCGGGACGCACCTTCCAGGACCGGAGGGGTGAAGGGCCGGCCAATGTTGATGCGCATGCGGCAGAGCGGGACCGTCATTCGCCATGCGGAGATCTTCTCGGTGCCGGACAGGCCCACGGGCAGTATCGTCGCCCGAGACTTCAGCGCCAGATAGGCGACTCCAAGCATACCCTCTTTCATGGTGTGGTCGGGGCTGCGGTGGCCCTCGGGAAAAACAACCACGACCCGGTTCTGGGCCAGCATCCGGAGCATCAGCCGCAGCGCTTCGACCCGAGAACTGGAACGGTCGAAGGGAGAGACATGGAATCCTCTCATGAGAAACCCGCTGACCGGGTTGGAGAACAGCTCCCGCTTGGCGATGAAGTAGACCGGCCGGTCGATGCCGCACACCAACAGGGGAGGGTCGCTGAATGACAGGTGGTTGGCCACCACGATCAAGGGACCGTCGGGCGGCACGTTCTCGCGCCCGATCACCTCAACCCGGCCCAGCTTGTTGAAGCTGAACCGTGCCAACCCACGGCCTAGCCGGAACAGCAGTTTCATCTTTCCCCGGCCGCGGTCAGCTCCCGAATCCGGCTCAGAATCCGCTCCACGACCTGATCGACACTCAGCTCATCGGTGTCGAGCAAGAAAGCGTCCAGCGCCGGCATCAGGGGAGAATCGGCCCGGCTAGAGTCGATTTCGTCCCTGGCCTTGGTTTCCGCCAGTACCTGTTGGAACTCCGGGGCCTGGCTCTGGCCCTGGGTTTCCCGCCACCGGCGCCGGGCCCGGTGCTCGGGGGAAGCCGAAAGGAAAACCTTTAGACCGGCGTCAGGCAGGACCACGGTGCCGATGTCTCGTCCGACTACCACGATGTCTCCTTCCTCGGCCAACACCCGCTGCTGTTGCACCAGGGCCCGCCGAACCGCCGGTATCCGGGCAACCAGGGAGACCGTCTGGCTGACCAGGGAGCCGCGCAACTCCTCGCCCACCTGGTGCTCGCCGACCAGCACCTGATCGCTCTGTTGGCCTTTCAGGCGGACCGGGTGGGTTTCCGCCAACTTACCCAGGGCCATTTCATCTTCGATGGGCAGGCCATCCCGGAGGGCCAGCCAGGCTATGGCCCGATACATCACGCCGGTGTCCAGGTACCGGAAATCCAGCCTCTGAGCCAAGGCCCGGCCCACCACCGTCTTCCCGGCGGCTACCGGCCCATCTATGGCGATAACGCTAACCACTCCGGACAGTCTGCTCCTCGGATCAGGACTCTGAAAACGCATTATAGCATCGACCGGGGGCCTGGCGAACCTTGCTTTTAGTTGCCGGTGATTATACAGTTGAATCTAGAGTAGTTCGGGTGGCGTATGTCGTGTGGAGGAAGTATATTGGGATATAGGATTTGATGAACTTAAGAGTATCTTGGAAATCGGGCGGACTGTGGAGCGCTCTCCTGGTCACCATGGCCTTATTCCCCCTGGCCTGGGCCTACCCCACCTTCCCCGGCGACGAACGTGCGTTGATGGAAGTGCAGGGCCTTCAGGCTGGATGGCTTGACCAAGTGGCCCTGGCCGTGTCGAGCTTGGGGCTGGTGCCCGTTTCCATTACCTTGATACTGGCGGTTAGCGGGTCTCTCTTCGTTCTCCGCCACCGGACAGACGCCCTGATCGTCATACTTAGCCTGGTGCCGATAGTTGCCGGCAATGGCTTGAAGGTGATTGTTGAGCGTCCCCGGCCCGATTACCTTTTGGTCGGCGCGGCGCCCCATGGGCTGAGCTTCCCCAGCGGCCATTCCGTCTACGCGATCCTGGTCGGCGGAATCTTGATCTTCCTGGCGGAGCAGTTGGTTGCCTCGCCGCTGCTGCGCCGCTGGTTGCAAATCAGCATCGCCCTGGTCATCCTGGCCATCGGGGCTTCCCGCGTCTACCTGGGGGTCCACTGGCCCAGCGATGTGGTTGGCGGCTACCTCTTCGGGAGCATGTCGCTGCTGGGGCTGATCGCCCTGCGGAAACGGTTGGATACCAACATCTAGCCGGCCTGCGGTACGCGCTTCTTCTGTGTTAAACTCCCTGGGAGCGGGCCCGATCGGGCCGCCTCAAATCCATCGCTGGCTGTACGTGCGGTTTCGCTTGGAGCGCCACAACTCGGCTACAGTTGGGGGAGAAAGCGATGAATTGGCTAGACCTCGCGGTTCTGGGTGTCTGGGGAGGGACCGCCCTCTGGGGCTTTTCGGCCGGCTTGGTCCGGATTGTGATTCCTCTGCTGGTGGTAATCTTCGGGCTGGCCATCTCCAGCCGTATTGCCGAGAGCGTGGGCAACGTCTTCTCTCTGTTCACCGACAATGAGAACCACCAGGCGATCGGCGGCTTCATCCTGGTCTTCATTGGCCTGTTCATTATCGGTACCATCGCCAGTTTCTGGCTCCGGATGGTGATGCGTTTCATCCCGCTCGCCGGGATGGCCAACCGCCTGGCGGGGGTAGTGGCGGCCGTCATCGTCGGGTTCGTGTTGCTCGCCGGCGTATTGGCGGCGACCCAGAAGTACACCGACAGAATCGACGTCGACATCGACGAGTCCACCTTGGCTGCGGTCATGGCGGATAACTTCGACGTTGTGCTCCGGGGCGTCAAACTGATCCCCGGCGACTGGGACGATAAGGTCAAAGAACTAACCGATTGATTGCCCCACCGGCGGCGTCCGGCCCGATCCCAAACGCGGTCCGGAGCACGGCGGAAAGGCGCGGACAAGCCGGGTGAGGGCCGAGCCCCTGAGGATCACCCGAGCCTCCGGACCGGGCCGTGGTGAGGGTGATTCTTGGTGCAGCACTGAAGTTCGGCGTTGGGCGGTGGTGCCGGGACGGACCAGGTATTCCGCGTCAGCCGGATCGAGGTATCGGAGCCATTGGTCGATAAGGTACAGGCCAACCAGCCCGAGGCGAACGCGCCGGCGCCGGCCGCCGGAGGCGAGGAGCCGTCAGCCGGGCGCGGTGGACTGATTCGAGCCCCGGTCCTGGTGCTCAACCTCAACTACGTGCCCATCAACATCTGCACCGTGCGGCGGGCCATCATCATGCTCGGTAAGGGCAAGGCGGAGCAGCTGGAGAACCACCGAGGGCAGATTTTCACCGTCACTACCGCGTTCGATGTTCCCTCAATCATCCGCCTGGTGTACCTCATCAAGAGGGCCTTCCTGCCCCGCAAGCTATCCAAGAAAGAGGTATTCCTCCGGGACCGGAATACCTGCCAGTACTGCGGAAGCAAGAACCGTGAGTTGACCCTGGACCACGTGATACCCCGGCGGCAGCATGGGTCACACACCTGGGAGAACGTGGTGGCCGCCTGCTCCACGTGCAACCTGCGCAAGGCGGGCCGCACGCCGGTCGAGGCCGGCATGCGGTTGGTGAAAGCGCCACGGGTGCCGGACCCGAATCCCTACCTCATTCTGCAAAACCGCTCGATCCTGGAAGACTGGCGGCCCTACATCCCCTGGACCGTCCCCATGTGATCGGCGCCAGGGCCTCGGGGATTAATCGCGGTAACCCCGCGATGCCCAGGGGGTCTGCCCCAGTTATTCCCACAAGCTCGCGGCGGAGAGGGTGGTTTCCGGGACCTTTCCCGGCCCAGTCTTGGTCCTTCGACAAGCCAAGGATGAACGGAGTTCCCCCCGTTGGTGTTGAGGTGTCGAGCCATAGCGGCCGGTCATCGGATGGGCTCTGGGGGCCCCTGCGCAACAGGCTCGACGAGGGCCATCACCAGACAGGGGCGCTCAGGAACGGCCTTGCCAAACCCGACGAAAGTTGAAGCTTGGGCGCGTGGCCCTGTTTCGTTCTCGCCGGATGTTGGCAACCAGCACAAATGGGACAGTTTGGGACCCGAGAGATCAGAGGTGTGGAAGAGCTTGGGTGAGCTGCCTGAGGGTCCGGTTATGAAGTCTTCGCCTATCGATCGTTTGAGCCTTCACCTCCTTTCTGCGCTGT
>JASMCQ010000049.1 GCA_030753265.1 Dehalococcoidia bacterium
CAGGGCCGGGGCCAGGGCCAATTCTTGCGCCATCTTCTGGTTGAACGTCTCGCCCTGGGGCGTGAGCAAGACTAACGGAATGGTTCCCTGCTCCTCCGGTGGATACCTCTTCAGAACGTCTTCCACCGCCTCGAAGACGGGCTCCGGCTTGAGGACCATGCCGTGGCCTCCACCGAACTGGTAGTCGTCGGCGGTGCCGTGGGCGTCGTGGGTGTAGGAACGGATGTCGGTGATTTGGATGGAGATCAGGCCCCGCCGGCACGCCAGGCCAAGCATGCTGTGCTGGAAAGGCCCCTCGAAAGCTTCAGTGAAGAGGGTGAGGATGTGAAAGCGCATTTGTTGGTACACTCAGCCGCCGGCAACAGGATACCGGGTTGACGGCGGCTGACAGTATACCAGAGCTACCCGCCCACCGGCTCGGGCACCGAAGAAGGCAACCGGTTAACGAATGCCTCGCCACCTTTCATCACCAGCTTGATGCGACTATGGTCACGCAGCACTCCGACGTCCCGTAACGGGTCCCCGTCGACCACCAAAAGGTCGGCCAGCTTGCCCGCCTCCAGGGTGCCGATCTCTTTCTCCAGTCCCACGCACTCAGCGGCCCAGCCGGTGGCGGCCTGGATGCCCTGCATGGGCGACAGCCCCCGATCCACCAGGAGCTGGATTTCGTGGGCGTTATCGCCGTGGACGTACCCGCCGGCGTCGGTGCCGGCCACCACCTTGACCCCGGCGGCCAGCGCCTGCTGAATGCTCTCCCGGTGAATCTGCAACAGGGCTTTGGCCCGCTCCTGGACGTGGGGCGCGCTGACCGTGGAGTGAAACTCGTACACTTCAAGGGTGGGCACGAAGAAGATACCCTTGTCCGCCATCATCTTGAGCAGGTCCGGCTCCTCCGCCAGGTAACACCCGTGGTCGATCGACCCGGCGCCGGCCTCGACAGCCATGCGCAGCCCGGGCCCCGCTAGGGCGTGGCACATGGTCTTGCGGCCCAGGGCGGCGGCTTCATCCACCAGGGCTTTGACCTCATCCGGCCCGAAGGCGATGTCCCTGGGGCCGTGGCCCTGCCGGGAGCTGGCCCCGCCGGTGGTCCCGAACTTGATAACGTCGGCCCCCACGCGGACCATCTCCCTCACCTTGGCCCGAACCGCGTCCACGCCGTCGGCAACGCCGGAGGGCAGCAGGGGATCGGTATGGAAGGGGCGGCGGTGACCCGCGGGGCAAATGTGATCGCCGAGGCCGCCGGTGGGGGAGATTATTACCACAGAAAGGACCAGCCGGGGCCCCGGATACAGCCCCTCTTCCACCGCCTGCTTGAAGCCGGCGTCCAGCCAGGCGGCATCGCGCACGCAGGTGTATCCGGAGGCCAGGGTCTGCTCCAGGGTCTTGGCTACCCGCAGATGCCGCAGGGAGGCCGGCTCGCTGAGGCCCCAGCGGCTGGCCAAGTCGTAGTTCCGGGAGGCCAGGTGGTCGTGACAGTCGATGAGGCCGGGCAGCAGGGTCAGCCCGGATAGGTCCACGACGCCGGTGTTCGGAGGCAGGATCACGGCCCCTCGCGGCCCGACAGCTTTGATGCGTTCACCATCGATGAGCACCGTGGCGTCGTTGACCACCGGCCCTCCGGTTCCATCAATGAGGTTGGCTCCGACTAACGCTTGCATGAGACACCTCCTGCGCCGCATTTCGTCAAACAGCCCTGCTGATATGGCTCCGCCGGGGTGTGTCAGGGGCAGGATTGACTGAGGAACGTTGTGATGCTAATCAAGCGCGCCTCCCTTGTCAAGCCGGGCCGACATCCGCACTCGCTGCCAGCGCCTATCCCCGGTGGACGCTTCCGGGAGAGAGCCGTACACGGCCCGGATCTTCACCGCCCGCAACGTCGCCGGCGGCTAGGGGGAACTCGCCGGGGATGCCCCGTCCCACACCTGGAGCCGGTAGCTGCCGGTGGCATCCGATCCGCTCTCCCCAACCGTAATGGTGTAGGCCCCGCCCCGTTCCAACAACCGGTCACCCGGGCTCCCGCACCTCATGCAGGTTTCAAAGATCACCGTCCCGTCCTGGTCCACGGCTTTCCAGTCAACACCACTCAGCCCCGACACGTCCTGCAAATCGAAGAACACCACCTGTCCGGCCTCCGCCGTAAAGGTATACACGTCTTTGACGCCGGGACTCTCAATTGCCCCGGCCCGGCGGGCTCCCCCAACGGCGATCTAACCTTGGGTTTCGCGATAGCCGTCACCAATACGGGACTGCCGGCCCCGTCTCTTTTCAACAGGATTGGCCCGAACCGGCGGTAATTCCTCCGCCGGCTCGTTTACAATAGGGGGAGAGCGGTTAAGGGATTCTGATTCAAACCCGGTCGAAACGAAGGGGATGAATTGGAAGGCTTTTGGCTATAATCAACTTAAGCGGCCGGGAATGAACAGGGCCCCGCGAAGAGCGCCCGCCGCGACCCGCGTTAGCCACTCCAGGGGTGTGTGATGGACGGATTTAGCAGCGTGCGGAAGTTGATATTGCTTCTGGCTTTGGTTGCGGCCTTGGCCGTTTCCGCCTGTGGGTCGTCCTCCGGCAGCATGATCGTTTTCGTCTCCGTGGTGGACGGTGACGAGGAGATCTACTCACTGGACGCCGAGTCGGGCGAGAGTACCCCGCTGACCGACAACCGGGGCCGCGACTTCGGTCCGCGTTGGTCTCCCGACGGCAAGAACATCGTCTATCTGTCCGACCAGGCCGGTGATTTGGAAGTCAACCTGGTGGACCGGGAAGGGGAGACCCTCACCCGGCTGACCCATAGCGTCGGCGATGAGCGCTCCCCACGTTGGTCCCCGAGCGGCGACCGGCTCGCCTTCGTCTCCCAACGGGATGACAACCCGGAAGTCTACCTGATGAACTCCGAGGGCGGCAATCTGACCCGGGTAACGTCGAACACCGCCGAAGACCGTCTGGGAGACTGGTCGCCCGACGGCCAGTGGCTGGTCTTCTTCCGGAAACCGGACGACCCGGAGAAGGGGCTGTGGCTGCGCAACCCAGATGGAGTGAACCTGGTTCACCTGACCTTCGAGGAGGACTCGGACCCCGCCTGGTCGGCCAACGGCCGGGAGATCGCTTTCATGCGGACCGTTGACGGGTCGGCCGATATCTGGATCGCCCGCAAACCGAAGAACGGCTCCTGGCAAGACCAACCCGAAGTGGAACGTTTGACCTCGCACCAGGAGAACGATGTCTCGCCGGTCTGGTCTCCCGACGGCAAAACCATCGCTTTCGTCTCTTACCAGGACGGCAACGCCGAGATATATTCCATGCCGAGCGATGGGTCCAAACAGCGCCGCCTGACCAGCAACGGGGCGGACGACCTGACCCCGGTCTGGTCTCCGGACGGCAAAGGGATCGCGTTCGTGTCCCATCTGTACGGCGCCGGGGAAATCTTCGTGATGAACGCCGATGGCAGCCAACAACGCCGGCTCACCAACAACACTTCCGAGGACCATTCACCGGACTGGTAGCTCGGGCCTGCCGTCATCCACGAAGCTACCTGGCCAGCAAGGGCCGGCGCCACGGCGAAATTGTGCGGCTTTCCCTCTTAAGTTCGTCGTTCCGGCGAAAGCTGGAATCCAGGCGCATCATCCGCCACTGGGGCGAGAGCCGCATGAGAGCCTGCCTTCCTGGGTTCCGGCCTGCGCCGGAACGACGGGTGGGACGCCGTTTCCTACCGTCGTCATTCCGGCGAAAGCCGGAAACCAGAGAAGCCGAGGCTGGGTCCCAGCCATCGCCGGGATGACAGAACAGGTATCAATCCATCTTCGAGACACTTGACTAACATTCACTCACCAGCGGTCCTACTCGCCCACTTGATTCTGCCGAGGCGCACGGCCTTCCCTTGGAATGCCCCCAGTAGATTCCGTGCCCGCTTACCCCCGGAAGCGGTACCCGGGCAGGAACGGACAGGCACCGAGTGGGCGGTAGACCCTCCGCCACCGGCGGTGTTAAACTCCGGAGAAGCAAGGCCGGGAGCGTGGCAGGGAAGGAGCGCTCCAGCGGCGCTACAGAGACGGAAACCGTGAAGGCATCCCATGGACCATAGCCGCATTACACGCCTGATGGGCCACCTGTGGTCTCCCATTGCCGTGGTGACCAGCCAGTGGCAGGGGAAACCCAACGGCCAGATCGCGGTGGCCATCGGCGCCGCGTCCATCGTGCCCAGCATGCCCCGGGTGATCGTGCAGATATACAAACGGAACTACAGCCACGGCCTGATCTGCGGCAGCGGGGCCTTCGCGGTGAACTTTCTCCGCCAGGACCAACTCGATCTGATCACCGGATTTGGTCTGGTATCGGGCCGGGACCAGGACAAGCTATCCAAGGTGGCGTACGATCTGAAATCATCGGGCAGCCCGGTCCTCCAGGACTGCTGGGGGTATCTGGACTGCCGGGTGGTCAACGCCATGGACGCCGGCGACATGACCTGTTTCCTGGGTGAGGTGATCGAGGGCGACACCGTCACCGAGGGCGAGCCCCTATGGTGGCGAGACGCGGCCCGCCGGTTGCCTCCTCAGGTGATGGCGGCCTGGATGCTGAAGATTGGCAAAGAGATGCAGCACTCCATGTCCCGGATGGGCGAGATTGATTACACCCCCTGGCAGCCGGGCGGCCAGCCCCATTGATTGCCGCGAAACCACGCCCAGTTCGACCCTTACTCTCCGTGCGCCCGCCAGCCTCCGGCTCAATCGCCGGCCCGGCGCTCCGGCCATCGGAGCACGTTCGGAGATGAGTGCCGTCGAAGACGTGATCCGCAGGATCCATGATTCGCCGGGGCAGGCGGTACTAGCCGTCTCCGGCGCGGGCAGCCAGGCGGTTGCCTGGCTCTTGGGCGTTGCCGGAGCATCCCGCACCGTCCTGGAGGTGGTGGTGCCCTACGGGCGGCTTTCGATGATCGACCTTCTCGGGGGTGAGCCGGACCAATTCGTGTCCCCGGAAGCCGCCCGAGCCATGGCCCGAGCCGCCTTCCGGCGTGGGATGCGCCTCAGGGAAGGTGATCCTCCGGTTATTGGCCTGGCCTGCACCGCCACCATCGCCACCGACCGGCCGAAACGGGGCGCCCACCGCTGCTATATCGCCACCTGGGACGAATCCGGAGCGGCTTCCTACAACCTCCGCCTGGCCAAGAGCCACCGGGACCGGACCGGCGAGGAAGAACTGGTGAGCCAACTGCTGATCCACGCTCTGGCGGAGGCCTGCGGGGTCGAATCGGGCCTCCCGGGCTTGAGCGACGCCGACGACCTCACCCACCGCCACGCGGGCCACCCCGATCCCCTGAAGCGTCTGCTGTCCGGCGAAGCCGATACCGTGACCCTGGAACCCGACGGCCGGATAACCGTTGACGGAGCAGCTCCCGCGGCCGTGCTGTCGGGGTCCTTCGGGCCGTTGCACCGGGGCCATCGGGAGTTGGCTCGCACCGCCGCCGAAATCCTGGGCGCCGACGTGGCCTTCGAGCTGTCGGTCACCAACGTGGACAAACCGCCCCTCGCCGAGGCCGAAGTCAGGCGGCGGCTGAAGCAATTTACCGGCGGGGAGAGGGTTGTGCTGACCCGGGCAGAGATTTTTCGGAAGAAGGCCGACCTGTTTCCGGGGTGCACCTTCGTCATCGGCTGGGATACGGCGGTACGGCTGGTGGCGCCCCGGTATTACGGCGGAGACGCGTCTGAAATGCTTCTGGCGCTGGCCCGGATATCGGTTGCCGGGTGCCGCTTTCTGGTGGCTGGCCGGGAGGAGGGCGGCGCTTTTCGCACCCTGGAAGACGTGGCGATCCCCTCGGTTTTCGGCCCCCTTTTCCAGGGCATCCCAGAATCCCGGTTCCGGGCGGACATCTCTTCCACTGCCCTGCGTTCCAGGGCTTGACCGGGCCGTGGCGAGCGTGGATGCCGGGCATTTTGAATTGACACTAAACCCCAGCCGATGTATATTTGTTCCAAGGTCTCGGCCCCGGATTTCCTGTTGACTGCCGGGTACCCAACCCCGAAGGTGTGGCACTTCACCCCAGTATGATCCTCCTAGCTTTCAATGCAGACCTGTTCGCCGAGAACTGGACTGCGGTTGCTTTCGCCGCGGCCATCGCGGTGGCGGCCATCGGTGGTATGTTCGGGGCGTCGCGGGTTATGTCATCCCGGCGGCGGTCCGAGTTGAAGCTTACCTCCTACGAATGCGGCATCCCCGCCGCCAAGTACGTATGGTCCAACATCCACGTCCGGTTTTACATCTTCGCCATTCTCTTTCTGATCTTCGACGTGGAAGCCGTATTCCTGTTCCCCTGGGCCGTCATCTTCTTGGAACAAAAAATCACCGAAGCGAACTCGGTCCCTTTCTACGCCATGATGCTGTTCCTGGGCGTGCTCTCCTTCGCGATAGTTTACGCCTGGAAGAAGGGGTCCCTCGAGTGGCAGAGGTGACTCCGGGACAGGGAAATCGTCCCGCTCCGACCCTGTTGAATCAGGTATTGGCCGGAAAGGTACCCGGCGTAATCACCACCACCACGGATCAGTTGTTTGCCATGGCCCGGAAGTCCTCCCTCTGGATGCTGAGCTTTGGGCTGGCTTGCTGTGCCATTGAGATGATGTCCACCTATATGGCCCATTACGACTTCGACCGGTTCGGCGTGGTAACGTGGCCCTCGCCCCGCCAGTCGGACGTGATGATAGTCGCGGGGACGGTGGTCAAGAAGATGGCGGACCCGATCCGGCTTCTCTACGAGCAGATGCCCGAGCCGAAATGGGTTATCGCCATGGGCAGTTGCGCCACCAACGGAGGGCCCTACTACCGGTCCTACTCGGTGGTAATGGGGGTAGACCACGTTATTCCCGTGGACGTGTATGTCCCGGGCTGTCCTCCTCGCCCAGAGGCACTGCTGTACGGTATCCTCAAGCTCCAGGAAAAAATCATGCAGGACGCCAGAGAGAGTGGCGGAAAATAGTAACACCCAGCCATCGGATATGGCTCAGGCTGAATTCCAGAGCCTGAGCCAGTCCAACCGGAAGCTGCTGGCAGTTTCCGAAGACGTGTTAAAAGAATTCCATCCGAAGCCCGGCGTCCTCCACGACCTCCCGCAGATAACCATCGAACCTGGGAACACCGCGATGGTGTGCCGGTTGGCCAAGGAGGACTCCAGGCTGGCATTGCATCAGCTGCTGTGCCTGGCCTGCGTGGACTACGAGGAGTATTTCCAACTCGTCTACTTCCTGCGTTCCTTCGAGCCGGAAAGGATTCTGGTTGTCAAGACCAATGTACCCAGTGATGATCCCCGCGTGCCGTCGGTGGCCCCGGTCTGGAGGGCTGCGGAGTGGTACGAGCGCGAGGCCCACGAACTCTATGGCGTGCAGTTTGACGGCCACCCCGGCTTGACTCCTCTCTTGCTGTACGAAGGGTTTGACGGGTTTCCCGGCCGGAGAGAGTATCCATTCCACGACTATCAGGAGTTCTAGCGGGTGATGGAACGGTTGGTCTTGACCGCCCGGGTGGTCTGGGAGAACGACAGCTTCGTGGCCAGCGTGGACCAACTGCCGTTGAAGGGCTCGGGGGATACGGTGAGGGAAGCACAGGACCAACTGGTCCACGTCATGCGAGGCTGGATCGAGACCCACGACGGGCAGGATGGCCTGGAACAGGCTCTGGCTCAAGCCGGATTTGTCGGGGTGGAAGAGGATACGGAGTTGCAATTGGAATTCGTGGAGTAGCCCGGCCGGACTCCAGGCTGATGGGGCCCACCCCGGCGGTCAGCCGCCGGTTGGATCGAAAATCGGGGCCTGAATGGCCCTAGCTGGCGCTCAACGCGCCGAGTAAACTCTTCGATATGGCAGAAATTCGCAGCCAACCAAAACCGAGCGGCGAACCCCTGGAGATGCTGCTCAACATGGGCCCACAACACCCGTCCACCCACGGGGTGTTTCGCCTATTGCTATGGGTTGATGGCGAAAAGATCGTGGACCTGGAGCCCCATATCGGCTATCTCCATCGGGGCTCAGAGAAGTTGTGCGAAGGGGAGCAGTTCCACCAGGTTATTACCCTCTTCGACCGGATGGATTACATCGCCAACTTCAACAACGAGCAGGCCTATTGCATGGCCGTGGAAAAGCTGATGGGGCTCAAAGTGCCCGAGCGGGTCGAATACATTCGGGTCATACTGTGTGAGCTGAACCGCATCGCGAGCCATCTGCTGTTCGTGGCCACCATGGGCCTGGATGCCGGGGCCATGACGCCATCCATGATCTGCTTCCGGGGGAGAGAGCGCATCCAGGCGCTCTTCGAGGCCGTCTCCGGCGCCAGGATTATGCACAACTATTTCCTCATCGGAGGTCTGAAGGAGGACCTGCCGGAAGACTTCGATGAGCAGATCGCCACACTTCTGCCGGTAATCCACGAGGACGTGGCGGAGGTGGACCGGCTCTTAACTTTCAACGAGATATTCCTGGCGCGGCTCAAGGAGGTTGGGGCCATCTCCGTAGAAGACGCCATCGATTACGGTTTCACCGGCCCTTGCCTCAGGGCCTGCGGGGTGTCCTACGACCTGCGCAAGGCTGAGCCCTATGGGGTTTACGACCGCTTCGACTTCGACGTGCCGATCGGGCTGGACGGCGATTGTTGGGATCGCTACTACATACGGGTCCAGGAGATGTACGAGTCATTGAAGATCGTTCGTCAGGCGGTGGAGCAGATGCCCGGAGGGAACGTCGCCTCTTCTCTGGGGCGGCGGCTAATCCGCCCGCCGAAAGGGGAGATCTTCGTACGAACGGAAAACCCTCGGGGTGAACTGGGCGTTTACCTAGTCTGCGACGGCACCGACAAGCCCTACCGGGTTAAGATCAGGCCTCCCTCTTTCTGCAACCTCTCCGCCATCAAGCACATGCTGAATGGCGTCTGGCTGGCCGACTCCGTGGTGATCCTAGGGTCGCTGGACATCGTGCTGGGCGAGGTGGACCGCTGATGCCGGCCGTACCAATACTTGCCGTCAGCCTGGCAACCTCCGGATGGATTGTGGTGGGGTTGCTGGCCATGTTCGTTGCGTTGGCAGTGGTGGTACTCTCGCTGACCTGGCTGGAGCGCAAGGTGCTGGGCCGGTTGCAGCGCCGGCTGGGCCCAACCCGCACCGGTCCCATGGGCTTGATGCAGCCCATCGCCGACGCGATCAAGCTGATTGCGAAGGAAGACATCATTCCGTCTTCCTCAGAGAAAGCCATCTTTTGGGCGGCGCCGGTCATTGTGATGCTGGCCGCTTTCATGATCTGGGTCACCATTCCGGGGTCTGAAGACGCGGTGTTGAGAAACCTGGACCTGGGACTATTCTACATCGTCGCGTTCACCGTCATCGGGATTCTCGGCCTGGTTCTGGCCGGATGGGGCTCCGCTAACAAGTACGGGACTCTGGGGGGACTGAGGGCGGCGGCCCAGCTAATCAGCTACGAGATCCCCGTCATCATGGTGGTCATCGTGGTGGCCATGCTGGCCCAATCCTTGGATTTGCGGGAGATAGTCGCCGGTTCGGCGCTGAACGCGGGGCAGAGCAGTTATCCCTATGTTTTGATCCAGCCTCTGGGCCTGGTCGTTTTCTTCATCGCCGGGCTGGCCGAGGTTGGGCGTACTCCCTTCGACATCTACCACGCCGAGTCGGAAATCGTGGGCGGCCCTTTCGTGGAGTACAGCGGCGCCCACTGGGCAGTGTTCTTCCTGGCCGAGTACATCAACACCTTCGCCGTCGGCGCGCTGACCACCTTGCTGTTCCTGGGTGGCTGGTTGGGACCGGTCCTGCCCGGCATCGTCTGGTTCCTCTTGAAAACCTACGCCGTCGTCCTGGTGATTTTCTGGGTGCGGGGCACCTTCCCCAGGCTGCGGGTCGATCAGCTCATGGGCTTCGCCTGGAAGGTGCTGGTGCCCCTCTCGTTCCTGACCATTGTCATGACCGCGGTTTACCAGTTCTACGGCTGGCCGGCCTGGTCTTTGACCCTGATGTCGCTGGGGGGCCTGCTGTTGGTGGCCTACCTGATTTACCGCAGCCTGGTGGCCCCGGCCCACCGGGTGGCCGAGGTGCGGGCCCGCCAAAAAGTGCTTCAAACCTCCGGACGTGGGGTGAGTCAAGCTCGGGGGGCTGGATTGGGTGAGACCGAGGGTGCGGCCCCGCAAGGCCGGACCGGGCTGGACTCCGGGTAAGAGCCGGAATCATCAATTCGAGTTTAGATCAGTGATTGGCCGATGAAATACAGCATTAAAGGTCTCTGGGTGACCCTCCTATCCACGCTGCACGGGTTGCGGGAGCCTGTGACGCGCCAGTACCCCGAGACCGGCCGTTTCTGGAAAAGGACCGGCGTCCCGACACCGGTGCAACCCCGGTTCATGGGTTTTCCCGCGTTGACCTGGGATGACCAGGTTGGCGAGCCCTACTGCACCGGCTGCATGGTCTGTATCCGAAACTGTCCCACCCGGTGCATGTCGGCGAACATGAAAAACAACCCGCTCCAGGAAGACGGCCGGAGCCACCGGCGCAAGATCATCGACAGTTTCGAAATCAACCTGAACCGGTGTATAATATGCGGGATTTGCGTTGAGGTATGTAACTTTGACGCCATCGTGATGAGCCACGAGCACGAGATGAGTACCTGCCAACGAAACGGTGACCGGGTGGACTTGCCGGCCCTGTTGGAGACCGGGAAAAAGTTCCAGCGGGAGACAGACTGGATTGCTCCCACGGTGCTGGCCAAACGGAAGAAAGAGAGTGCGGCGGCCGCCGAGCCCAAGGGCGAAGTCCCCGCGGCGGTCGCGGCGGCTGAAGATTAGCCCGGGGCCATGGCTGCGACGTGGTGCAGAATAGGGGCGGCTTGCGAGTCCTTCGGGCGTCGCAGCCGTCGATGATGTATCGGACATGCCGAGACGGGAAGACGAACGGGTTCGGAACATGACCGGAGGGCACCCTCCGGCCTGTACCTGCGTTGATTGCACCGAGCGGTTCTTGAGAAAGAAACGGATTGGACCCAGGCATGAAACGCGAGGCATCGGAGGATTCTTGAGGAGGATATTCGGGAGGCGGTGAGAATCGATGGGTATCCGTAAGGATACGCTGTGTGGAACTGATTCCCGTTGGAGCCGCCGTCACGGTGGCTCATTATTTGGTTGGGGCCGGTAGCCGTGTCTTGGTTTTTATTCATTTTGCTGGCTGTATTGACCCTTGGCGGGGCTTTGGGCGTCGTGGTGACCCGGAACGTGGTCCATGCCGCCCTGGCACTGCTGGTTTCTCTGGCCGCGGTGGCCGGCGTTTACCTCATCCTGTTCACCGAGTTCCTAGCTCTGGTTCAGGTGCTCATCTACGGAGGCGCGATCATCATCGTGCTTCTGTTCGCCATCATGCTTACCCGTACCGCTGAATACCCGCGGATTTCCGATAACCGGCAGTGGCCCCTGGCGGCGGTGGCCGCCCTGGGCCTGCTGGGGGTGTTGATTCCGTCTTTCTGGATCCGGCGGGTGGAAGACACCGAGCCGCAGAGCCCGGTGTTCACCGAGCTGGCCAACTCCCTGTTCACCCGGTGGGCAATCCCCTTTGAGGTAGCGTCGCTGGTGCTGCTGGTGGCCCTCATCGGGGCGATACTCATAGCCCGCACCAGGAGGGACGAAAGGTAACTTATGGTCCCTCTGGTGGCATTTCAGTTGCTGAGCGCCGGGTTGTTCGCCATCGGGCTCTACGGTGTGCTGGCCCGGCGGAGCGCTGTCCTGATCGTTATGTCAATCGAATTGATGCTGAACGCGGTGAACATCAACCTGATCGCCGCCGCGTCCCACCTCAACGGCACCGGCAAATTCGTCCACTTCGACGGCCAGATCATCGCGATCTTCGTGATCACCGTGGCCGCCGCCGAGGTTGGCCTCGCGCTGGCCATCATCCTGCGCATGCACCGGAACCGTTCCACGGTGAACGTAGACGAAATAGACCTGATGAGGTGGTGATCACGCAAGTGATACGCAGATCAACCCACAGCGATCAGCTATCAGCTATCGGCTATCAGCCGCCGGCGAGAGACTGCTAGCCGATGGAATGGGCCTGGCTCATACCGGTCTTCAGCTTGGTTGCCGCGCCGATTATTGTCGCATTCGGCAGGTACTTGCCCGGCAAGGGCGCTATCCTGGCCATCCTCGCCATCGCCGCCGGTTTCGCCGTCTTCTGGGTGGTATTCGGCAGCTTCCTGGATGCCGGGCCGGCCACCGAGCACTGTTCTACCAGCGAGGACACGGGTGCCCTTACCTGCCAGTACGAGCGGACCTGGTTCAATGCCGGTCTGCCCGGCGTGGGCGACAGCGTACAGCTCAAATGGGGTATGCTCATCGATCCTCTGACGGTGTCCATGCTGGGGCTGGTCACCTTCGTCGCCCTGATGGTGCAGATCTACTCCTGGGGTTACATGAAGGGCGACCCGCGCTTTGGCTGGTACTTCGCTGTCCATTCTTTGTTCGCGGCGGCCATGCTGACCCTGGTGCTGGCCGACAACTTCCTGCTGCTCTACGTGGCTTGGGAGCTGGTGGGGATGTGCTCCTACCTGCTCATCGGCTTCTGGCACGAGAAGCCATCGGCCCGGGAGGCGGCCAAGAAGGCCTTCGTCGTCACCCGAATCGGCGACGTAGGGTTGCTGATTGGGATTCTGGTTCTATGGCGGGAGGTGGGCAGCTTCAGCATGGCGGATACCTTCGAGGCGGTGCGCACCGGGGCCATGAGCCAAGGAACCGCCACCGTGGCGGCCTTGCTGCTCTTCTTGGGCGCCATGGGCAAGTCGGCCCAAGTGCCGTTCCACGTTTGGCTGCCTGACGCCATGGAGGGCCCATCTCCGGTCAGCGCCCTGATCCACGCCGCCACCATGGTGGTCGCCGGGGTCTACCTGGTGGCCCGGGCCTTCCCCCTCTTCGAAGCGTACGATGGCGATGCCCTGCTGATGGTGGCCATCGTCGGCCTGACCACCGCGCTGATGGCTTCAACCATCGCCCTGGTGGCCACGGACCTGAAGCTGATGCTGGCCTACTCCACCATCAGCCACCTGGGACTGATGATGCTGTCGTTGGGCGCCTTTGGCTATACTGCCGCCATTTTCCACCTGCTGGCCCACGGCTTCGCCAAGGCCCTCCTGTTCCTGGGGGCCGGCAGCGTGATGCACAGCACCGATCACCAGGACATGAGGAATATGGGAGGGCTGCGGCGGGTGATGCCGCTGACCGCCCTGGTCTTCTCCATTGGGGCACTGTCCCTCGGCGGGATACCCGTACTGGCCGGGTTCTGGAGCAAGGACGAGATACTGGCCGCCGTCGAGGAGGGCCGAAACCCGGCCTTTATCGTCCTGGCCCTGGTTACGGCGTTCATGAGCGCCCTCTACATGGCCCGGGCCATGTTCGTACCCTTCTTTGGCCGGTTGCGGCGAGAGCTTCAACACGTTCACGATGCCCCGTGGCCGATGGCTGTGCCGATGCTGGTGCTGGCCGTTCTGGCGGTGGGGTTCGGGTTCTTGAGCTTCAACTGGCCGGGAAGCTACGACGGCTTCGCCGGATTCGTCTTCTTCGGAAAGAAGCACGGTTTTGAGTTCAACTGGTGGCTTGGCATCGTCTCCATCGTTCTCGCCGTGGGGGCCTTCTGGTTCGCCTCCCTGGTCTACGTGAAGGGAAGCATTTCCCTGGACGGTGTGCGGTCCCGGTTCGCCCCGGTGCTCCGGGTGGTGGAGAACAAGTACTACTTCGACGAGGTGTACCAGTGGGTGGTGGACCGGGTGGTGCTGGTCTTCTCTGGCTTCGTCGCCCTTTTTGACCGGGCAGTCATCAACGACGTGGCGGTCAACGGACCAGCCAACTCCGTCTGGCGCCTGGGGTACGCCCTGCGGCTTCACGTGACCGGCCACGTGTACAGCTACATGCTGGCCATGGTGTTGGGGACCATGGGGCTGGCCATACTGTGGTGGGTAAGGTCCACCTGATGGGCGGGGAATGAGCAACTTCGACGAGATGTCGCTGGTCCTGATTATCCTCCTGCCGTCGCTGGGGGCCGTCTTGGCTATGTTCATGCCCCGCGACCGGCCCAAGGAGGTGTGGCGTTTCGCGGTCTTCGTCGCGTTTCTGTCGCTGGTGCTGTCCCTGGTCATCTTCGCCCGCTACGACTATGGGGTGGGCGGCTTCCAGTTCGAGCGCTCCTTCGAATGGTTGGACGCGCCGCTCAACATCGACTTCTCCCTGGGCATCGACGGCATCTCCGCGCCACTGATCTTGCTGAACGGCATAGTCCTGTTCGGCGGGGTGCTCATCTCCCAGAACATCCGCCACCGGCCGCGCGATTTTTTCGTTCTGTTGCTGGCCCTGAGCGCGGGCGTCTACGGGGTGTTCGCGGTGCGGGACCTGTTCTTCCTGTTCTTCTTCTACGAACTGGCGGTCCTGCCCATGTACCTTCTGATCGGCGTCTGGGGCAGCAGCACCGACTTCGGCACCTTCCTCCGCACCAAAGAGTACGGGGCGATGAAGCTGTTCCTGTACCTGGTCGCCGGCAGCGTGCTGGTCTGGATCGGGATACTGGCGGTCTACGTGGAGGCGGGGGAAGCCGGGTCCCCAACCTTCTCCATGCCAGCCCTGGGCTCACTGGCCGAAGAGGGCCTGCTCAGCGAAAATTTCCAGAATTGGGTGTTCCCCCTGTTCATGGTCGGCTTCGGCGTGCTGGCCGGCTTGTGGCCGTTTCACACCTGGTCCCCCGACGGCCACGTCGCCGCGCCCACGGCGGTGAGTATGTTGCACGCCGGGGTCTTGATGAAGCTGGGGGCCTACGGCATTATCCGAGTCGGCATGGTCCTACTCCCGGAGGGCGCCGAGAACTGGATGCCGGTGTTGATCAGCCTGGGGACCGTCAACGTGCTCTACGGCGCCGTCTCCGCCATGTCCCAGACCGACCTGAAGTACGTGATCGGCTATTCCAGCGTCAGCCACATGGGATACGTGCTGATGGGCGTCGCCACCCTGGACCGGATCGGGGTGGGCGGCGCCGTCCTGCAGATGTTCTCTCACGGAATCATGACGGCCCTCATGTTCCTGCTCGTCGGGACGATTTATGACCGGACACACGTTCGCGACATCCGGGTCTTGAACGGCCTCTTCGGCCGGATGAAGGTCACCAGCTTCTTCTTCGCCATCGCCGGATTGGCGTCGCTGGGGCTGCCGGGACTGAGCGGCTTTATCGCCGAGTTCATGGTGTTCACCGGGGCGTTCCGTACCTACCTGCCCCTGGCGGTGCTGGCGGTGATCGGCGCCGCCCTCACCGCCGTCTACATCCTGCGGCTGCTGGCCCGGGCCTTCTTCGGAGAGGGAGACACCCAATGGGAGCATCTCACCGACGCCAGCCCCGTGGAAAAGGCGGTGGGCGGGGCTTTCGTGATGATCTTGATATTCGTGGGCCTGTGGCCCGAGCCGTTGATGCGGGTAATCAACGTCGGCGTGAACGAGATACTTGGAGCGTAGAGTTTGATTAGCCACGGAGACACTGAGGACACAGAGACTTATGTTTGTTCTCTGTGTCCTCTATGCCTCTGTGTCAACTAGCGAGAACCAATGCCTGACCTGACCGAAAATCTGCACCTGCTGACGCCGGAGTTCGTGTTGGCGGCCCTGGCTTTCGCGGTCTTCGCCATCGATCTGGTGCTGCCGGACGATCGCAAAGAGTTGCTGGCCTGGCTGTCCATCGCCGGGCTTCTGGGCGTGATCGGCGTTTCGGTGGTGATGCTGTGGGGCGAGGATGAATCGCTCTACGGCGGGCTGCTGGCCATCGACGACTACTCCTTGTTCTTCAAGGTCTTCTTCCTGGCCATGGGCGTTTTCATCATACTCAGCTCCATCGAGCACGTGAGGAAATTCCTCGACAACCCCGGAGAGTTTTACGGGCTGCTCCTCTTCTCGATCCTGGGCATGAACCTGATGGCCCAGTCCCGGGAGCTTTTGACTGCTTACATCTCTCTGGAGCTGCTCAGCTTCAGCCTGTACGTGCTGGCCTCCTATGCCCGAGGCAACGCCAAGTCCAACGAGGCCGGCCTCAAGTACATCATAATCGGCGCCTTCTCCTCGGCCATCATGCTGTACGGCATCAGCATGGTGTACAGCACCCTCGGGGTAACCCGGTTTGAAGACATCAGCATCGCCCTGGGAGCCGCCACCGAGGTTAGCCCGGCGTTGTGGGTCGGCGTGGCGCTGATCGTGGTGGGGCTGGGCTTCAAAGTGGGAGCGGTACCCTTCCACATGTGGGCCCCTGACGTGTACGAGGGCGCGCCCTACCCCGTCACCGCCTATCTGACCATCGGGTCCAAGGCGGCGGCATTTGCCCTGGTGCTGCGCCTGACCGCCGAGGGGTTCGTACCCGCAACCGACCGCTGGGACCAGTGGCAGATTATCCTGGCGGTGCTGTCGGCGGTGACAATGCTCGTGGGCAACCTGGTGGCCCTGGCCCAGAAGAACATCAAGCGGATGATGGCCTACTCCAGCATCGGGCACGCCGGGTTCATCCTGGCGGGCTTCGCCGCCCTGTCTTCGGACTCGGCCCTGGCCTCCAACGGCATCATGCTCTACCTGGTGGGCTATTCGATCACCAACCTGGTGGTATTTGCCGGACTGATCGCTTTCTTCAACATGACCGGGAAGGAGCTGATCGCCGACTTCGCCGGTCTGGCCGACCGTCAACCCTTCCTGGCCGCCGCCATCGCCATGGGGCTGTTTTCCCTGAGCGGCCTTCCCATCTTCGCCGGGTTCGCCATCAAGTTCTACCTGTTTACCGCCGTGGCCAACGAGGGGTTCCTCTGGCTGGCCGGCCTCGCCATCTTCACCAGCCTGATTTCCCTCTACTACTACCTCCAGGTGATACGGCAGATGTACATCGAAGCCGGCCCGGAGCCCGAGGCGGACGAGGTTTCCCAGGGCCTGACCGGCCTGGCCGGGAAGCCCCCGGTGTTGCTGTTGGCGGTGCTGGCCATCGGGGTGGTAGCGATGGTCTGGATCGGGGTTTACCCGGCCCCGATTCTCGATCCTATCGAGGCGGCGAGCCGGGCTATTTTGCCGGGAACCTAGAACGAGGGTTAGCCACAGAGGCACGGAGACACAGAGACACAGAGGTTTTTCTTTGTGACTCCGTGACACCGTCCTTATTTCCGTATCTCTGTGCCTCTGTGCCTCTGTGGCTCCGCAACCTCCGAACTCCGCGGGTGTTGGCGGCAGGATATAGGGGCAAGCTGCTATAATGCCCAGTCCCATACTCGGGTTATTTCGTACAGTACCGAGGTGTTTCGTTAGATGATCATATCGGTTATTGGAAGTAGTGAAGGGGCGACCGAGGAACTCAAAGTCCTGGCCGAGGCCGTGGGCCGGGAGTTGGCCAAACGAGGGGCCACGGTGGTCTGCGGCGGACTTTCGGGGGTGATGGAAGCGGTCTGCCGCGGCGCCAAGCTGGAGGGAGGGCTCACCATCGGCATCCTGCCCGGCGGCTCCCCATCGGAGGCCAATTCCTACGTGGACATACCCATCATCACCCGCATGGGGTACTCGCGGAACGTCATCGTGGTCCACAGCGGGCGAGCGGTCATCGCCGTCGGGGGCTCCTTCGGCACGCTGTCGGAGATCGGCCACGCTCTGGGCGACGGGATTCCCGTCGTGGGCCTGAGCACCTGGCCCCTTACTCACAGCGGGGAAGGCCGGCCCGTCGACGGAGCGATTATCCAGGCATCCGATCCGGTGGACGCGGTGGAGAGGGCGTTGGCCGCCGCCGCCGCCAGAGACAAATCCGAAAGAATCGCAGGGAAACTCTAGCGTGGGACATCCGGCCGATCAGGTGACCATCACCGGCGTTCGGGGCCGGGAGGTTCTCGACTCCCGGGGGAATCCCACGGTTGAGGCCGAGGTCTGCCTCTCCAACGGCGTGCTCGTCCACGCGGCAGTGCCTTCGGGCGCCAGCACCGGCAGCCACGAGGCCCTGGAACTCCGGGACGGGGACCGGGAGCGCTACCACGGCCGCGGGGTGCTGAAAGCGGTGGCCAACGTGAACGACGTGATCGGGCCCTCCTTGGCCGGCCGCTCCCCGTTAGACCAGGCCGCCATTGACGAAAGGCTGATCGAGCTGGACGGCACCGCGGACAAGAGCAACCTGGGGGCCAACGCCATCCTGGCGGTGTCCATGGCGGCGGCCAAGGCGGCCGCTTCTCTACCAGGCTCCGGGCCCGGCGCCGGCGCCTCGCTCTGGAGCTATCTGTCCCAGGGTGGAGATGTCAGCCTGCCGGTGCCGATGTTCAACATCTTGAACGGCGGGCAGCACGCCTCCAGCTCCACGGACATTCAGGAGTTCATGGTGGTACCGGTGGGCGCCCCCACTTTCTCAGAGGCGTTACGCACCGGGTCGGAGATCTATCACGAACTGCGGGCGCTGCTCCGCGCCGGCGGGCACAACCTGAACGTGGGTGACGAAGGGGGCTTCGCCCCTACCCTTCCCTCCAACCGGGACGCCCTCGAGATGGTGGTGCGGGCTATCGAGGCGGCCGGGTATTCGCCGGGCCAGGACGTCTACGTCGCCCTCGACGTGGCGGCCACCGAACTGTTCCAAAAGGACACCGGAAAGTACGCCCTAGAGCGGGACGGGATCTCGCTGACCTCCGTGGAATTAGTGGACCTGTACGCCCGATGGGTTGCCGAGTACCCGATCATCAGCGTAGAAGACGGACTGGACGAGGACGACTGGGATGGCTGGGCGGAACTCTGCCGCCGAATTGGGGGTTCGGTGCAGCTGGTTGGTGATGACCTTCTCGTTACCAACATACAGCGAATTCAACGGGGGATCGACGGTAAGGCCGCCAACGCGGTCTTACTCAAGCTCAACCAGATCGGGACCCTGACTGAAACCCACCGTGCTTTCAAGCTGGCCAGGGAGGCCGGCTGGGGCACCGTCATCAGCCACCGCTCGGGAGAGACGGAGGACACGACCATCGCTGACCTGGCCGTGTCCTGGGACGTCCGGCAGATCAAGGCTGGATCGCCGGCCCGGTCAGAGCGTGTTGCCAAGTACAACCGGCTGCTGCGCATCGAGTCCGAGTTGGGGGACCGGGCCCGCTACGCCGGGCGCGGCGCCTTCCAGTATCTCAGCGCGGGATAGGGCCCTCGTTTCAGCCCGGCGCCCTCCCGGCCGGGACGGCCTCCCGCCTGTCCAAAACCGGCGCACTCAGGGCGAGTTTTCTCCAATTATCCCGGTGGAGCGCTGGCTTACGTCAACCTTTTCTTTCCCCGGCAACGGGTTTATCATATACTGGCCTGAGCGCGGCCCGGCACTCTGACCGGTGCGGGGCAGCTGGGAGGGGAAACACAAGAGGATGCGGAGGTAGAGAATGGCGACGCGAATCGGCATCAACGGTTTTGGCAGAATCGGCCGCCTGGTGCTGCGAGCGATCAACTCGCTGCACCCGGACAAGCTGCAAGTGGTTGCGGTAAATGACTTGACCGACGCCAAAACCAACGCCCACCTGTTCAAGTACGATTCCACCTACGGAACGTACCCCGGCAAGGTGGAAGCCGGAGATGGGGAGCTGGTTGTGGACCAGGCCAACATCCGGGTCTACTCGGAGCGCGAACCCGCCAAAATCCCGTGGTCGGAGGAGAATATCGACCTGGTGATCGAGTCCACCGGGTTTTTCACCGATTCAGAGAGCGCCTCGGGACACCTGAAAGGCGGCGCCAAGAAGGTGGTGATCTCCGCGCCGGCCAGCGGTGTCGACCTGATGGTGGTCCTGGGGGTCAACGACCAGCTGTATGATGCGGCCAAGCACACGATTATCTCCAACGCCTCCTGCACCACCAACTGTTTCGCTCCCATGGTGAAAGTTCTGCACGAGGCCTTCGGCGTGGAGCACGGCCTCATGACAACCGTTCATTCGTACACCAACGATCAGGTAATTCTGGACCAGCGCCATTCGGATTTACGCCGGTCCCGCGCCGCCGCCCTGAACATCATTCCCACCGGCACCGGCGCGGCCCGCGCCGGGGGGGTGGTGTTGCCCGAGTTGAACGGCAAGCTCCACGGGCTCGCCCTCCGGGTGCCCACGGCCACCGGTTCCATCACTGACTTCACGGCCAACGTATCGAAGGATGTGACCATTGAGGAGGTCAACCAGGCCTTCCTGAAGGCAGCCCACGGCCCTCTGAAGGGCATTCTTGAATACGCTGACGAGCCGTTGGTCAGCTCAGACTTCCGTGGCAACCCGCATAGCTGCATTTACGACGCCCTCTCCACTCTCGTCATGGAAAAGCGCATGGTGAAGGTGATGGGCTGGTACGACAACGAGTGGGGATACTCCTGCCGTACCGCCGATTTGTGCGCCCTGATAAGCGACAAAGGCATCTGAGCCGCTCCCGGGTCCGTAAGACCAGGAAGGGGTCTCCTTGGCCGAATCAGGATGGACCGCGAAAGAATCCCCCCTGGGCCCCTCTCAAAGGGGGGCCGGGGGGGTTCATATTGGGCTGGTTGAAACACCCCTTCCTGCCTCCATCCCCGCCGGACAATCGTCCTGCCGCCGGCCTTCACCGGTGGTTACAGCACCTCATCGGAGAGATGACTGCTGGATGCTGACGGCCGAGCGCTGACCGCGGATGCACTGGCTGACACTTAACGGCCGCCTGACCTGGCCCTTCTGGCTCTTGGTCCTCATCCTCGCGGTAGGCCTGGGGCTCCGCCTCTACGGGACCGACTGGGACTCGGGCCGCGGTTTTCACCCGGACGAGCGGGACATCTACATGCGCTCCGGGTGCATGTATGACCTGCTCACCGAGGTCCCCGGCTACGAGAACTGCGGCTACGTTCGAGACCAACCGGACGCCGAGCCCGGATTCCCCGGCATCGGCACGCTGCTGGACGCCGAGCGCAGCCCGCTGAACCCCCACTGGTTCCCCCTCGGCAGCATCCTGATCTACGTCATGGTTGGTTTTCGCTTCGTGGTGGAGCGGTTCACCGACATCAGCGCCTTGGAAATGCGTTTCGTGGGCCGGCCGCTGTCCGCCCTGGCTGACGCGGGCACCATCTTCCTGATATACGTCCTGGGCAGGCGCATGTTCGGCCGGGGAGCAGGCTTGCTGGCCGCCGCGCTGACGGCCCTGGCGGTCATCCACATTCAAAACAGCCACTTCTACCGGCCCGAAACCTTTTCGGTCCTGTTCACGCTGGGCAGCTTCTGGGCGATGCTCCGGATGGTGGAACGGAGACGGCTGCGGGACTCGGCGCTGCTGGGTCTGATGATCGGGCTGGCGTTGGCGCCCAAGATCAGCATCCTGCCGCTGCTGCTGCCCCTGTCCCTGGCCTACTGGTACCGAATCCTGGACTCGGTGGATGGCCGCTGGCCGGACATCAACGTCGCGGTGGTGCGGCGGACCTTGGGCCATGCCGCAGTGGCCGGAGCCGTTGCCGGGGCCATGTTCCTCCTCACCACCCCATACGCCATTCTGGATGCCGGCGCATTCTTCGGTGACATCGGGGCCCAGGCCAATATGGCCCGCCACGCCGGTCTGTGGCCGTTTACCATCCAGTACATCGACACGCCGGCGTTTCTTTACCAAATCCAGCAGAGTTCGGTCTGGGGGTTGGGCCTGCCCCTGGGTATCGTGGCCTGGATCGCCATCCCCTTCACGGCAATTCTGGCCCTGAGACGGGGGAAGAGCCGGCGGGCCGATCTGCTGCTCCTGGCCTGGGTGGTCCCCACTCTGTTGTTCTTGGAGAGCTTTGAGGTCCGGTTCCTTCGCTACGTCTTCCCGTTGATGCCGTTCATGATCCTGATGGGGGCCAGGATGCTGCTCTGGCTGGTGGATGTGTTCAGGTCGCCGGTTCGGCCCCTCCCCCTAGAATTGCCACGGAGACACAGAGTCACAGAGAAGATCGACTCTTTGGCTCGACGCCTCCGCGGCTCATTGCCGTCTTTGGCCTGGCTCCCGATGGGTCTGGTGGCCGTGGTGGTCGGCGCCACCGCCTTTTACGCCCTGGCCTTTGAAAAAGTGTACGTCAGGGACCACCCGGCGGTGACGGCCTCCAACTGGATCAAGGCCAACGTAGATCCGGGGACATCGATCCTGAGTGACAACCACTGGGATGAGTTCATCCCCGACCTGTACCGGTACCGGGTCTGGCAGTTCCCAGTGTACGATCCGGACAACGCGCAAAAGATGACCACGTTGGCCCAGCACCTGGCCTCCTCCGAGTATCTGGTGTTCTACAGCGGCCGGCCCTACGGCAGCGTGGCCCGGGCGCCGGAGCGGTTCCCCCTGAGCGGCAGCTACTACCGGCAACTGTTTGCCGGCGGGCTGGGCTACCGCCTGGAGAGGGCATTTACGTCCTACCCGAACCTGGCGGGCGTGGCTTTTCGCGATGACCCCTTTGGGCGCGCCGGACTGCCCCGGCCGGAACCCCGGGTGCCCGGCCAAACGTCCGCGGTTACCTTGGACCTGGGCTACGCCGACGACAACGTGGTGGGATACGATCACCCCACGGTGCTGGTGTTTCACAACGATGACCGCCTGACCGAAAGGGAGCTAACCCGCCGGCTGGTGTACGAGCCACCCCCACCGGCGGTCGGGCTGATGCTGTCGAATGAGGAAAAGGCGGTCCAGCAAGGCGGCGGCACCTGGTCCGACATCGTGCACCGGGACAGTTGGACCAACCGCGTGCCGATCCTGGCCTGGCTACTGGTGGTGGAGCTGGCGTACCTGGTGGCGCTGCCCCTGTCCATGTTCATTTTCCGGCCGCTGCCCGACCGGGGCATCGTCCTGGCCCGAGTGCTCGGGCTCCTGGGAGTCAGCTACGTTGCCTGGCTGTCGGTGAGCCTGGGTTGGATCGACTTTTCCCGCACCGCGCTCCTGCTTGGGTTCCTGACCATCGGTTCACTATCGGCGCTGGTTTTGGTGACCCGCTGGCGGGAGATCAAGCAATTCTTGATCGAGCATTGGCGGTTGCTGCTCCTGGGAGAGGTGTTGTTCATCGCCGCCTTTCTGGCCTTCGTGGCCATCCGCGCCGCCAACCCCGATCTGTGGCACCAGTGGCGGGGCGGCGAGAAGCCGATGGAACTGGCGTACCTCAACGCGGTGGTGCGTTCCACGTCGCTACCCCCATTCGACCCCTGGTTTGCCGGGGGCTATCTGAACTACTACTACTGGGGCTACTTCGTGCTGGCCGGCCTGATCCGGGTTACCGGGATTCTGCCCGCTACGGCCTTCAACCTGGCGGTGCCGCTGTTCTTCGCCCTGGCGGTCACCGGGGCCTACTCCCTGGTGTACAACCTGGCCGAAGGCGTGCGCCGGACCCAGGAACCCGCTCCCGTTGGGGAGAGCGCCGCCGCTGGGGAGTCCCCAGGACGGCGCCGCCGGTGGACCCTCTGGACCCCGGCCGGCGCCGGGTTGCTGGCCGGACTATTCACCGCAGTCATGGGCAACCTCGACGGCATGGTCCAGATCGTCCAAGGGACCTGGTACAAGTTGGTGGACGGCCGGGTTTTTCCCGCCTTCGACTTCTGGCGCAGCAGCCGCATGCTGCCTTTCCAGGAGAATTTCGACCCCTCACCGCTGCTCTTCTGGGTACCCGACAAGATACCGAACGCCCCGGACATGTCCTCGCACATCACCGAGTTCCCATTCTTCACCTTTCTGTTCGCCGACCTTCACGCCCACATGATGGTTATACCGTTCACCCTGCTGGTCATCGGACTGGGGCTGAACCTGGTGGTGGGGCTAAGAAACAATGGGTGGCTCTGGACCGTGGCCGCGGCGGGCGCGCTGTCCCTGGCCCTGGGGGCGCTGTGGGTCATCAATAGCTGGGATTACCCTTCGTACCTGCTGCTCACGCTGGCCCTGCTGGGTCTGGCCGTCTACTTCAAGCCGGGACCCGTCCCGCTAAAGGTGACGCTGTTGATCAGCCTGGCCGCCGGCGTGGTGGCGCTGAGTCTTCTGGCCTTCCTGCCCTTCCACCAATCCTACGAGGCGTTCAACGCCGGGATCGAGGCGTCCAAGTGGCGGACCTCCATTGACCGGTTCCTGGGCATCCACGGCCTGTTCCTGTTCATCATCGCCACCTTCCTGATTTACCAGGCCCGTTTCGTTTTGAAAGAGGCGGTGCTGGGCATCTGGCTCCGGCCTCCGTCCGAATGGCTTGGCGGAGGCGGCCTTCAACTCACCTGGCTCCAAGCCGGGCTGGGCTTCGCGTCGCTGGCCGCGGTGCTGCTGGCGGCAACCGGATACTGGACAGCGGTGATGCTCCTGGTTTTCCTGATGCTTGCCGGAACGGTCGCTCGGGAACTCCTGAGGTCCCGGGACCGGGACCTTCCCTTCGCCTCCGTGCCGCTCGTGTTGCTGGGCATGGCTCTGGCCATCGGCATCGGGGTCGAACTGGTTCGCCTGCAAGGCGACATCGGCCGGATGAACAGCTTCTTCAAGTACTACCTGGAAGTTTGGGTCCTGCTTAGCATCGTGTCGGCGTACATGCTCTGGCGCCTGGGGTCCCAGGGGGTGTTCCGGCGCTGGAACTGGTGGAAGGGCGCCTGGATGGTGATGCTGGTGCTGCTCATTGGGTCCAGCTTGATCTACACCGTGATGGGGACCCGGACTCGGGTGGGCGACCGGTTCAATCCCGGACCAGCCACCCTGGACGGCACCGCCTATATGGAGCAGGCGGTCCACCGGGAAAGGGATCAGCCCTTCGGGCTCAGGTCCGACCGGGAGGCCATCTTGTGGCTGCAGGACAATGTCGCCGGCTCCCCGGTGGTGCTGGAGGCCCACGACGAACAGTACCATTGGAGCGCCCGAATCTCTATTTACACCGGCCTGCCCACGGTGCTGGGCTGGCCGTGGCACCAGATGCAGCAGCGCTGGGATTATCAAGGCGAGATTAGGGAACGGGCGTCCCGGATACGCGAGATGTACGAGACCACCGACCCCAGACGGGCCGAAACCCTGCTGCGCCAGTACGACGTCAAATACATCATGGTCGGCGAGCTGGAGCGGATCTACTATAGCCATCCGGGCCTGTTGAAGTTTTCCCGAATGGCGGATGCGGGTTTTCTGGAGCCGGTTTTCCGGAGCGAAGAGGTCGTGATCTACGAGACCAAATGGATGACTGAGGCGGCCCAGGGGCCGGCCCAGTAGTCTGCGGCCGTTCCCTCCGGACTCCGCTCTTTCCAGGGTGTCGACAAAGCCGGCCCGGATGAAAGACGGCCGGCTCACTTCTCGAACCGCCTCGCCGAAGCGGTGGCCTCGGGCGGGACCTGGGACGCCCCCTGGCGCCGGTTGCCGACGCCCGCCAATCGTCCAGTTTCTGAAGCTGCAAGCTCCGGGTGTTCTCAACCCCGAACCGCGAAGAGCACTCCAACAGCGATCAGCATGACGTTGATGAGGATGGGAAACAGCCTCTGGGGCATCAGCCGCAGAATCCGCTGGCCCACGTATGATGCAAAGAATGCGACCATCCCGACGGCAACGCCAACGGACACCGTATGGGCATCCAGCAGTCCGTTGCTGCCGAAAACAGCCAGCTTGGGTATCTGCACCAGCAGCATTCCCACGGACGAGGTGCCGATATACGATCTGGGCGAGAGACCGTAAGCCAAATAGAATGGCGCGTAGAATGGCCCAGGAATTCCAAGAACAGCGGAGAGGAACCCAGCCGTCGCCCCAATGGGAGCAAATCCCCTCAAAGTCATTCTGACTCTCGGTGCCCGAGGGATCTGCGGCAGCACGACGAGCAAGATGAGCGCGACCCCCAGGACCCGAACCAGGATCGTGGTGGGGATGGCGACGAAAAGCAGACTGCCCAACGCGGCCGGTGGCAAGGCGCCCAGGGTAAACCACTTGACCACCGGCCAGGATATATCCTCCCGAGTGAACCACGCCCTCGAGATGCTGCCGAGTATCTGGGTTATGGCCAGCAGCGGAATAGCCTCGCGTATCCCGAAGGCCCACACCAGCACGGGCAGGGTGGCCATGCCCCCACCAAACCCGGCCATGCCCGCCATGGTAAATCCGATGAAGGCGGCAAGGACGATGGCGGCAAATACAAGAATCTCGGGCAGAATTTCGGGCAAACTGTCCCTACTGAGGTTGCTGGATGGTCAACGCTGAAGACTGTCTCAAAACCGCGGAGAGCGCGGAGTCGCAACCGGTGTCGGATGCCATGACGACGGACTCACCGGAACTCCGCCGGTTATCCTAACACCAAAACGGGCCTGCCAGTTATTTTCGTGGGCCGCGAGAGGGGCCCGGCGAGGTTAGAAAGCGCGGACCCGGCGGAGCAGGGTTGACGATCCACAACCCTTCATCAAAGCCAGGGTTGACAGGCCAGGGGGCCGCGACTAGTCTTCAGGGAAGATCAGAACCGGCACGGGCAGGTGTTTTATGGCAGATATGAAGACAGTTCTCCTCACGGGGTCGGCCGGCAAGATCGGCACCGCCTTGCGGGGAGAGCTGGGGAGCAAGTATCACTTCAAGGGTGTCGACCGGGTGGCGGGACCCCAGGCCGACTCCATCGTTGCCGACCTGACCGACCTGCCCGCCATTCTCCCAGCTTTCCAGGGGGTGGATGTGGTGGTCCACATGGCGGCGGAACCCAGGCACACGCCGGACATCTGGTGGGACATCCTCATCCCCGACAACATCCTGGCCACGGCCAATGTTTACGAGGCGGCCCGGCAGGGTGGAGCGAAAAGGGTGATCTTTTTCAGCTCGATGCACGTCGACGGGCTTTACGAGGGCGACCACCCCTACTCCGCCATCGCCCAGGGCGAGTACGGCGGCCTCAAGCCGGATCAGGTACCCCTGGTAACCCACGAGATGCCCGTTAGACCCGATGGCCCTTACGCGGCCAGCAAGATCTTCGGCGAGGCCTTGGGCCGCTACTACGCCGAAGATCTCGGGATGTCGGTCATCTGCCTTCGTCTGGGCACCATGGGCCGGGACGACCGGCCCGGCGCAGACCCGCGTAGTTATGTCAGCTGGCTAAGCCGCCGGGACCTGGCCCGACTGGTGGAGTTGTGTATCGAGACAATGGAGACATCCTACGACATCTTCTTCGCCACCTCGAACAACACCTGGAAGATATACGACACCCCCAGGGCCCGCCAAGTGCTGGGCTACGCCCCAGTGGACAACGCCGAGTCCTTCCGGCCATCCGGCTCCTGAAGGAGTTCCCCGCCACCGGCCGGCTTCAGGCCCACGAAGCCCACGGAGCGAAGATGCCACGCTTCGGTCGGCCGGGCAATTCCTGGCTCGCGGTGAGCCCGGCGCTGGCCCGCGGCCGGAAGGGGAAATGCCCGGCTAACGGCAATGTTCCAATCGTTCGCCCCTCGGACTTTTCGCATCGCGTGTCCAATCAGATTTTCTCGTGAAGGAGGCGCCCATGATGGAGAATCGACGGCCGGCCAGCGAAGCACCCGCGCTCCAGGCGTTGGACGCTTTTTTTGCCGCCCTGAACGCGGGTGACGCGAAAGCGTTGTATGAGAACATCAACCTGCCCCATGTCCGGATCTCCGCCGGAGGAGTCGCCATCTGGCCAACCCTGGCCGACTTGGAGGAGTCCTACCTGCGAGACTTTTCCTCCCGCGCCGGGCCCGATTGGGACCACAGCACCCTCGACTCCAAAGAGGTGATCCACAGCTCCGAAAACAAGGTGCACGTATTCATCCAGTTCACCCGACGCGACAAGAACGGCGGCAAGATCGCGACCCACCGTTCACTGTGGATCATGACCCGGGTCAGCGGGCGCTGGGGAGTCCAGGCCCGGTCGAGCTTTGCGCCGTGATGCCTGCCGGGTGAAAGCCTCCCCGGTGTTCCAACCAGGAACGAACGAGCCCGCGGCATCGGAGAATCGCTGTCCGGAGTGACGGTCCCGCCAGGCGGACAGCCGGGTCAAGAGCGCGGGCACACAGACCACCGGGCGCCCTCACCGGGACCGGCCTCACGCCTCGGGCACCGGTTGCCCAAGTTAGGGTCCACCGCCAGCCCCCGGCTCACCGCCGCGGTTGGGTGATTCAGGCGAGGAATTGGGCAAAGCACCGTTGACATAATCTTGACCAAGCTGATAAACTTTAGGTGTGGTTTAAGAATAGTTTAAAAACACCGCATCGAGTGGCTGCATCGAGACAATAGCGACAATTCGAGACATCTTTGTGATCGTTTTCACCGGCGTGCTCACGATGGTGGCCTTGGTGGTTGCGGTGATGGTGTTTCGATTGTACCGCCCGTTGCGGAGGACCACTCAGAATCTAGAGGTGATTTCAGACATCTTCGCGGAGCGCGTGGCGCGCCCATTGAGCAACATCCCCGCCCTTCTGGAGGTAGTGAAATACGCGGTGGGCTGGGTGCAGGGGCTACGGCCGGAGGAGAGGAGGGGTGAAGATGGCGAAGTCGAGTAGGTTGGTTTCCGGTATGCTCTTCGGGGCAGCGGTTGGGGTTATAGCCGGGTTGCTGTTGGCGCCCAAGCCCGGGAAAGATAGCCGGCGAGTGGTGTCGGTCCAGGCCAGCGAGTTGCGGCAGAAAGCAGTCGAATACGTGACTACCATGCGCCACAAGATGCAGGGCAAAAGCGGTGAGGAGGCCCCTGAAGGGACCGTGGACCAACAGGTGGGGACCCCCGGATAGCCCATTTACTCCGGGGGTGAGCAGTACCTGGAATCACCCTCTGGGTCCCTGATGCGAGATAGGCCCCAGATGCAACGGATGGCAACCCGGACCTACACCAGGGCCTGATTCGGCTGGCCCTTCTCGGATCGTTTGTCGCTAGATGTGTGGGGCGCTGGTGGGGAAGGTCAGTGTTAGCGGCGGCGGCCGGGAAGGGCCAGCATTATTTGGCATCACCTTGGTTCCAGCGGGGGTAAGACCCGAGCACCTTCAGCATGCTCACCGAGCGGCGAAGGGCCTCGATGGCTTCCCGAATCAGCGGATCCTGGCGATGACCCGCGCAGTCAATCAAGAAGATATACTCTCCCAACGACTGTTTGGTAGGCCGGGATTCAATCTTCATCAAGTTGATGTTGCGCGTGGCGAACTCGCCCATGGACCGGTAGAGCACGCCCGGCGCGTCTTGATGGAAAGAGAAGCAGATCGAGGTCTTGTCGTCGCCGGTCGGGGGATGGTCCTGCCGGGCCAGCACGGCAAACCTGGTGACGTTGTTGGCCGCGTCCTGAATGTCCTTTCCGAGAACCTCCGCGCCGTATAGCTCGGCGGCCCGCCTCGGTGCGATTGCGGCGGCCGGCAGGCTGCTATCTTTCATGTCGGAAACCGCCGCCGCGTTGCTCAGAGAAGCAATCTGCTGGGCGTTGGGAAAAGTCCGCTCCAGGAACTCCCGGCACTGCGCCAGTGACTGAGGGTGGGAGTAGACTACCTGGACATCGGCGATCCAGGTGCCGGGCTGGGCCATCAGGTAGTGGTTTATGGGCAACACCACTTCCCTGAATATGGATAGGCCGGACTCCCGGATTAGCAGGTCCAGAGTAAAAGTCACCGAGCCTTCGAGGCTATTCTCAATGGGAACCACTCCCTGATCGGTGGTTTCCGACGAGACAGCATGGCCTACAGCGGAGATGGTTGAGAAGGGTTGAAGGTCGGCGCCGGCGTCATAGAGGAGCGCGGCCTCCTCGGTGTAGGTGCCGGCCGGGCCGAGGAAAGCGATGCTATTGGCCATCACTGCATCCCAGTCAGAATGTCGTACAGAGTCTGCTCATCGCCCGTGGGGGTAACCGCAACCACCTCGTCTTCCGCCTCCAGGACCAAGCCACCAGATGGGAGTTCCGCCCCGGCCGTTTTGATCACCAGGGAAATGAAGCTGCGGGGCGGCAACTCGATATCTTCCAGCCGGCTGCCCACGATGTCGGCGCCGTCCGGAATGGACACGCTGACCAGCTCCATGCCGGGCACCCGGAGGTTCATCAGGTGGACCAAGGGCCTGCCGGGGACCCCTTCCTCGAAACTGGCCAGGATCTGGTGGATGGCGTTGACCACCACGTCCACTCCCAGAACGTGGAAGATCGGCTCATTCTTGGGGTCTTTGATCAAGGCCATGGTGCGGGGCACCTGGAAGATGTGCTTGGTCATCTGGCAGATGACCAGATTGGTCTCGTCCCGGCCGGTTACCGCGATCAAGACTTCCGCTCTGGAAGCCCCGGCCTGCCGAAGGGTCGGTTCGTCGGTCCCGTCCCCGTGGAAAGCGACGCTTCCCAGTTCGCCGCTCAGAAGCTGATACCGGGCACGGTCCTTCTCCAGGACCACCACCTCGTGCCCTGAAGCCAGTAGCGCCTTGGTGAGGTGATACCCCACCTCGCTGCAGCCCACGATCAACACGTACATCGAAGCCTCGCGCTAACTCTCAATGGCCTGGCGAATATCTTGGAGCAAGCCAAAGGAGTAGCCGACCACGTCGAGTCCCAACGCGGAGTAGAGGATCTGGAGCTGAGGGTTGTCCAGGTGGCAGACTACTTTGGGCACATTGAAGATGTGGAGGGCAATCTGGGCCGCCAGGGCGTTCTGGTGGTCGTCGTCAGACAAGGCCAGGAAGACCTCGGCGTTATCGATCCCCCCCTGCTGCAAATAGTCTTCCATCTGGGGCTCGGTGCTCAGGATGACCTGAACCCGCGGCGCATCGGCCAGGTGCTCCAGGCACGGACGGTCATTCGCTACGACGGTTACGTGGGAACCGCCCTGCGCCAGGTCCAGCACCAGATTGGTGGTCAGCTGGTTGCAACCCAGGATCAGCACTCGCATCCGGTTAGCCCTGGGGCGCGACGGGAGCGGGGGAGCGTTCCCGCCAGAAAATTACCTGGCAGCCCGCGTTGTGAAAAACGTAGCCGGCGGTTGCTCCCAAGTCGCAGGCGCCGAAGCGGCGCCGGTAGGGAATCCCCAGAATTACCAGGTCCATGTACCGGTCATCGGTCTCCAATACGATGGCGGGCCCCGCCTGCCGGGCCCGCATGAACTTGGCCTTCACGCCTTTGCACTTTTCCTCGATCCCGATGGCTTCGACCCTGGCCAGGATCTGCTCTCCCCGTTCGATGTCCTCGGCGATCTCGGCCTCCAAGGGCATTTCGAGGGGAACTTCGATCACATAAATGGCGTGGAGTTCGGCCTTCGTTTCTCGTGCCATCTGACAAGCCCAACGGAAGGTGCGCTCGCTTGCCAGGTCCCCCTTTACGGGGACCAAGATTCGCTTGGCGTCCAGTCGCATGAGGAGATTCCGGCCTCTACGCTAAGAATGGGATTAGTGCTCTGAACATCAAGGGGAGATTATAAGGATGGCGTCCGCTTATTTCAACTGACTTTTGGCCAGAACTGGTATGAATTATCCGGAGTGGCGTGACTCGCCCGTTTCGGCAGCTACCGGCGACGGAAGCTCCCGCGCCATATCGTAGAGGCGGCCCACGTTCTCGTTGGTGCCGGCCACAATCAGCACGTCCCCGGGCTTGATCTTCTCGTCTCTGGCAGGGTGGAGGAATGAAGTGCGGCCTCGCCGGATGGCCAGAACCGAGATCCCATGCCGATCCGGGTAGCCGCCGAGGCCCACCTCTTCCAAGGTGTGGCCCAGCATCCGCTCCGGGGGGCGCACCTTGCTGATTCCGAAGTTGGGGACGATGGGCATATAGTCGATGACGCCGGAAGTGAAGCTCACGTGGGCGGTCCGGCGGGCGCTTTCCATTTCCGGGTAGACCACCCGGTCGGCGCCGACCCGCTCCAGGGTTGACCCATGCAGTTCGCTGGCGGCGCGGGCGATAACGAAGGGCACCTCTATGCTCTTGAGCAAGACGGTGGTTAAGATGCTCGCCTGGACATTATCGCTTCCCAGGGCCACCACGGCCACGTCGAAGTCGGCCACGTCAAGCTCTTTGAGCACCGATTCGTTGGAGGCGTCGGCCCGAACCGCATAGGTCACATGACCCAGCATTTCCTGAATCTTGGCCTCGTCGATGTCGATCGCCAGCACATCGTGGCCAGATTGGTACAGCTCTTGGGCCACCGCTGCGCCGAACCGGCCGAGGCCGATGACGCAGACCTGTTTTTTCATCATTCTCCTCCGTCAGCCTATTTTAACCCTTTCCTGGGCAAAACGATATGCCGAGGCTTCCTCTCGCGGGGCCAACGCCAGCGCCAGCGACAGGGGTCCCAACCGGCCGATGAACATGGCGACCATGAAGATGCTCTTGCCGGCCAGGCCCAGGCCCGGCACGATCCCGGTGGAGGTGCCGTTGTTGCTGAATGCGGAGACGCTGTCGAACAACAGGTCCATGAAGGGGATGTCCGGCTCCAGCACCGCCAGAGTGGGCAGCAACATCATGATGACTCCCATCCCCAGCACGCCGACGGTCAGCGCCCGGAGCACCTGAATCTGGGCGATTTCCCTTCCGAAGGCTTCAGCCTGGGGGCGCCCGCGGACCGACGATATGACCGCGGCGATTATCACGGCGAAGGTGGCGACCTTGATGCCGCCGGCCACCGAGCCCGCGGCGCCACCGATGAACATCAGACCGGGGTACATCAGTTTGGTGAACTCCCCTGCCCCACCGAAGTCGACGGTGGCGAACCCGGCGGTCCTCCCGCTTATGGAGTGGAAGACCGAAGACAAGACCTTGTCTCCCCAGGCCAGGCCCCCCGCTGTTTCAGCATTGGCCGATTCGGCCAGGAAGAACACCCCGGCGCCCAGCAACCACAGGACCAGGCTGGTGACGATGACCAGCTTGGTATCCAGGGTGAACCGGGCAAAACGGCGGTGCCGGGAGATATCCACCAGCACCGTCCAGCCGATGCCCCCCAGAATGATCAGCACCATCATCACGCCCAGCAAAGCCCGCTCCGTCGCCAGCCGGGCCAGACCGCTGCCATCTGAAAGCTCGGGCAATATGGAGAACCCGGCGTTGTTGAATGAGGACACCGAGAGGAAGATGGATTGCCACGCCGATTGACCCAGGCTCATCCCGTCCATTCCGTGGATGCGCCAGAAAATGAGGCCGGCGCCGCCTACATACATGAATATGACCACCCCAATGATGAAGACGGTCACCCGGCGCAGCCCCTCCATCCGGTCCGCGGCCATGGTCTCCCGCATCACCAGCCGCTCCCGCAGGGTGGAGTGCTGCCCGATCAGAGCCAGCAGGAAGGTGGCCACGGCCATGAAAGCCAGGCCGCCCACCAACATCAGGGAGAAGATGACCCCCTGCCCGAAACTGGTCCAGTAGGTACCGGTGTTGACCACCGTGTGCCCAGTCACGGTGACGGCGGAGATGGCGGTGAAGAAAGAGACCTCCGGCGAAGTGAATCCGCCCTGATGGCTGGCGACAGGCAGCGTCAGCAAGGAGCCGCCTACGACTATGAGAAGAACGAAATTGAGGAACAGGATGAACGGAAAGCTGAACAGCCGGCGAGGACGCCGGAGACGCGCCATTTGCGTCACCGTGGGCCGCACCTCGCTCAGCCGGGGTTGGCGAATCACGGAATCTCGCGATCGTTGACGACGGTCCTGGGCCACGGTTAAACGCCAATCCCGGCGCCAGGGCGTTCCCTCAAGAGTGCCCTAGAACCGGTCACTCCGAACGAAACGAGGGGTTTGGGGTGGTGGGTCCAGGCCCCGATGGGCAAACCCTCGCACCAGATTCCTCGTCGCTCGCTCCTCGGAATGACAATTTTGAGGCAAGGCCCAGCGCCAGGGACGCCTGGCCCGGCCGCGTTATGGCCGCCATGTCCCGGACGGCCCTGCCGCTGCCGGAGCACCGGTCCCCTGGGATGCATCGGATTCTGTTCCATGGGTTTTGAGAGTGGCAAACGCCTAAGAGCCGTCGATGAAATGGGTGGATGGGAGGTCGAATATCATCTGGAAGGGATTCCGAGGGTATGCGCCCGTCCCGGCAAAAGCTCTGACGAGTCCGGTTCTCGATGTGACCGGGTTATTCACCGGATTTTAGCATTATGGCAACACCGCCGCGCTGCCGGCTGGCGGAGGTTGGCCGGCCGGACCGATGGCCCCGTCCTTGGAGGCGACGTTGCACCATGCCCACCCGGCCCTCTAACCCCCTATGCGGTGGGAAGGCCGGGCTCCGGCCCGTTCCAAATTTCGTGCCAAGAACCAAGTGCATGATGTGACCACTGGGATTCTAGGTTCTCGCGGTATTAGTGTCAATGAGCCACTGATCTTATTAATAGCGAGTTGGAGCACCGGCTGGGCACGGCGGATCGCCGGCCTCCGGGCGACTGCGGCTTCAGCGGGCCCAGTTGGGCCGCGCCGTGCCCTGGCTTGGCACCCCGGTTTCTATGCTAATATATTGGTCGGGTGTAGCTTCTTTGAGGTGACCATATATGGCGACCAGCCCCAGGCGGGTGGAACTGCGTTTCGACGCGGTGGCGATCGATCGGAAATGGCAGGCGCGGTGGGCCGAAGACGGCATCTACGAGGTCAAAGACGGGGACCCGCGGCCCAAATGGTTTGAAATGACCATGTACCCCTACCCGTCGGGGGACCTGCACATCGGCCACTGGTACGCCATGGCGCCCGCCGATAGCCACGCCAGGTTCCGGCGGATGCAGGGGTACAACGTGCTCCACCCGATCGGATTCGATGCCTTTGGGCTCCCCGCCGAGAACGCCGCCATCAGCCGGGGCATCCACCCCTACACCTGGACGATGAGCAACATCGAGAACATGCGGCGGCAGCTTCGGTCCATGGGCGCCATCTACGATTGGGACCGGGAAGTCATCTGCTGCGCCCCCGAATACTACCGCTGGAACCAGTGGTTCTTCCTGAAATTCTACGAGCGCGGCCTGGCCTATCGGGGCAAGGCCCCGGTGGTCTGGTGCCCTTCCTGCCAGACCGTGCTGGCCAACGAGCAGGTGGTCGGCGGCGCCTGCGAGCGGTGCGGGACGAACATCACCCGCCGCGACCTGGAACAGTGGTTCTACCGGATCACCAGCTACGCCGACCGGCTGCGGGACTTCAGCGGCCTGGTGGACTGGCCCGACAAAATCCTGACCATGCAGCACAACTGGATCGGCCGAAGCGAGGGCGTGGAGATCAGCTTCGACATCTCCCATCACGGTCTGGAGGAGCAGCAGATCTCCACCTTCACCACCCGGATCGACACCATATTCGGGGTAACCTTCCTGGTGCTGGCGCCGGAGCACCCCCTGGTGCCGCTTCTGACCACCGAGGAACGGCGGCCCGCGGTGGAAGACTATATCAGCAAGGCACGGCGGACCTCCGAGATCGACCGGCTGTCCACCGAAACCGAGAAGACCGGCGTCTTCCTAGGCGCCCACGCGATCAACCGGCTCAATGGCGAACGGGTGCCCATCTTCATCGGCGACTACGTGCTGATGACCTATGGGACCGGGGCCGTGATGGGCGTCCCGGCCCACGACAGCCGGGATTTTGGGTTCGCCGGGAATTACGAGCTTCCCGTCCGCATCGTCATCGCACCCCTCTCCTGGGACGGGAGGGAGCTGACCGAGGCCTATCTGGGCGACGGGTTCATGACCAACTCGGGCCCCTACGAGGGTATGACCAACCAGGAAGGGACCGAGGTCATCGCCGACGACATCGAAAAGAACGGCTGGGGCCATCGCGCCGTGTCTTACCGGGTTCGCGACTGGCTGATATCGCGGCAACGCTATTGGGGCACGCCCATTCCCATCGTATACTGCGACGAATGCGGCACGGTGCCGGTGCCCGAGGAAGACCTGCCAGTGCTCCTGCCTCCCGACGCCGACTTCAAACCCACCGGCGACTCTCCCCTGGCCTCCAACCAGGAGTTCGCGCAGACCTCCTGCCCCCGCTGCGGTCTCCCGGCGCGCCGGGAGACCGACACCATGGACACTTTCATGGACTCCGCCTGGTACATGCTGCGCTACGTCAGCCCCCACTACAGTGACGGCCCTTGGGACCCGGCCGCGGCCAAAACCTGGCTGACGGTGGACCAGTACACCGGCGGCGCGGAACACGCGGTGTTGCACCTCCTCTACTCGCGCTTCTTCATCAAGGCCCTCCACGACATCGGGCTGCTGGACTTCGAAGAACCCTTCCTGCGGCTGTACAACCAGGGAGTTATTCTGGGCGAGGACCACGAGAAGATGAGCAAGAGCCGGGGCAACGTGGTCAACCCCGACGAGGTGGTCGGCCAGTTGGGCGCCGACACCGTGCGCTGCTTTCTCATGTTCATCGGCCCGTGGGACCAGGGAGGTCCCTGGAGTGAGGTGGGCATCAACGGGATGGCCCGCTGGCTCAACCGGGTCTGGGATATGGTGGACCGCAACCCGGCTGACCTGGACGCCACGCATAAAGCAGCGCCGCGGGCGACCAGCGATGATAATGAAGAACGGCAGACGCTGCGCGTCCTTCACCAGACCGTCCGGAAGTGTCACAATGACCTGGACCGCTTCAAGTTCAACACCGCCATCGCCGCGTTGATGGAGCTGTCCAACCACCTCAACCGGGTCTGGGCGGACGCCAGCATCGGCCCGGACACCTGGCGGGAATGCGTGGAGAAGTTCCTGCTGATGCTGGCCCCCATGGCGCCCCATTTTTCCGAGGAACTGTGGGAGCGGACCGGGCACCCCTACAGCATTCACCAGCAGCTGTTTCCCACCTGGGATGAGGCCCTGGCCTCCGAGGAGACCATCACCCTGGTCGTGCAGGTCAACGGCAAGGTTCGGGACAAGTTGGAGGTCCCCGCCGGCATCGAGGAGGAAGCAGCCCAGCAACTGGCCCTGACCAGCCCCCGGGTCAAGACCTACACCGAGGGCAAGCAGGTGAGCAAGACCGTCTACGTCCCCGGCCGCCTGATCAACGTGGTCGTGAAATAACCGGTAGGTGACGGATTTCGGCCTTGAGCGGGCACGGACCCGAACGCGACGGACTCGGGCCGGCTTCTCGGCGAGGCCGGCAAATGTTGAAAACATCTTCAGGTGGGCTGAACGATGAGCGAACAGGGAAATACCAGCCAGCACGGCCGCTTCTTTGGGGTCGGAGTGGGCCCCGGCGACCCCGAGTTGCTGACGGTTAAGGCGTCGAAGCTGCTCCAGCGGGTCCCGGTGATCTGCGTCCGCCAGTCGGAACCGGAGCGGGGGAATTATGCCCTGGACGTGGTCCAGGATCTGTTGGATGATGCCCGGCAAGAAGTCCTGCGGCTTGCCTTGCCCGCCGACAGTTCCCTGGAGACGACGCGGGCGTGGCGCAACGCCGGAGAAGCCATCGCCGAGCGACTACGGCGGGGGCAAGATGTCGCCTTCATCACCGAAGGGGACCCGATGCTATATAGCACCTTCTCCCACCTGCTCGAGACGGTGCTCCTGGCCGAACCCGGCGTACCGGTGGAGGTTATTCCCGGCGTTTCGTCGGTGATGGCCGCGGCGGCCAGCTCCGGCGTGCCCCTGGTCACCCACGGCCAGCGGTTGGCGATCCTGCCCGCGGTCTACGGCATCGACGACCTTCGGGAGGCTATCACCAACTACGACACCATCGTGCTGATGGAAGTGAACCGCACCCTGATCGACGCTCTGGCCAACCTGGAGAAGCTGGGCCTGGCGGGGAAGGCCATCTACGTCCGCCGGGCCACCACCCTCCGGGAGGAGGTGGTGCAAGACATCCACCAACTCTCGGAGGAGGACTTCGACTACTTCTCCTTGCTGATCATCAAGAGGTAGGCACCGGCTGCCGGATAGGAACGGACCTCCGGCCCGATCGCCGCGGTCCGGCCCCAAGATTAGCCCGGATTATGTCACCTCGAGCGCCCTGCAACACGTCACTTCGAGTGAATCGAGGCGCCTGGGGCGGTTGGTCCAAGTTGCCTTTGAGGAACCCCGCACCAGATTCCTCGTAGCTTCTCTGCCCGGATTGACCGTTTTGAGGCAAAACCGGTTCGGTGTCTTTGGCGACCTGCCCGGTAGCAAGTCTCGAAAATTGCCGTCAGGGTCATCCGTCCTTGGTTAGCATGACAAAGGGCTCGGGGCCGGTGGTTCGACAAGCTCACCACGAGCGGGATCAGCGACGCGGATCGCCAATATCGGGAGTGCGGATCGCCGGCCGTCGCATTTAAGCCCGCCAGATTCGGTATCGGTATCGGTATCGGCCTGCCCGGCGGCCGATTGCCGGTGGCGCCACGCCCGCACTTTGGTGTACCGTCTTGTAAATAGCTTCACATCGGCGAAACTAGCCGACATTCCCTCCTCCAACCGTCATTCCGGCGAAGGCCGGAATCCAGAAAAGCGTCGGCTGGATCCCGGCCGTCTCCGAGTCAACGCACTGGCAGGCCGGCCCACGCCGACCAGGAGTTCGTCTAAGGAGTTCAAATGGGTACTACCGAAACGCTGGCACGGTTTGTGGTTGAGACCCCTCCGGAGCGAATCACCGAGCCTCTCCTCCACGAAGGGAAGCGTTGCCTGATCAACTTCCTGGCCGTCGCCCTCTACGCGGCCCGCGACCCTTCCCTGGACCTCCTGTTGGACCTGTTCCGGGAGGAGGGATCCCGGCCCCTGGCCACCGTACTCGGCACCGGGGTCCGCACGTCGCTGCAAAACGCGGCGCTGGCCAATGGCTATCTGGGCCACCTGGAAGACTACGACGACACCCATTTCCCCACCGTAATCCACCCGTCCTCTCCCACCATTCCGGCCGCCCTGGCCCTGGGTGAGCGGCAGGGCGCCAGCGGGAGAGAGGTGCTGGCCGCGTCGGTGCTGGGAATCGAGGTGTGCTGCCGGATAGGCCTGGCGGTCTATCCGGCCCACTACGACGCCGGCTGGCACATTACCGGCACCTGCGGGGTGTTCGGGGGGACGGCGGCGGCCGGACGTATCCTGGGGCTCGAAACCCTCCAGTTGGTCCACGCCATGGGCATCGCCGGGACCCAAGCCGCCGGCGTGCGGGAGGTGTTCGGCTCAATGGCCAAGCCGCTGCACCCGGGCCGCGCCGCCCAGAGCGGCGTCCTAGCGGGCCTGCTGGCCCGGAAAGGGTTCACCGGCTCCACCACCATCCTGGAGGGGCGCCGTGGTTTCCCCGCCGTGGCCTCCGCCTTCTACGACCTGGATAAGGCAACCGCCGGTCTGGGCGAGGATTGGGTGTTGTACAACAACGCCCTGAAGCCCTACTCCTGCGGCGTGGTCAGCCATCCTCTCATCGACGCCATGGCCGCGCTGCGGAACAGGGAAGGCGCCACCCCCGATGCCGTGGAGCGGGTCACGGCGCGGGTGCACCCGCTGGTGCTGGAGTTGATGGACCGGCCGCACCCCCAACTGGGCCTGGAAGGGAAGTTCTCCTACCAGCACTGCATGGCCGTCGGCTTCGTGGACGGTGCGGCCTTTCCCGCCCAATACACCGACGGCAAGGCGACGGACCCTGTCATCGTTTCCCTGCGCGGCAAGATCAGCGCCACCGTCGACCCATCCATGGCCGAGGATGCGGGCGAGGTAACGCTCACCCAAAAGGACGGCGCTTCCCACACCGAGACGGTGACCCATGCCACGGGGTCCCTGAAGAATCCCATGACCGACGGCCAGCTCAACGACAAGTTCCGGAACCTGGTGGGCGACGTGCTGCCCGGCAAGCGGGTGGAGCGGCTGCTCGAGATGCTCTGGGACCTGGACAAAGCCGGCGACATCCGGGACCTGATGGCTCTCACCCGGACGACCCGGCGCACCATCCGCCGGTAGTGGCGTTGGGTGCCTGAGCGTGAACCAGTGGTCAGTCAGCCTCGTTTTGGCAGGATGTCATTCTGAGGAGCGCAGCGACGAAGAATCTCAGCGTAACAACGAGATTCTTCGCTCTGAATGACAACTATCAGCATTAAGTTGACTGAGTACTAGTGCCGTTGATATTGAGGGCCGGAAACTCCCCGGCGCCACCCTTCAGGTCACATCTGCAACACCACTTTGAGCACTTGGTCGCTCCTGGCCGCATACATCTCGTACCCCCTGGGAGCTTCGGCAAAGGGAAGGCGGTGGGTTACGAGCCAGGAGAGATCGGGCGTCCCCTGCTGCTTCAGATCTACCGCCAGCCGGATGGGACGGGCCGGGGCCTCGCAGGTGGCGCTGACCGTGCCCACGAAGGTGATCTGCTTGGTGATGGCGGAGAAGTAGTCGAAGGGAACCGTTTTCTCCTCGGGAATGCCGAAGAGCATAACCGTGCCGTACATCCGTGCCATCTGGATTCCCTGCACCAGCGCCGCCGGGTCCCCGCTGGCTTCCACCACCAGGTCGGCCCCCTGGCCCCCGGTGGCCTCGTTCACGGCCTCCACGGGGTCCTCCTCCAAGGAGTTGACCGCCAGGTCGGCCCCGCGACGGCGCGAAGCCTCCAGCCGGTGGCCGATCCGGTCGACGGTGATAATCTGGCCCGCTCCCATACGCCGGAGGGTCATGGTGAAGAGGAGGCCGATGCAGCCCTGCCCCAGCACCACCACCCGATTGCCTACCACCGGCCCGATGCGCTCCAGGCTGAACAGTACGGTGCCCCAGGGTTGGCACATGAGCCACTCGTCCAGGTCGCCGTCCCGGGGGAGCGCCACCAGGCTGGACGACCCGCCCAGCACGTACTCGGACCCCCCATCGAGACTCAGGGCGGGGAGGTGGATGACCCGCTGCCCTTCCGGCCATTCCGGGGCGCGGCTCTCCACGATGGTGCCGGCGCACTCGTGGCAGGGAGTGCCGGGCGCCAGAGGGTATGCCTCCTCCGGTTGGGGGTGCCGGTAGGCCGTCATATCCGTCCCGCAGACCGAGAGGGCTTCCAAACGGATCAGCACCTGCCCCGGCGCCGGGCTGGGCCGGGGCGCCTCCACCATCTCAAGACGGCGGGGTCCGGTCACCTGCATGGCTCTCATTGTTTGGTCCATTGCTTCGCTTGCCGCTCCACTCAGACCATATCCCAATACCTAACAATATGGTTCGATGGGTCTATCCGGTAGGGGCGATTGGCCAAAAGCCCCAACAACGCCGGGACCCGCACGTACTGAGCGTGTCGAAGGACCCGGATCGGCCGAAACTGAAATAATCGGATGGGCTCCAAGTATCAAACGCCCCCAGCGGTTCGGCAAGCA
>JASMCQ010000050.1 GCA_030753265.1 Dehalococcoidia bacterium
ATATTTCCGGGACCAATAACTGTTACCCGATGCGCTCCTTGACGAAGTCGAACACCTGCTGGGCCAGCTCAATGGAGCGGTCGGCGTCGACCCGGTCGAAGGCCTCCGAAGGAATTCCGCCGGGCAGATAGGCGGGGTACCGGGTGATCTCGTAATACTTGTCCAGCTGGCCGGCCACGCTCTTGATCGTGTCGAACATCATGTCGAACAGCTTGGCGTCCTCGCACAGATCGACCAGAGAGTGGCCCCAGATGTCCTCCACCCGGCGGTTGTAGAGGTAGGCTTTCACCGCCTTTTCCGCCGCCTGCTGGCCCATGAAGCAGGCCGTGTTGTACCTCTCGCCCTGGCGAAGAAAGGAGGCGTCATCCAGGTCTTGCTGGGCCTGGCGCAACCAGCGGGCGCCCTCGGCGAAATAATCAGGCATCGAATATCACCCGTCCGTCCTTGCAGGCCTGATAGAGTGCGGGCAGGGTTCCGCGCAACGTCTCGAACTCCTCTGGAGTATAGACCTGGGTGTCCACCGCGACGGTGGTATCGAAGTGGAAGGAAAAAAAGTCGGCCCGGCGTCCGAAGGACAGCTCCGTGTTCTGGACTACGATCAGCTCGATGCGGCTGTCGGGAGCGAAGTCCCCGGTGACCATGTCCCCCGTCAGGATCACCTTCTCCACTCCCAGGCTGGGCAGCACGTTCTGAACTCCCTCCAGCTCCCGCTCCAGCATCTCTTTTCGGAACTGGGTGAATCCGACGCGTACCGGCATGTCGCTCTCCTGACTATTATTGGCCACGGAGGCCCAGAGAACCTAATCGTAAAACTTTGTGCCTCCGTGTCTCTGTGCCCAATCCGGTGCGTGGGGGCTACCCCAACAGCACCAGGTGCACCTCTTTCGGACCGTGGACGCCGACCACCAGGGTCTGCTCGATGTCCGCCGTGCGGCTAGGGCCGGTAATGAAGTTCAGGTAGCTACCCATCTCGCCGCCTTCCCGGTGGTACTGGAGACGGCGCAGCAGGAAGAAGTCATCCAGGGTTTCTAACACGTCTTGGGGCCGCACCAAGGCGACATGCACCGGTGGGACCAGCGACACCAGCCGGCCCATTCCTTGGCGGGCCAGCAGCACCACGGTGCCGGTCTCGGCCAGGGCGTAATCCGCGCCGGTTATCCCGATTCCGGCGGCTATGATCTCCTGCCGGAGCGACTCCCTGGAGTGGGCCTCCCCATGGGCCACGGTGGTAACGGAGACGCCCAGGTCTTGGAGCACGGCGTCAACCGGCACCTGTTCGAATACTTCTTGAGCGGTCCGCACCACCCGTTCGACGCCCAGAGACGCGGCCAAAGCTCCAATGTAACCGAGGGCTTCTTCGTAGTTCGCTGGCCGGTGCACGTTCCAACCGCCTAGCTCGGCCATCCGGGCCATCCGGTCCAGGAGGACCGTATGGTCCCCGGCCACCCGGCGGCGGACCGCGGCGGCCTCGGCTTCCAGGCCGGCAAGGGTGTCCTCCAGGCGAGGATACGGAGGGACCGGAGGCGCCGCGTCCCGGCCCAAGGCCCTTCGCACCATTCTCAGAAACTCGTCCTTTGGGGTCCCCGGCGGTCCAGCCGTCTTAGGCGTCAACGTCCGACTCCCGGGCCAGCTCTCGCTGCCAGATTTCGTGGAAAGTCCGGGGTGGCAAGGCCGGCAGGTCTCGGGCCCTGGTCCAGCGGGACAGGAGGGGGAAAGGGGCCCGCCGGATCCACCGGCCTTTACTCGAGAACGGGGACGCCGGAAGCTTCAGGAAGGGCGCTTGTACAATGCGTCCCACTTTGTGGAGAAGGGACACGAGCCCCGGTCCGCTCATTAGCCGGGCGTAGCCCCGGGCCAGCAGCTTTTCGACCTCCCCCACGGCCCTCTCCTCCGGGTCCGGGCTCTCCGCCAGCTTGTGACGCAGATGCAGCAGCATTCGCGGAATGTTGATCTTCAGCGGGCAGGCTTCCCGGCAGGCCCCGCAAAGGCTAGAAGCAAAGGGCAGGTCCTTGGCCTGCTTCAAACCGACCAGCATGGGAGAGATCACGGCTCCGATGGGGCCGGGGTAGACCCAGCCATAGGCGTGCCCGCCAACCTTCTGGTACACCGGACAGATGTTCAAGCAGGCCCCGCAGCGGATGCAATAGAGGGCTTCTCGCAGCTCCGGGTCGGCGAGCAAACGGGAGCGCCCGTTGTCGACCAGCACCAGGTGAAACTCCTCAGGGCCGTCTTCGTCATCCCGGCGGCGAGGGCCGGTGATCATGCTGACGTAGCTGGTTATCCGTTGGCCGGTGGCCGAGCGGGGCAGCAGCCGGAGGAACACGGCCAGGTCCTGCATCGAGGGAATGACCTTCTCCATTCCGGCGATGGCGATGTGCATTCGAGGAGCGGAGGTGCAGAGCCGCCCGTTGCCTTCGTTGGTGATGATGACCGTCGTGCCGGTCTCGGCCACCACGAAGTTGGCCCCGCTGATGCCCAGGTCTGCCTGAAGGAACTTCTCCCGCAGCACCTCCCGGGCGGCGCGGGCCATGTCTTCGATACCGTCCATGTGGGCCAGGCCCAGCTTCTCGGTAAACAGCCGGGCCACGTCCTCCTTGCTCTTGTGCAAGGCCGGCGCCACCAGGTGAGAGGGCGTTTCACCCGCCAGTTGGATGATGTACTCACCCAGGTCGGTCTCATATACTTCGACCCCCAGCGAC
>JASMCQ010000051.1 GCA_030753265.1 Dehalococcoidia bacterium
TACGACCGCTTCTGGGTGCGGATACAGGAAGTGCACCAGAGCGTCCGCATCATCGAGCAGTGCGTGCGGCAGATCGAGCCGGGACCCATTCGGAAAGTGCTGCCCATGGTGCTCCGGCCGGAGCCCGGGGCCGAGGCCTACAGCCGGGTGGAAGCCTCCAAGGGGGAACTGGCCTTTTACCTGGTCAGCGACGGCGGCGTCAGCCCCTACCGCTGCAAGATCCGGTCGCCGTCCTTCCTTAACCTGACGGTGGTTGAACACTTGCTGGTAGGCTGGAAACTTGCCGACATGGTCGTGTCCCTGGGCAGCCTGGACATCAACCTGGGAGAAGTCGACCGTTGAGCTGCGTTCTAGCCCCCGACAACATACTGCATGACACGGCCCTCTTCCGGGTGGTCTACGAGAGCGCGGGCGAGGTCCTTCCCTGCTCGATGGCCTACGTCGCGGCCGGCCTGACAATCATGATGATCCTGGTGAACGCCGTGCTCCTGGGCGCCGCGGTGATCTCATGGCTGGAGCGGCGCCTCATCGGCCGTTTCCAGAACCGGATCGGCCCCAACCGGTGGGGGCCCTTCGGTCTGCTCCAACCAATCGCCGACCTGATCAAGCTGCTGGCGAAGGAGGACCTGATTCCGGGCAACGCCGACCGGCTCGCCTTCCGTTTGGTCCCCTTCCTCATGCTGATGCCGGTCATCCTGATGCTGGCGGTGGTGCCCTTCGCCAAGGATACCGCCCTGGCCGACCTCAACGTCGGCGTCCTGTACGTGCTGGCGGTCAGCTCGATTAGCGCCTTGGCGGTGCTGATAGCCGGGTGGTCATCCAACAACCGGTACGCCATGTTCGGGGCCGCCCGGGGTGTCGCCGTGCTCATCAGCTACGAGGTGCCGGTGGTGCTCTGCCTGCTGGGCGTGGTATTGGTCGCCGGCTCCATGTCCCTGGCCGAGATCGTGGATGCCCAAACGGTCCCGTTCCTGTTGGTCCAACCTCTGGCCCTGTTCGTCTTCCTGGCGGGTACCTCCGCCGAGCTGAACCGCACACCCTTCGACGTGGCGGAGGCGGAGTCGGAGATCATCGCCGGGTATCACATCGAGTACAGCGGCGTAAAGTTCGCCTTGATTCAGGCCGCGGAGTTCGGGGCGATGCTGGCGGCTTCCGCGGTAATCGTCACCCTATTCCTCGGCGGCTGGTCCGGGCCCGCCTCCACCTACATCGGCTGGCTGTGGTTCCTGCTGAAAATGGGCGTCGTCGCGTTTGCCTTTATCTGGATCCGGGCCACTTTCCCCCGGGTGCGCATCGATCAACTGATGGCCCTGGCCTGGAAGTTCCTGCTGCCCCTGAGCCTGATCAACCTGTTCGCCACCGCTCTGGAGGTGTATTGGCTCCGGAATGGCGCGGGAGAGCTGAGCACCAATGACCTGTGGATAATGGCCGGAATCAACCTCGCCCTGGCGGGGGCGTCCATTCTCCTGTTCGGCGCCCTGAACCGGGAAAAGGTCAAAGTGGTGAAGTGGCGACCGTCAAGCACGGAGACTGCTGGGGTCCCGGCGGAAGCGCGGCCTTCGCCGGTTCGGCCTTCGTCGGTTCAGATGGGAGAGTGATGTAGCATGTATGGTCTGGCAATGGCCAAGGGCTTGATGGTCACCCTGAAAAACCTGACCAAGAAGCCTTTCACCGTCCAATATCCCGAAGAGCGGCTGAAGCAGCACCCGCGGTTTCGGGGAGAGGAGTTCGTGTGGTACGAAGAGCGGTGCACGGGCTGCGCTTCCTGCGCCAAGTATTGCCCGCTGGGCATCATCAAGATCGTGACCAGCCCCAGCCAGACCGCTCCGATGAAGGGAGACAAGTACCGGCTGGAGGTCTTCGACATCCAGCTTTCCCGTTGCATGTTCTGCGGACTGTGCGTCGAGGCGTGCCCCTATGACGCCCTGTTCATGGGCAGCGGCTTTGAGCAAGGCCAGTACTCCCGGAAGGGGATGATCATCGATATCAATCAGCTTCGCCAGGCCGAGAAGCACCCCAGCACCTATTTTCGGCCTCAGTTGGAAAGCGCGGGCTATGACCCCAGGGGGGGACGCCCTCTGGACTGGAAAGACGTGGGACGCGAGCCATGGCGCTGGCACCAGCGAGAGAAGGCCGGCATGCGCCAGGCCGTGGCTTCGTCACTTGAGGGGATCGACCCCTCATTGCCCCCCCTTCACAAGGGGGAGGATGGCCCACCTTCTACCGAGGGTAACGAGTAGATGACAATCCAGGACATTGCGTTTTGGTTCTTGTCAGTCGTGGCGATTGGCGCCGCCCTGGGGGTGGTCTTGGTGAAAGACCTCTTCCGCGCGGCGCTTCTGCTGGTGCTGGTGTTCATGGCGGTCGCGGGGTTTTTCGTCCTGCTGAGCGCGGAATTCCTCGCGGTGGTCCAGGTGCTGATCTACGCCGGGGCCATCTCCATACTCGTCATTTTCGCGATCATGCTCACCCGCGACGTGCAGCGGGGCAACCTGCCGAACCGGTTGCAAATCCCGGCTGTGCTGTTCTCGGCCCTCCTGCTGTCCGCCCTGGTGATGGTGGCCACGGACACCGGCTGGAACCTGATTTCGGAGGAAGACCAGACGCGAGTCGAGCTGATACAGACCGGCGCCGTCGCCACCGTGACCGAGGAGAACCTGGACGAATCGGGATTTACCACTCAACCAGAGCGGGAGGCGGCCAAGAACGCGGGCCTGGCCGACCTGCTGATCGGGGATTTTGTGTTACCCTTCGAGGCGGTGTCCGTACTGCTCCTGGCCTCTGTCATCGGCGCCCTGGTGCTGGTGAGGCCGAGGTAACTGAACGTGTCCCTTGAATCCTTGCTCATAGTCGCGGCGGTCCTGTTCGTCATAGGAATGTACGGGACGCTGGCTCGGCGGAACGCCCTGGCCGTCTTGATGTCCCTCGAACTGATGTTCAACGCCGTAAACCTGACTTTGGTCGCATTCGGGAAGTACGTGGCCCCGGTGGGGCTCACGGATAACCTGGCGGAAAACCTCGGCGGGGTGCTGTCGGGGCAGGTGTTTGCCGTTTTCATAATCACGGTGGCCGCCGCGGAGATCGCTCTGGGCCTGGGCATCGTGTTCGCCATGTACCGGACCAACGGGTCGGTGGACCTGACCCAAGCTTCGGAGATGCGGAATTAGGATAGCGGTCGGCACACAGCGGTTAACATTCAGCCCCACGGCTGATAACGGCAGCCGAGTGCTGATAGCTGAGAGCCGAAAGCTGAGAGCTGGTATCTGACATGTGGGTCGAATTCAAACGGGCGCCCAACCTGATGATGGCGGAGATGTGGAAGGAAGCCCTGGAAGGGGAAGGCCTGCCGTCTCGCATTCTGCCCGACGGGGACATCCGGAACTGGGGAGAGCGGGTGCCATTTAGGGTGTACATCCCACGTGGGAAGGAACACGTGGCCGAAGAGATAATGAGGAAACTGTAGATGATCGGCGAAGCCCAGATTTGGGCGATCCTGTTCCTGCCTTTGGGGTCTTTCGCGTTCATCGGGCTGATCATCAGGCCGTTTTTGAATCGCTTTTCCCTGCTCAGCGGGTTGGTGCTGATTGCCGCCCTCGGGGTGGCGCTGTACCTGTCCATCATGACCCTGCGGGCGGTGATCTTGGGCGACGATCTGACCTTCGAAGCCCGCGAATGGCTGGTCGTCGGGAGCGCCACCATCGAGATGGGCCTGCTGGTGGACCAGTTGACCGCCATCATGCTGGTCGTGGTCACCGGCGTCAGCCTGGTGGTACAGATATACTCCCTGGGATACATACACCGGGACCCCGGTTTCTCCAGATACTTCGCCTTCATGGCCCTGTTCACCGCCGCCATGCTGGGTGTGGTGCTGGCCACCAACATCGTCCAGCTCTACGTTTTCTGGGAGCTGGTGGGCGTCTCGTCATTCTTGCTGATAGGTTTCTGGCACCAGCGCCCAGCTGCCGCGGCCGCGGCCAAGAAGGCTTTCATCATCACCCGGATCGGCGACGTGGGCCTTCTGATCGCCATTCTCTACCTCTTTCTGCGGGCGGACGACTTTGCAGCGGCCGGGCTCAACGCCTTCCACATCCCGGACATCTGGCAGGCGGCCCAGCCGGTCGCCCTGGGCGGGATGGGTATCCTGGCAGGCTCGGCCTTGACCTGGCTGACATTGGGTATCTTCGCGGGCGCGGCAGGCAAGTCCGGCCAATTCCCCCTGCACGCCTGGTTGCCCGACGCCATGGAGGGCCCGACCCCGGTGAGTGCCCTGATTCACGCGGCTACCATGGTTGCCGCCGGGGTGTTCCTGGTGGCGCGGTTCTACCCGGTGTTTCAGGCAGCGGAGCACACCCTCTCCGTGGTGGCCCTCGTCGGCGCCTTCACCGCGCTGATGGCGGCTGCGATGGGTCTGGTAATGAACGACATCAAGCGGGTGATGGCCTACTCCACCATCAGCCAGCTTGGATACATGATGGCCGCCTTGGGTGTCGGGGCCTACGACGCCGCCGTGTTCCATCTGTTCACCCACGCTTCCTTCAAGGCACTGCTCTTCCTGGGCGCGGGCAGCGTGAACCACGCCACCGGGACCTTCGACATGCGGTACATGGGCGGCCTATGGCGTCACATGCCCGTGACCTACCTGCTGACCGCCATCGGCGGGATGAGCCTGGTGGGCATCATTCCCCTGGCCGGGTTCTGGAGCAAGGACGAGATACTGGCCGGGGCCTGGAATGGGACCGGCCTGGTCGAACCGTGGGTCAGCCAGTTGACCTTCGCCGTGCTGTTGGCCGCGGTGCTGCTTACCGCTTTTTACACTTTCCGGATGCTCTATATGACCTTCCACGGCCAATTCCGAGGTGGGGCGGAGCAGGAGATGGAGGACCGGTCGGCAGAGCCGAGGCAAGCCACCTCATTGCCGGTCCCGGCGGGAGCGGCCCATGATTCAGATGATTCGAAGGGCTCTGGCGGCGTCCACCTGGCTGAGTCGCCGATAGTCATGTGGTTCCCCATGCTGATCCTGGGAGCCGCGGCGGTTTCCTCCGGCTACCTGGCCAACATTCAATGGGGAGATGTTTTCGGTATCACCGGCCACTGGGTCACCGAGTTCTTGGGGTCCGGTTTGGAGGAGGCGGTACCGGGCATTGCCGAGATACTGGGGCATCACGGGTTTAGCTGGGGGCTGGCCGGGGTCTCAACCGGGGTTGCGCTGTCGGGGATGGCTTTGGCCGCCGCGTTGTACGTGCGTCGCCGGCAGGGCTCGGGACGGGAGTTCCGGGAGCCCTTGAAAGCCCTGAAACCGGTCCACACCCTCTTGTCACAGAAGTACTATATCGACGCGTTGTACGAAAACGTGGTGGTTCGCCGGGCATTCTACCGGCTCTTCGTTGGAGCTGCCGACTGGCTGGACCGGAACGTGATCGATGGCGTGGTGGACACGATCGGCTGGATGTTCCGCAACATCGGGTGGGCCATCGGCCGCCTCCAGACCGGGCAGGTCCAGACCTACGGGGCGGCCGTCGTTTTCGGGAGTTTACTCATTATGGTCTGGTTCCTGCTGTGGTGAACAGCTTGAATGAGAAGCGGGGGCGATATAGCCACAGAGGCACCGAGCCACAGAGGCTTTCTGACGGTTCATCGACTTCGTTTATGGTTCACGAGAGGCGAAAGATAAGGAAGCATCACGGGTGGAGACAACCTAAGCCCGTTGCCCGTCTTTCTCCGTGCCTCTGTGCCTCTGTGGCGAAACTTAACCGTGAGTACTCAAAGGCAACGAATTGGTGACAGGCTTTTCCGGGTTACTAACTGCGACGGTATTCCTGCCCGCCGCCGGAGCGCTGGCGATCTTGCTGGTGGTCCGCGGCGACCGCAATGTTCGCGCTTTCGCGGTGCTGGTGGCGCTGGCGGACCTGGTGCTGTCCCTGGTGGTCTTTGGCCTCTTCGAGCAGGGAGACGGCGCCGACCGGTTCCAGTTGATCGACCGGTTTACCTGGATACCGGCCGAGACGCTCCGGGCCAGCTTCTTCCTGGGGGTAGACGGGCTCAACACTCCCCTGGTAGCCCTGACCGGGATATTGGGGTTCTGCGCGGTCCTGGCCTCTTGGCGAATCAAGCTGCGGGTCCGCGAGTACTTCATCTGGCTATTGGTGCTCCAGACTGCCGTCATGGGGGTCTTCTCCGCCCTCGACCTGCTGCTGTTCTTCTTCTTCTGGGAGCTGGAGCTGGTCCCGATGTACATGCTCATTTCTATCTGGGGCTCCGGGCGCAAAGAGTACTCGGCCATGAAGTTCATGGTCTTCACCCTCCTGGGCAGCGCCTTGATGCTGGTGGCCATCGTGGCGGTGTACGCGACACCGGGCGTCGGCACCTTCGACATGGTCGAGCTTTCGACCAAGGGCGCCATGCTGGCCTCGGCCGCGGTGCTGATACCGATGTCGGGCCTGTTCTGGCTGTTCTTCGTCGCGTTCGCCATCAAATTGCCCTCCTGGCCGGTGCACACTTGGCTGCCCGATGCCCATACCGACGCGCCCACCGCCGCCAGCGTGATGCTGGCGGGGGTGCTGCTGAAGATGGGCGGCTACGGACTGCTGCGCATCAACCTGGGGATGTTCCCCGGACAGACGGACAAGTTCGCCTGGGCCCTGGTGGCTCTGGGGGTGGTCAGCGTGCTGTACGGGGCGGTGGTTACCCTCCGCCAGACCGATCTGAAGCGGCTCATCGCCTTCTCCAGCGTCAGCCACATGGGGCTGGTGATGCTGGGGATCGGCTCGATCGGGGTCGCCAAGGGCGAACTGACCATGGCCGGCCTGAACGGGGCTGCCATGCAGCTATTCACCCACGGCACCATCACCGGGCTGCTCTTCCTGGCGGTCGGCCTGGTCTACGACAAGACTCACACCCGCTACATTCCCGACCTGGGCGGCTTGGCGGGCCGAATGCCGGTGATCGCCACGGCCATCCTGATCGCCGGCCTGGCCTCCCTGGGGCTGCCCGGCCTCAGCGGATTCGTATCTGAGTTGCTGGTGTTCACCGGGGCCTTCCAGGCCTTTGCCTGGCCCACGGTGCTCGCAGTCCTGAGCATCGTGCTGGCCGCCGGGTACATTCTCTGGATGATGGAGCGTACCTTCTTCGGCGTGCAGCGGGAGCGGTTCGCCGAGGTGACGGACGCGTCATTCGTCGAGGCCGTCCCCCTGGCCATCCTGGTGATCACCATCGTGGGAATCGGGGTGTACCCCTCGTTCCTGACCGACGTTTTCCAGTCCGGCCTGGAGCCTATTGCGGCCTTACTGCCGGGAAGCGGGTAGGCGACTATGACCACCCACGACCTATACGTTCTATCGCCGTACCTGGGTGTGGCGGGAGTCGCCATCCTGGTCATCCTGCTGGACCTGGTGGTCAGGCGGAAGGGCCTGCTGCCGGTGTTCGCCCTGCTGGGGTTGCTGGCGCCGCTGGCCATGAGCCTGATCCAGGCCTTCGACCTGGAAGACTCCGTCAGCTTGCTGCAGGGCTCCGATCCCCTGTCCTCCGGGCAGGCCAGCATACTGCTGGGAAGCCTGTCCGTGGACCGGTTCGCCCTGTTCTTCAATTTCCTGATATTGGCCGCGTCTGGCTTGGTAATCCTGGCCTCGACGGACTACGTCCGGAAGATGGAACGGTTCCAGGGTGAGTATTACGGGCTGATCCTGTTCTCGGCTACCGGGATGATGCTGCTGGCCGCCGCCACCGAGCTGATTACCATTTACATTTCGCTGGAGTTGGCCACCTTACCACTGGCGGCGCTGACCGCCTTCTTGATGACCTCGAAATCCAGCGAGGCCGGAATAAAATTCTTGATAGTCGGCGCGATCAGCTCCGCCATCATGCTCTACGGAATGGCGCTGATCTTCGGCTTCAACGGCACCACCCAACTGTCCGAGATATCCGCCAGCGTCGCGGCTACCTCCGGGGGTCTGTCGTCCGCCAATTACGCCCTGTTGGTGGGAGTGATCCTGATGCTGGTCGGGTTTGGGTTCAAGATTTCCTCAGTCCCCTTCCAGATGTGGGTGCCGGACATCTACGAAGGGGCTCCCACGCCGGTGGTGGCCTTTCTTTCGGTAGCCAGCAAAGCCGCCGCCTTCGCCCTATTGCTCAGAGTATTCTATTCCGGGTTCTTCGACGTGAGTCTGGACTGGGCCGCCCTGATTGCTGTCCTGGCCGCCGCGTCCATGGTAATCGGCAACCTGGTGGCGGTCAGCCAGACCAACATCAAGAGGCTATTCGGTTACAGCGCCGTCGCCCACGCGGGCTACCTGCTGATTGGAGTGGCGGCGGGCGTGAAGGCTGCCGGCCCGGACTCGAGCTTCCCGGAGTTTCTGCCCGTGGGCCCAGACAGCGTCCTGTTCTATCTAGTCGCTTACGCGGCGGCCAACCTGACGGCCTTCTTCGCCATCGTGGCCATTGGCAACCGAATCGGCAGCGACCGGATCGAGGACTACGCCGGCGTGGCCCGCCGGGCCCCATTCCTGGCGATAGCCCTGGCCCTGGCCCTGGTGGCCTTGATCGGCGTGCCCCCCACCAGCATCTTCATCGCCAAGCTGTACATCTTCACGGCGGCGATCCAGGCCGACTTGACGTGGCTGGTCGTTCTGGGGGTGGCCAACAGCGTGGTTTCGGCCTACTACTACGTGCGAATCATCCGTGTCGTGTCCCTGCAACGGGCGCCCACAGACCAAGAAGAGCGCATTTCCACGCCCCCCGCATCTCTGCTGGCCCTGACCATCGCCGGCGGGGCCATGCTCTGGATCGGCATCGCGCCGGGCACCATTCTCGAGTATTCGAAGATTGCCGTGGGGCCGTTGATCCCCTGAGCAGCTTTCAAGCGACAACCGCCGCCTTTAGAGGTGGCCTCCGCTTTGGATGGAGGCGGACACCCTGCTCTGCCGGACATGATTGACACCAATTTGAACGCGGTGCTAGACTGCCCCTGCTTCGCAGCCGGCGGCTCATGGGCTAAGTGATGAACGCAGCTGGCTGGCCGCTCGTACCAAAATGAAAAACATCGGCATAATCTACAACGCCGGAATTCCCGAAGCCCAGGAACTGGCTACAACTATCCTGAAAAAGCTGGCCGTGCCGGGCGAAAGCTGGATGTCGCCGGCGGAGAACCTGGAAACCCTCCACGAGCGGGCTGCTCAGACCGGACTGGTGATCACCGTTGGCGGTGACGGCACCATCTTGAGGGCCGCGCAGGTGACGGCTCCCAGCGCGATTCCCGTGGTCGGGATCAACATGGGCCGGCTGGGGTTCATGACGGAACTCCGGGTGCATGAGGCCCTGGAAAAACTGCCCCTCTACTTCAGCGGGACCCACCGGGTCGAAGAGCGCAATATGCTCCAGGCCGAGGTGTTCAAGGCCGGCGATGGCTCCGGTCCCACGGTCGAGGGGCCGTTCCACGCCCTCAACGACGCGGTCATGGCCCGAGGCGTGGCCTCCCGGTTGGTGACCATCTCCGTCCACATCGATGGGGCCCAATTGACCACCTTTCGCGCCGACGCCATCATCTTCTCTACCGCCACGGGCAGCACCGGGTACAGCTTGGCCGCCGGTGGACCCATTCTCGATCCTGCATCGGAGTCGCTGATACTGAAACCGGTGGCCGCCCACCTGGGCCTTTCCGCGGGGCTGGTGTTGGCTCCCACGGTGAAGGTGACCCTTACCCTGGAGGGACGCCAACAGGCCATTCTGAGCGTCGACGGATACGTAGAGTATCCTCTGGAACCCGGCGGCTGGGTAGAGCTGAAGCAGAGTCCCTACAAAGCCAGGTTCCTTCGCGCTAATCCGCCCAGCTATTTCTACGGGACGCTACGTCGCCGGCTCGGCTTGGGTGTCAGCGGGCAGGAAGGGATGCCGGCCCGATGACAGATGCCCAATCTGAACCCACCATGGAGACCCGGCGCCTGTATGAGGGGAAAATCCTCAACCTCCGAGTGGACACGGTCCGGATGCCTAACGGCCACGCGGCGACCAGGGAGATCGTAGAACACTGTCCGGCCGTTTGCATCGTACCCGTAGACTGTCATGGCAACGTGCTGCTGGTTCGGCAATACCGGAAGCCCGCCGAAGCCGAGCTGCTAGAAGTACCCGCCGGCGGCATGGATGACGGTGAGACGCCCGAGGAGGCGGCACTTCGGGAGCTTCAGGAGGAGATCGGTTTTACCGCCGGCACGTTGCGTCATCTGTCCAGCTTCTGGGTGGCACCCGGCTGGTGCACCGAGTTGCTCCACGGCTACCTGGCGACGGACTTGAGACCGTCGAGGCTTGCGCCCGACGAGGATGAAAACATCACGGTGGTACCGGTTCCCTTGGACCGCATTCCAGGGATGATAGAGAACGGCGAGATTCAGGATATGAAGAGTATCGCCTGCCTGCTGCTGGCCCTTCCCTTCACGGGCAACGAGTGAGGCCGGCCCCGAGGCGCCGGGGATCAGCCTGGGTTCAGGTAGAAAGGGCGCACCGTTTTTGTTATATTGATGGGCAGAGTGACTGAGTCTGCAATCTTGTGAGCCGGCCTGCCTCGGCGGCTGGCAGTTCGAGGAAGGTTCATCCATGCTGGAGCACGATGTCTTGGTTGTTGGAGCCGGCCTGGCGGGCATGCGCGCGGCCATCGCGGCGCGAGACAATGGCGCCAACGTCGCAATCATCAGCAAAGTCCATCCGGTGCGCAGCCACTCTAACGCGGCCCAGGGCGGGATCAACGCCGCGCTCACCGATCGCGGAGACGACTGGAAGGACCACGCCTACGACACGGTGAAAGGTAGCGATTTCCTGGGTGACCAGGACGCCATCGAGGTCATGTGCCAGGCGGCGGGTAAGGCCTTGATCGACATGGAGCACATGGGCGTGACCTTCAACCGCGACGATGAAGGCCACCTGGGCACCAGGGCTTTCGGGGGCCAACGGAAGGCGAGGACCTTCTTCGTTGGCGACTTCACCGGCCAGGCAATGCTCCACGTCATGTTCGAGCAGCTGGTTAAATCCGGGATCCACAGCTACGAGGAGTGGTTTGTTACCGGTCTGATCCGGGAGGGCGGACAGATCTGCGGCGTGACGGCCATCGAGTTCCGCACCGGACAGGTTTACGCGATTCGAGCCAAGACCGTCATTTTCTGCACCGGCGGGCTGGGCCGCGTATTCGAGCCGAGCACCAACGCTTTGATCGTCACCGGCGACGGCATCGCCTTGGCCTACAACGCCGGCGCCCGCTTGATGGACATGGAAATGGTCCAATACCACCCGACGACCTTGACGGGCAGCGGGGTGCTGATCTCCGAAGCGGCCCGTGGTGAGGGCGCCTACCTTCTGGACAAGAACGGCGACCGGTTCATGGAGAAGTACGCACCCAATTATATGGAGCTGGCCTCTCGGGACGTGGTCTCCCGGGCCGAGCAGACCGAGATCAACGCCGGCAACGGCATCAACGGTTGCGTCCTCCTAGACTGCCGCCACCTCGGTGAGGCCCTGATCATGGAGAAACTCAGCCAGATTCGCGAGATCGGGATCGACCTGATCGGGAAAGACATGATCAAGGAGCCGATCCCCATCCAGCCCGGGATGCACTACATAATGGGCGGCATCAAGA
>JASMCQ010000052.1 GCA_030753265.1 Dehalococcoidia bacterium
CACCTGGATTCGCCAGAATCACCGAGACAACCATTCGAGAGGGGGTGGTCTCCCAGAAGAGCAATGGTAAACTGTGGTGGGACAGCGGGACTCTCGCTTAATATCGCCCCAATCCTGTCCAACTGATGGGGTCCACCTCAGCCTTCCGTTCCCGAGGGCACGCCCGGCGCCGGGTTGTGGTCGATGTAATTGGCAGCCATCAGCTCATCCACGGCGTTCACGTTTTTATCATTAAGCACTTCGCCAATGAAGCGAGTAAATAGGGTCTTGTTTGCTTCGGACATAAGGCTTTCTCCTCGTCAAAGTTGTAGGTATCGAAGCGCGGTCTCACGAATCCGGGCATGAAGAAATTATATCGTAAGCGCTCGAAGTAAGCTATTCCGGGCGGTGGACCGGCTCGCGCCGCAATGCCAAAACATGCAACCGGGCAGAGGCGGATATTATCGACCGGGCCGCGGGCCTTGCAAGCTCCGGTAGTACCGTGACCGGAGGGCAGGGCACCAAGGGGGGATAGGCGGTGAGGTTCAATTAACGAAAGGCCCGAAGGCCTGATAGCAGATCGTCATCCGGACGGAAGGCTCCAATATCGGTAGGCGGCAGCGCAGAGCAAAACGCCGGCCAAGCCGGTCGATCGACCTCGGGCTTACCCGTCCCGGTCGAGGGACTTGCGAAATCGAGTCCTGACCTGGTCCTGCCTGACAACGATCCACTCGTCGTCGTCCAGCACCACGCCGTACGACATAGCCGCGATGCCGGGGAAGTCGAACGACTCCCCGTAAATGCTGCTGTCGATCACGCTGATCCTCCTGGTGTACCGGCCGGAAATGATCCGGACGCTCGTCCCACGTTCTAGGCCCTCGGGCATTAACCCGCTCCTTGTTGGGAGGTTCTGCCTAATTCCTCGACCGAGACCCGCTCAGGGGCGGCCTGGGAAAGTCCATGCTTCAAGAACCTGCTTTTGACCACAACTTCATCAGGCTTTGATAGATGATCGGCGGCTTCAGGGCCGTTGCCCTGCGCCACTACCGGCAGCACCGGGAAGCCAGGCGTGGTTGACCGAGGATGGCCGCCAGACATCGCTCGTGTGTTGCTATTGAACATTTTATCATGGGCAACATCGCAGTTCCAGAATGACAGACGGCGGCCGGTCGGATTGCTCGAATATCTTATCCGGCAATCTGGAAGAACAGGAACATCGAGGTTCATCGGAGGCAGCCACCGAGGGGTCAGGTCCGGCAAGTGCGGCCTCGGCGCGGGCGATCCATGGTTATGTCAACTATCGCCGCTTTCCCGGCCCCGGTTGGGATTGAATGTTCGGCAGGGCCGGTCGTTGTACGTCGGATGGGCTGGGGGGAAGTTGGTCCACGCCGGCCTGGCATACCGGAGCAAAAAAGCTTGCCTGGCGGGGCAGGCCTTACCGCTGAAGAATCTTCCCCAGCTTGATTACGGCAAGCCCAAGGCCGCTCCCAATAACGGCGACTGCAAATCCCCGGAAGAAGTCACCGGAATCGAAGCCGGACACCACCAGCGCGCGGATTATGTCGAAGCCGCCGCCGAAAAGGGCCACTACTATGACGGCTACGCCTATGACGTTCGATATTTTCAAATTGCGGAAGTTCATCCCTGCCAGTGTAGAGGATCAATACACAACCTTGCCTAGCATTTCCAGCGCGGGTCTCGACGAAAAGTAGGGGCCACACACCCGAAACCCGCCTCCACGCGGTGGGTGAGTTTCTTGCCCGGCGCGGCTTGAGGGTGGTCTGGCGGCCCGTTGGCACCGCCGGTACCGAGGGCTTTCGGGGAAGTCCACTTTGGCTGGGGTTGTTGGGGCGCCTTCTCAGGGGTGACGTTGACCCGGTGCCTGCTTCCGGGTTCAGCCGGGACGAGAGGCCCGGGGAGATCACCGGGAGGGCGGACCGTTATCGACGTGAAAGGGACAGCCAGTCCGGACGCCGCCGGCGCAAACCGGCCGCGAGGCGCTCCATGTGTAGTGCAATAAGCAGCAGTGAATAGGATAGGCCGATGCCTACGACGACGAACCCAAAGAATGTCCACTCAGACCACTCCATCTCTGGTAGCTCTCCAACCTCAGAATCTCTATATCTATATGATGCCCTAGAATTACCCTGTGGTTCCATAGAGGCAACACCCGGACAATGTTAGATATCTATTAAGGGCCTTCGAAAGACGCAAAGCAAGTCACGGAAACAGGCTCTTTAGCCGGAGATTCACGACGGTCCACCTTTGGGGAACCGATCCAATTTGCTGTTCTAGGAGCACTGGTTACGAATTAGCTCGTGCGCCATTCAGGAAGACCCGTCAATGATTATGTCAAGCACCGCCGGCTTCCCCAAATCCATCGCCTGCCGTAGCGCGGGGCCGATTTCCGACGGGTCCTCGATAGTCCTCCCGTAGAGGCCGATGGCGTTGGCTATCCCCGCGATGTTCAGCGGTATCGGGAAGTCCATGCCGACGTAGCTTCTCGACAGGTCCTCGCCGAGTACCTGGCTTTGGTAGACGTCCATGTTCAGCTTCAGGATACGGTAGGACCGGTTGTTGCAGATCAGGTAGACCACCGGGATGTTGGCGTTGGCTGCCGTCCAAAGGGCTTGGACCGTCATCATGGCGCTGCCGTCGCCGACGATGCCAACCACGGGACGGTCCGGGTGGGCCAGCTTGACCCCCATGGCGCTGCCCATGCCCCAGCCGATGGCTCCCACCCGTTCTCCGAAGATGGAGTCCGGTCCGTTGAACGTAAAAGCGCCGTGCAGGGCATCCTTGGAGCTGATCGAGTCGTCCACGATGATTGTCTCGGGTGGCAAGGCCCCGGCGGCCTCGGCCATCATCCGCTCGGCGGACATGGGCCGCTGGTCCCATTTTTCCTTCAGCCGCCGCCCCCAGGCAGCCGTCAACTCCGCTTTCATCTGCCCAACGGATAAGGCGCGGCTCCGGGCGGTTTCCCGGCCGGGACCGGACATGCCACCGTCCACGGCGGCGGCGATATCCCGCAGAGCGGAGCAAGGATCGGCTATTATGCCCACTGCCGTCGGCTCGCTTCTGCCGACCGCTCGATAGGCCGAGTCCACGTGGATCAGCTTGGCCCCGCTCGCAAGGCTGCCCCCGGAGAAATAAAAGAACCCGGAGAACACGTCCGTACCCACGGCCAGCACCACGTCGCCCGAGGCCAGCACCTCCCGCGACGCCGGAAGGGCCGGGCTGATTCGGCCCAGAAACTGGGGATGTCCGGAGGGGAAATTCATTCTGGCGTAAGAGGTCGTATACACCCTGGCCCCCAGCAGTTCGGCCAGCCGCACCGCCTGGTCCGTCCCGGCCGACTGGGCCAGCCGGTCTCCCACCACCATGATCGGGTTGACGGCCTTGGTCAGCAGGCCGGCGGCAGCCTGCACCGCGTCAGGATCCGCGGAGGTCCGGAAATAGCCTCGTGGCGAGGGTAGAATTTCGACATCGGCTTCGTCTTCCAAGGCGTTTGCCGCGATGCCCACGAAGACCGGCCCGGTTGGAGGAGTTTTGGCCTCGTTGAACGCTCGGCGGAGGGCTCCGGGGACCTGCTCGGCGTGGGTAATCTCCACGCTCCACTTGGTGAACTGACGCACCATCTCCACCAGGTCGGTGCGCCCCTCGGTCAGCTTGCGAATGTCCTTGTTGCCGGAGGTCAAGACCAGGGGAGTCCCACCGTCCATGGCGTGGTGCAGCAAGCTGATTCCGTTGGCCAGGCCGGTCTCGATGTGCAGGTTGACGAAGGAAGGTCGGCCGGTGGCGCACGCGTAGCCGTCGGCCATGCCCATCGCCACGCCTTCCTGGGTGGCCAGCAAGTATTCGATGTCAGGGTAGGCGGGAAGAGAGGCCATGATGGCGCTTTCGCTGGTCCCCGGGTTACCGAAGATGTACCTCACGCCTTCGGCCCGGAGCATCTCCATGAAGGCTCTTTTCCCGGTCATTCTTGCCATGCTGTTTCCTCCTGAAACCCGGCCAAACGGCGACTAGAAGGCGGCGCAGGCGCACGCTCGCCAGCGGACCGCTCGCCAAGCCCGGACCCGAGGTCGCCGGGATTGCTCCTCGTTCCTCGTCGTCAAGCCGCTCCTGTGAGTATACGCCGGCGCAGACGCCGGGGGTGTTTCGCCAGGGTGTGGTCTTTGGAAATTCGCGTATTCGAGCGGGCATAGAGCCTACCGTCAGGGTTCGGAGTTCTCCCAAACGGGCTAGTATTTGCTGTCATAATTCAGCGTTAGAGAGATTCGTATCTGTTGGGGTAGTCCTCAACTTCGGCTATTGTGACTCGGTTCTTCGCCATTTAGTGCTAGCCCTTTTTTCACCCGCGAATCACCCGGTTCAGTGATGCCATGGCGTCGTCGTTGTGCCACAATCGGAACTAGGTTTCGGAACAATCAGCATTAGACCATAAGGGGCAGATGCAATGCTGTGGAGATTTAAGAGTTGTGGCAAGTGTGGTGGCGACCTGATCATGGAAGCCGACGAGTGGAGGTGCATCCACTGCGGGCGCTACTATTATCCGCCCGTCAATCAATCCCTTGACCTCGAAACCGCTCAAGACCGGGGAGGGGCACCGGCGGGTAGCGTGGCGGTCCGGAGTATCGGCACGTTGGCCGACGCCGTCGAAGTGTAGCCGGGGGCGGGACAACAGCGTTCCGAACGTTACCTGAGGGTACCCGTTGCGGTCTTCCCGCGTCACTCTCCTTTCAGCTTCCGCAGCCCTTCCTCCAACGCTGCAATCCGCGCCGCCAGATCCGGGTATTCAGCCGGCGGGGAGCCCGGACTGTCGGTGACTGGCCCATAAGCAACCTCTTCCAGGGTGTGCTGCGGCCGCGAGTCCAGCAGAAGACGCACCACGTCCGGGCGGGCGTAGTGGCCCACCGAGTCCATCCTCAACTTCCGGCGAGAGATTGCTTGCAGGTCCAGGTCGGCGACGACCATTCCTTCACCCTCGATTATGGGCTCGCCCAGGTAACGCCCATCGGGTCCGACTATGGCCGTACAGGAAGAGTCCGGCGCCAGCCGCTCCCTCAAATCAGGGTCGGGACAAAGCTCGACCAACTGGTCCGGGCTAAGCCAGCCGGTGGCGTTGACCACGAAGCATCCCGACTCCATCGCATGATGGCGAATGGTCACCTCCACCTCTTCTGCGAAGCCGGAGCGTCCGATGTAGCCAGGAAAGTGGGAGCAATGGATCTCCTCACGCTGCAGCATGGGCGCATACCGGCACAGTGGCATGTAGTGCTCCCCAGCAGATCAGCGGGCCAACCCGCCCGACGGCGGTGTCCAACACTTTCAGGTCCGAGCCATCTCCCCAGCCCCAAATGATCCGCTCTTGGTAGGTAGGCATCAGCTTGCGGCGCTTGGCCAGCAACGTGCCGTCGGCATCGAACACCACTTGGGTGTTGTAAAGACTCCCGCCGTCGCGTTCGTTCACTCCCAGAACCACCACAATCCCCGCCACCGCCGCCGCGACGCCGACGGCCTGGGTGACCGGCCCCGGTATCTCGACCGACTGCTCAAAGAGCCGCAGGTGCTGCTCCGCTATGGTGGCGGGAGCCTGCCAGCTGGCAAAGTAGGGGTAATTGGGAATGAAGGTCTCGGGAAATACCAGGAGCTGGATACCCTGGCGCCCCGCGTCCGCGATGGCGTCCACAACCTTCTGGGTGCTGCCAGCACGGTCGAATAGTACCGGGGTGAGCTGCACGGCGGCGGCGCGATCGATGCGTCTGCTTTCCATTGACTCTCCTGATTCTCCCTTGTTTTGAGGCTCCCGGCGCGGAATCTCCGCCACGGGAGAGCCGGCCGTTCCGATACCGTAACCGCCGGCGGGTCAGACCGGGTCCGGCCCGCGAGATCCGTGGCACTGTCCGCGGCGGAGGGTGCAATTATACTGGGGACCTGGGTGGGGGAAAGGGGAGTGGAGCTTCAATCCGTCACCAGCACCGGGAGGTTGAAGAAGGGCCGTGGCAGCCGCCGGCATCACCGCAAAGGGCAGGCAAAGCCATCAGCGTTTGAACTTACCGGCAGCCAAGTTGATGCCTGCCAAAAAATCTGCCACAGGGCTCTTCCCGGAGATTCCCCAAGGGGTCACGCCCCGTCAAGTGGTGTGAGAGGGTGTCATCCTCCGGCCATCAGCCGGCTGCCCCTCGGTTTACCGGTCCAGCCAGGTGGAGGCTTCAGGCCCGCTAATCTAGGGCCACCACTCTAGGACGAGCACGAAAAACTTTCCAGCAGCCGGTCGAAACGGAGCTGCACTACCGTGGCGTCGTCGCCGGTCAGGGTCAGTCGAAACGCGGTTTGGGGCAGGGTGCAGACCCAGGTGCCGATGAGGCCGCCGCCGCCGCTGGTTCCGCCGGAATCCGAGGTCTTGAAACCGCCGAAGACGCCCGGCTCCCGGTCCACGACGATGTCGCCGTCGCGAATTGGGTCAAAGGTGAAATCCGGCTGGCTGTTTCTGAGAATGCTGTAAGTGTCGGCCAAGAAGGACAGCGGTTCACGGTCCTCCTGGGGGCCCCAGATGAGGGCCACGTTAACCCCTCCGTTGGCGAAACTGACGGTGCCCTGCTGGGCGTTCGGCTCTGGCCCGGTCCATCCGGCGGCCCGGACATCGGCGTCTTGGTCTAGCTTGAGGGTGAAGCCATACTCATCGATTGCGTCCGGCAATGCCGGTGTCGGCGTGGGCACCGGCGTGGGAGTGGAAGTTGGCGCCGGCGTGGGAGTGGAAGTTGGCGCCGGCGTGGCCGTAGCCGCCGGAACGGGCGTGGCCGTGGGCGCCGGGGTAGCGGTTGCCGCCGGAGCAGGCGTGGCCGTCGCCGTCGCCACCGAAGTGGGTATGACGGTTGGAGCGGGCATGGCGGTAGGAACCGGGGTGGGCGCCGGAACCGCCGTCGGCGCCGCGGTGGGAACCGGCGCAAGGGTTGCCGTGGGCGGTGGAGGCGCGGGTGTCTCCGTCGCCGCCCCTCCCCCACATGCTGCCAGTGCAAGAGTTGCTACGGTAAGAAGGACAATTACACCAAATCGGCCGATACATTTCTTTTCAGTCATACCCTCGTTCCTGGTTCCGGTATAGAGACCGATATCCGGCGTTAACCGGCCGCGTCCTGGTGCGCCTGGTCTGGGCCACCTACCCGATGCTGAGTAGCCCTGGCTTATTCCGATTTTGAGAAAGCCCCACACTTGGAGGCCGGTGTCGGTTACGGGTCCAAGGGGCCTCCCCTCGTCCTTCCTTCTCCGGTGGGTCCGAGGGAGGTGAGGGCCAAGCTCCGCGGGCCGGGCATTCAGCCTCTGGCCCGCGGGGAAGCCGGGCCTACTGGCCACCGAACAGGGCGCCGCCGAAGATATCCAGTGCGTCGCCCTGTAAAGCGGTCCCACCGTCTCCGGCCGCCGGGCCGGCGACATCGGCCAACAGGTCGAAGCTGGTGGCCCCGCCGGTGATGTCATCAAAGTTCGCCGCGCCGCCTCCCAGTAGGTCCGCACCCAGGGCGTCGAGGGCGGCTTCCTGGTGGCCGTCGTCCAGCGTTCCAAGTTGGTCGCCGTCGAGGCCCGCCACCATGCCGCTGACCGCGCCGGGATCCAGGGCCCCGAAGTCGCCCGCCTCGAGGTTCGTCACCATCGCTTCGAGCACGTCCGAGTCCAGGCCGGTGATCTGGGTATGGTCGACGGCGGTTGCCAGTCCGAACAGCTGGCCCGAGTCTAGGGCACCCATCTGTTCGGTGTCCAATGCGCCAGCGACGGCGAAGGCCTGCTCATCACCCAACCCGGCCAGGTTATCCTGGCTGAAGTTGCCCACCACCTGGGACACCTGATCGCCGCCCAGGCCTCCTATCTGGGTATCGTCCATGGCGCCGAACATTCCGGCAAGCTGGTCCCCTTCCAGGTCCAGCGCAGTATCCAGCCCCATGGTATCGAACATGCCGAAGGCGCTGTCCGCGTCCATGAACTGGAAGTCGGCCCCACCCATGGCCCCGGCGGCGTCGAATAGCTGGTCGGAGTCGAAGCTCGTGACGTGGTCGTGGTCCATGGCGCCGAACATCCCTGCCAGGCTTTCTCCGCCCATGCCCATGGCCTGGTCGAAGCCCATGGTGTCGAACGCTTCGAACACCTGGTCTTTGCCCATCTCTTCATAGGCCG
>JASMCQ010000053.1 GCA_030753265.1 Dehalococcoidia bacterium
GATGCTCTGGTCCCAGCGGCACAGCAGGAAGCAGGGATAGTCGATATTGTGATCGAAATGGTGGTGGGTGAAAAAGAGGTGATCAACCTTGGTGGGAAACAGGCCGGCCTTGACCAGCTTGTGGGTGGCGGCCGGGCCGCAATCGAACATCAGCAACTCGCCGGCCACGCTCAGCACGTGAGCGCTGCCAAACCGGGTTGCCGTTGGGGTCGGCGTGCCCGCTCCCAGCACGTAAATTTCCGCCATACATTTGCCCTCCGGGTAGACTGATGCGGATTAGGATACTCCGATGAGGCCTGGATGGCAAAGCTGGTGGCCTCACGCCGGAGGATTTCCCAAAATACCGGCGGTCCCGGCAAGCCGCTTTCGCCATCGTAGGGCTGTGCCCATTGGCCCCTGGCGTGGGGTTCGAGGGACTCGCGGTGTTCGGTCGGTACCCGGCAGTTGGAAACGCCGGCGCCATCGCCCAAGTCGACGGTCCGCTGGGTGGGGCCTGGGTGAAACGAGCTACCCGCCGGCGTTTTTCGATTTGACAGCAAGATTGTCCACTGGTAAATTATATTAGTTGTTACTTGGCGCTCGGGCGACCCGAGCGCTAATTGGAGTTTCCCCGGAGGGTCCTGGTGCCTCGCTACGATTACCGATGTCTCAGTTGTGATGACGAATTTGAGTTGGTCCAGAGTTTTGCTGAGGCCGGTACGGGCACTTGCCCCGCGTGCTCGGGGGCGGGCCGCCGCGTGTTCCACGCCGTGCCGGTGATCTACAAAGGCTCCGGCTTTTACACCACCGACTACGGCCGCCCCAAGCCGCCAATTGAGAACGGGTCGAAGGATAGCCCGGCCAAGAAATCCGAATCCGGCGAAAGCGCATCGACCAGCGAAAACGGCAAAGTAACCGGCAAGGAAAGCTCCTCCAACGGTTCGTCCTCTTCGGATAAGTCATCGGCCAAGGCCGGCAGCGATACCAAGGCTTCTACCTAAGCGCGATTCCGGGCAAGGGCCTCCAGGGACGTGATGCCACCAGGGAGCTGGCTCCATTGCGGGCGTTAATCCAACGAGTGGCGAGCGCCACGGTGCTGGTGGAGGACCTGGAAGTGGGGCGAATCGGCCCCGGCCTGGTGATCTTCTTGGGGGTCGGCAGGGAAGACGAGGAGTCCGACGCCCAGTACCTGGTAGACAAGATAGTCAACCTGAGAATCTTCGCCGACGAAGAGAACCGCTTCAACCGCTCCGCCCTGGATGTAGGGGCGGAGTTTTTATTGGTCAGCCAGTTTACCCTCTACGCGGGCACCCGCAAAGGCCGGAGGCCCGATTTCACCCAGGCGGCCCAGCCCGAGGAGGCGCGGCGGCTCTATGAGCACGCGACAGACCTCTTCCGCCAATCTGGGTTGAAGGTGGCCACGGGCCGGTTCCAGGAGTATATGCAGGTGCATCTGGTGAACGACGGGCCGGTGACCATCCTCCTGGACAGCGCCGACCGCCAGCGGCCCCGGCGCGGCTAACGGTGCCAGCCCATCCCCAGGAAGTACCCTCGTAGATAGGCGATTTGCCCGCCGTGGGAGACGGCGTCCCAGGTCATCTGCCCCAGGGCGGAGGCCACGGTCCGGGGCTCGTTCGAAGGCGGGAAGACGATCGTGTTCTCCAGCTCGGCAGGTGTGACGGAGGATAGGAACTCCCTGGCAGCGGCTCTCACCGCCTGGTAATACCCTATCTGCACGTCACTGGCCGGCGCCGACCACGCCGCCACCTGAGCGGCGGTCCAGCCCACTCCCCGGTCATCGGGGTCACCCGCCATGCCGAACCTCCGGTGCCAGTCTTCCGATATCCATAGCTGCGGCTTCCCTCGAAACCGGGTGGTCATGAAGGTGTCCACCACCCGGCTCATATGCCACAGAAGCCAGGCGATGGAGTTGCACTGGTCCGACGGCTGCCGGGCCAGAGTGGCGTCATCCAGGCTCTCCAGGGCCCGGTCGATCATGTCCCAGTTCCGCTCCAAGGCGGTGCCAATGGATTCGGTAGCCGCCATCGTGGCCTCCTTCTAGTCCAGTGCCTCGTAGATTGCTTGATCCCGTTCGTTATCCCGGTGAAGGCCGGGACCCAGGTAATGCTTCCGTGGGTTCCGGCTTTCGCCGGAAAGACGATCGTCGGGAGAGGATGTCGCCCGGCTCCGCCGACGTAAAGCTATTTGCAAGAGAGAACTCAGTTGAATTCGAGGTCCAGGCTGATGTCCAATGCCCGGGGTGAGTGGGTCAGCCCGCCGATGGAGATCAGGTCCACCCCCGTCTCGGCAACGGCGCGCACGGTCTCCATGGTGATACCGCCCGAAGCCTCCACCAGCGCCCGTCCCCCAATGATGTCCACCGCCTGCTTCATCACCGGCGCCGGCATATTGTCCAGCATGATGATATGGGCGCCGGCCTCCACCGCTTCCCGCACCTCCTCCAGGGTTTCCACCTCCACCTCCACCTTGATGGTGTGAGAAGCGCGGGACAGGGCCAGGTGGATGACCTCCTTGAGGCCCATCCTCTCGGAACGCAGGGCTTGAATGTGATTGTCCTTGATCAGGATGCCGTCGGCCATATTCAGCCGGTGGTTGTGACCGCCTCCCATGCGCACCGAGTACTTGTCCAGAAAGCGGTGGCCCGGCGCCGTCTTGCGGGTGTCCACGATGCGGGCCGGGCACCCCTCGATGGCCTTCACGTATCGATTGGTCTCGCTGGCGATGCCGCTCATTCGTTGCAAAAAGTTCAGCGCGGTGCGTTCGGCCCGCAGGATGCCGGCCGCCGGGCCCTCCACCCGGACGATGCCGTCCCCAGGGGAGAGGGCCGAACCGTCGGCAAGTAACACCCGGGCGTCCAGGCCGGGGTCCACTCGCCGGAAGACGGCCAGCGCCACGTCCACTCCCGCCAAGAAGCCGTGGTCCTTGGCGCGAACCATTCCCACGCCGGTGACCTCCGCCGGCACCAGGGCCGCGGTCGTGGGGTCGTTGAAGGCCTGGTCTTCAGTGAGGGCGGCGTCGATCAGCCGGTAAACCTCGGGGGGCAACTCGCTCACGAAAACATCCCTCCTAGGCCAACACGCCATAGCTGCTCGGCCTTAAAAGCACCCTGGCATTTGTCACCCCGAGCGAAACGAGGATTCTGGGGTTGTGGGTCCAGGCCGCCGAAGGGAACCCCGCACCAGATTCCTCGTCATTTCGCTCCTCAGAATGACGATATTGGGGCAAGACCCGCCGAAGCTGCTCGGCCCAGGTTGATCATAGCACACCTTCCGGTGGTGCAATTAGCCTTGCTGAATATGCGGAATTAACCCTGGGGTGGGGTATGATAGCTATAGTGACCACTGCAATTGCATAGCTATCATCGATGGCGGGAGACGGCATGAGCCGGCAAGCCTCCGACTCGATGGACCAACTCACGGCCGCTCACACGACGAGCTCCATTCAAGCCCGGCTCCGAGCCGGCCCGACCCACAGCTACTTTCCCGACTTCGTCTACGGCGCGATCGACGGAACGGTGACGACGTTTGCCGTGGTTTCCGGGGTTCTGGGGGCGGAGCTGTCCTCAGGCGTGGTCATCATACTTGGCTTGGCGAACCTCATCGCGGACGGGTTCAGCATGGCGATCAGCAACCTTCTGGGCCGGCGGGCTGAGATTCAGATCCGAGAGAAGGCCCGTCGCACGGAAGAGCATCATGTGCTCACCGTGCCGGAGGGAGAAAGGGAGGAGATACGCCAGATATTCGCCGCCAAGGGGTTCTCGGGGGACGACCTGGAGAGAGTGGTGGAGGTCCTGACCGCGGACCGGGACCGTTGGGTGGATACCATGCTCAAAGAAGAGCTCGGCCTGGCCCTTGGCGGCGGGTCGCCGTGGCGCGCCGCCTTCGTCACCTTTGCCGCCTTCCTGTTGGCCGGATCGTTGCCGCTTCTGGCGTTCCTGTATCAGGCGGCGGTCCCGGGTGGCCTGCCTCAGCCCTTCATCTGGAGCGCCGTGATGACCGGCATCGCCTTCTTTGCCGTCGGGGCCCTCAAGAGCAAGGTCGTCGAGGGACGCTGGTATCTGGGAGGGTTGGAAACCCTGGCGGTTGGGGGCACCGCCGCGGGTCTGGCCTACGTGGTCGGCATGCTGCTGAGAGGAGTGGTGGATGCCGTGTAGACCGGCGCCGCCTCCGCCGGCCTCTAGCGAATCACCGGTCCGGATTCGGCCTCGAATCCATCCGGATGGAGGACACCGGGTGCGGCGCGGCCCCTACCGGAGCGCGAGCATCCGGTTCAGGGCGACCTGTGCCTCGACCCTAATGTCCTCAGGCACGGTGATCTGGTTGACCACTTGACCTTCGGCCAGGCCTTCCAGCACCCACAGGACGTAGGCGGGATGAATGCGGTACATGGTGGAGCAAGGGCAGGTCACCGGGTCGAGGCAGAAGACCACCTTGTCCGGGTTGTTCAGCGCCAGCCGGTGGACCAGGCTGATCTCCGTCCCCACGGCCCACCTGCTGCCGGGAGGGGCCTCGTTGATGGCCTTTCGGATGAACTCGGTGGAGCCGACCAGGTCGGCTGCCTGGGCCGTCTCCATGGTGCACTCGGGGTGCACGATGACGTTGATGTCCGGATAGCGTTCCCGAGCTGCCTGAATCTGTCCCACCGTGAACCTGGTATGGACCGAGCAGTGGCCTTGCCAGAGGATGAGCTTGGCCCGGCGCAGCTGGTCCGGTGTGTTACCGCCCAAGCGCCGGAACGGGTTCCAAACCACCATCTCCTCTAGGGGGATGCCCAGCTTCAGCCCGGTGTTGCGTCCCAGGTGTTGGTCCGGCAGGAAGAGAATCCGCCCGGCCTGCCCGAAACCCCACTTCATCACGGCTGCGGCGTTGGACGAGGTGCAGACGGCGCCTCCGTTGCGGCCGCACAGAGCTTTGATGCCGGCGATGGAGTTCATGTAAGTGACGGGAATGATACCGCCGGAGCCTCCCAGCACCTGTTCCAGGTCCTCCCAGGCGTCCTCCACATCGTCCATGGGAGCCATGTCAGCCATGGAACACCCGGCGGTGAGGTTGGGCAAGACCACTTTCTGGTGGGGCGCGCATAGGATGCACGCGGTCTCCGCCATGAAGTGGACGCCACAGAAGACAATATAGCTGGCGTCCAGCAGGGAGGCTGCCTCTTGAGACAACAGGAAGGAGTCACCCTGGAAATCGGCATGCTTGATGACCTCTTCCCTCTGGTAGTGGTGTCCCAGTACGGTCACCGATTTGCCCAGGCGTTCCCGGACGCGCCGGATACGCTCGTCCAGCTCCTCGGCCGTGGAATCAAGGTACTGGCCGGGGATCTTCTGCCAGCGTATGTTTACAGCCAGTTCTTCGGCCAACGGCCGGGCGGGCAGTTCGTCTTCCGACTTGCAGAAGGCGGAGTGCTCGATCTCGGTTATCGGGATTTCAGGTTTACGGGTCTTGATGACCACGGTCGACATCCTCGTAGGGGTGATTCGGTTCAACCACCAGCCAGCGTCCCCTGGAGCGACCAGGGGGTGGCCCGGGTAATCTTGACGTTTTCCAAACGTCCCAGATGGTCTCCTTCATCCTGGAAGAACACGAGCTTGTTGCTCCGGGTCCTTCCCTGCCACTTGCCTTTATGGCGCCCCTCCACCAGCACTTCCTCTTCACCGCCCACCAACGCGGCGTTGATCTCCTCCAGGATACTCTCTTGTAACTGTTCCACGCCACGGCGGCGCCGCGTCTTTTCTTCGTGAGAGATGTCGTCCTTCATCGTACGGCCGGCAACGGTTCCGGGACGAGGCGAGTAAGCGGCGCAGTGGACTTTATCGAAACGCAGCTCCGAAACCAGGTCCAGGGAGCGCCGGTACTGCTCGTCGGTCTCACCGGGGAACCCGACGATCACGTCGGTGCTCAGGGCGACATTGGGGATGGCATCACGCACGCGCCGGACCAAGTCGGCGTAAACGGCGCGAGTGTAAGGGCGGCGCATGCGGTGGAGGACTTCATCATCCCCTGCCTGCACCGGTAGGTTAATGTGCTCGCACACCTTGGGCAGCCGGGCCACTGCGCCGATGATTCTTTCGCCCATGAAAGAAGGGTGGGAGGTGAGGAATCGGATCCGTTCCAGCCCGGAGACCGGCTCAAGCCGCTCCAACAGGTCGGCCAGGTCCGGCTGGTCCGGCAGGTCGTTGCCGTAGGCGTCAACCGTTTGACCCAGCAGAGTGACTTCTTTAACCCCTCGGGCAGCCAGCAATTCCACCTCGCCAACTATCTCATCCAGGGGCCGGCTGGCCTGGCGCCCCCGGCGGTAAGGTATTATGCAGAAAGTGCACATCAGGTCGCAACCGTGGATGATGGGAACGTAGCAGGCCACGCCGGGCCGGTTCGGGGCCAGTGAGGCGATACACCTTTCCCAATCCAAGCCCAGGCGCTCCCCCACCAGGTCCAGAAGGGGGCCGAATTGCTGGGGGCGCATGAAGACGTCGACGTGCGGGAACCTCCGGCGAAGCTCCTCGGTCTTGGACCCCACCAAACAGCCCATGAGCGCGACCAGCCGGCGGGGCTCCTGTCGCTTCAGCGGCCGCATCGCCGCCAGGGTGCCCGTAACCTTGTCTTCGGCGCTCTGGCGCACGACGCAGGAGTTAACAACGATTACGTCGGCCTCGTTGGCTTCGCTCACCGAGTGCAAGCCCAGCTGTTCCAAAGCCGTACCCAAACGCTCGGAGTCCGCCACATTCATTTGGCACCCGATAGTCGAAAGGTGAAAACTGTGCATATTTGTTAGCCGAGGCGGCCGTAGGTACAAGAGACGGCGGAGGGAATGGGATTCGAACCCATGAACCCGCTTTCACAGGTTAAGCGCTTAGCAGGCGCCCGCACTAGGCCACTATGCGATCCCTCCCTGCTTGCATACATGTTATCAAATGGGCTCAACCCCAGCAATACCATTTTTCGCGCCACACTGCAACCAGCCGTCCCGCAGGCGTGCGAAACGCAAGAAGCCCAAGAAATAGCGGAGTTGCAGGTTAGCAAGCCCCTCAAAAGGCGGTCTGCAGGCCCCTCGCTACGCATGACCGTTATCAAAGCCGACGAATGTTCGATACTCCATAGGTTCGAAGAGGAACTTAACGTCAACCAATCGACTAGAGCCAATTCGTAAACCAAGACGCCATCCGCCGATCCGACAGCGGTATTGACAACTTATCACCCCCAGCCTATGATTGATTGTGACTACCTGATCCAAGAAATTATGGGGAGTGGCACCAATGGACGAATTGGACCGCAAGATTATCGGCCTCTTGCAATTGGACGGCCGAGCTTCAAACGCAAAGATTGCGCGGGAAGTTGGGGTCAGTGAAGGTACAGTGAGGCGGCGGTTGCGCCGGTTGATTCAAGACGACGTGGTCAAGGTGATTGCCGTCCCCAACCTGGAAAAGCTGGGATACGCTACCACGGCCCTGATCGGCCTCCAGACCGGCCCCGGCCGGTCGGATGCGGTGGCGGAGGCCATCGCCAGCTTGGACGAAGCCCACTATGTAGCTATCACCACCGGGGCCTACGACGTTTTCATATGGGCTGGGTTGGAGTCGGCCGAAAGTCTGGGAACCTTCTTGAGGACCAAGATCGGGGTCATCGAGGGCGTCCAGCGCACTGAGACCTTCGTGAACCTGGCGATCAAGAAGCGCACCTACGGCTTGGTCCTGTAACTCAGACCAGCCGGCAACCCGCACCGGATGCCCGGCATGGCGGCCGCTGATGGGAACACTGGGGAGTCATCCTCAGTTCCGAATCGCGGTCGCCGGTTTTTTGCGTAGACCGGTTTTTGCATAGATAGGCAGCTCAAAGCCGGTGGGACTAAGCCGCTTCGGCGCCGGGTCTCGATCCGGCCAGGCCCGTTGTTGCAACCCGGTGGAGCTATGCTATAATTCGTTCTGGCCGCTTCGCAAATATGCAGGCGCGCCGGGGGTTGGTGTCGCCCCACCTACTTCACAAGGAGCCGTGAGGAATGACCTACATAATTACCGAGCCGTGTGTCGGCGTTAAAGACTCGGCGTGTGTTGATGTTTGCCCGGTTGACTGCATTTACACTCGAGACGAAGACGATATGTACTACATCAACCCCGATGAGTGCATCGATTGCGCCGCTTGCGAGCCGGTATGCCCGGTGGCCGCCATCTTCGCCGAAGACGCTACCCCTCCCCAGTTCAACGCCTACATCGCGATGAACTACGACTACTTCAAGAACAACGACGCCGCCGACCTGAAGCGGTAATAGGGCCTTTCCGGGCCTGTTATTTCCCCTTCCGGCCGGGGATGTGAAGAACCTTTAAAGGAGAACCCTTTAAAGGTTCTCTATTGTGTCTGAGAGGAGTCTACTGATGAGCGCAGTCGAGTTAACCCCGGAAATCGTAGCCGGCGTGTATCAGAAAACGGCGCGCAACCTGGAAGTCGTCCGGGCCCGGCTCAACCGCCCCTTAACCCTGGCCCAAAAGGTCTTGCTGGGCCATTTGGACGACCCGGCCGGGGCCGAACTGATTCCGGGCACCAGTTACCTTATGCTGAACCCCGACCGGGTCATCCTGCAGGATGTCTTGGGGCAAACCGTGATGCTCAACTTCATGCAGACCAAACGGGCTACCACCGCTGTTCCCACCTCGGTTCATACCGACCACCTCATTCAGGCCAGGGTGGAAGGAGCAGCCGACCTCAAAGAGTCCCTTCAAGAGAACGATGAAGTCTACAACTTCTTACGCACGGCGTCAGCCAAGTTCGGAGTTGGGTTCTGGGGACCGGGGGCCGGGATTATTCACCAGGTGGCGTTCGAGAATTATGCCTTCCCCGGAGAGATGATGATCGGCACCGACTCCCATACCCCCATGGGTGGCGGCCTGGGATCCATTTCCGTCGGTGTCGGCGGAGCCGACGCCGTGGAGGTGATGGCTGGTCTGCCCTGGGAACTGCTCTATCCCAAGGTCATAGGTGTGCGCCTAACCGGGGAACTCCACGGGTGGACCGCTCCCAAGGACGTAATACTCTACCTGGCAGGGGAGTTGACCGTTTCCGGCGGAACCAACACGATAATCGAATACTTCGGCCCGGGGGCCAAGTCCATCAGCGCCACGGGTAAGGCCACCATCACCAACATGGGTGCCGAGCTTGGCGCTACCACGTCTCTTTTTCCCTACGACGAGCGTATGGCCCGGTACCTTCAGGCCACTGGCCGAGGCGCTCTGGCCGACTTGGCCGAGCAAAATAAGCACCTGCTGGCGGCCGACCCGGAATGCGAAGCAAACCCGGAACAATACTTTGACCGCATCGTGGAGATCGACCTGTCCAAGCTGGAACCTCACCTGGTGGGACCCCACTCTCCCGACCGCGCGCGGCCTATCTCTCAGCTAGCTAGTGAGCTTCGGCAGAGCAGCGATTTGGTAGACGAGATTTCATCGGCCTTGATCGGCAGCTGCACCAACTCGTCTTACGAAGACATGAGCCGCTCCGCCGACGTGGCGGAGCAGGCCAAGGCCCACGGCATAAAATTTGCGGTGCCCTTCATGGTCACCCCTGGCTCCGAGCAGGTGCGGGCTACCATCGAAAGAGACGGGCAGATGCAGTCCCTCAAAGACATCGATGCCGTCGTGTTGGCCAACGCCTGTGGCCCGTGCATCGGCCAGTGGCGTCGGGCCGATAAAGCAACCGGCGCACCCAATACCATTGTCACCTCCTACAACCGGAACTTTCCGGCACGCAACGACGGTCAAGCATCCACCATGAACCTCATCGGCAGCCCGGAAATGGTCACCGCCCTGGCCCTGGCCGGCCGGCTGTCCTTCAACCCGATGACCGACACCCTTACCGCGGCCGATGGTACCCAGTTCAAATTGGACCCGCCCAAGCGCGCGCCCGAGGTCCCGGAGCAGGGCTTCAATCCAGGTCATTCCTCTTTTGAGGCGCCACCGGAGGACGGGAGCAAGATCGAGTTGGCGGTAGACCCGAAAAGCGAGCGGCTCCAGCTGTTGGAGCCTTGGCAGGAATGGGATCGCAACGATTTCCTGGATATGCCGGTCCTGATAAAGACGAAAGGTAAGACCACCACCGACGACATATCGCCAGCGGGTGTTTGGCTTCGCTACCGGGGCCATTTGGGGAAATTCAGCGACAACATGTTCATGGGCGCCATCAACGCCCACACGGGGAAGGCCGGGAAAGGGCTGGATGTCCTCAGCGGCGAGAGCGAGCAGTCTATCGCGGTGATTGCCAGGCACTACCAGGCCGAGGGCTTACGCTGGGTGGCCGTCGGTGACCACAACTACGGTGAAGGAAGCAGCCGGGAGCACGCCGCCATGTCGCCCCGCCTGCTGGGCGCTGCCGCCATCATCAGCCGCAGCTTTGCCCGCATCCACGAGTCCAACTTGAAAAAGCAGGGCCTGCTGCCTCTGACCTTCCCGGACCTTGGCGACTACGACCGGATACGGGAAGACGACCGGATCAGCCTCCTAGACCTGAACGGCCTGGCTCCGGGAAAGCCGGTGAACTGCGTCATCAACCACGCCGACGGCACCCAAGAGACCCTGAACCTGCACCACACGCTGAATCAGGGCCAGATTGAATGGTTCAAGGCGGGCTCGGCGATGAACCATCTAAAGAATACGGAAGCAGCCGGAAGCTAGCCAGCCGCGCCCCCATTGCGTAGGGGCACAGCATGCTGTGCCCCTACCCCAGTTCCGGCGTGCTGTGCCCCTACCCGGGTTCCAGCATGCTGGATCCCTACCCCATTCCAGCATGCTATGCCCCTACCCCGTTCCGGCATGCCGTGCAACGCTTGGCTACCCCAGGTCGTCCAGGCACTCCCTCAGGGGCTTGTGAATGCAGGTGAAAATGGGGGTGTCCCGCAGGGTGTAGCGACGCCCTATCGCCTCTCTTAGCTCGGTCATCAGCTCCAGAAAATTCGGCGGGTCGTCGGTCTCGAAGCCCAGCACGAACTCCTGGTCGTCTATGCCGAAAGAGTAACCGGTGCTTATTTTCACCGAAGGGTAGCGGTGCCCGATGGTGAAATGCTCGTCCATCAAGGTCTGGCGCTCCTCTTGGGAAAGGAAGTACCAGTCGGGGGTTTTGACGAAGGGGTAGACGAACAGATACTTGCGCCCGATGATCCGCATGGTGGCGGCGGTCCCTACCTGTCCTTCATGCTGGTGGTGCTCCAGGTAGGGGGACCGGCGGGTCATCGACAGGTAAGAGTGGGGCATGGAGAGGAATTTGCCCAGCTCGGTGCGGTTCAGCTGGGCCAGCAGCTCGTTGATGGCCTCCAAGGAGGGGCTGACCTTCCAAAGCAAGAGGTCCACGTCGCCCCGGGTGCCCACCAGGCTGTAGCTGGCCGTCGCCAGGCGGCCGGAGAACTTGGCCACCACCTCGGCAAACTGCTTCTTACCGTGGTCCCGTTCCCCCGGCGGTAGCCGCCGCCACTCAGGGGATACCTTGAGAAAGCTGTGCTTGACGTAGTCCCTTCTACCTTCCTGGGCCATCGATTCTCGACCTCACGCCTGTTCCGCATTAGCACCGCGCCGGCCGGCCCCTCCCGGAGCACCGCCCGGCGGTCCACTAAGTAACTATCCCAAAACCTTGAGTGCCGACTCCAGCGATCCTTCGACAGGCTCAGGACGAACGGATAGGGCGCTCCTCCCCCGTTCGTGGTGAGCTTGTCGAACCACCTTTTGAGATAGTTACTAGATATATGTCTCCAACCGGACCCTCGGCCCGTTCGCCTTCGGAGAATTGGGTGGCTCCCCGGCCTATCGGACCTAAAGGGGGCCCCAAGTATCCGGGCCAAACGATCCCGTTAACGAAGAACCTATACCTCATGATACCAAGTTCAGGGCAACTCTTCGAACATTGCCCGGATCTTTCCGGCCGGCCGTTTCGGACCTTTCATCGAACCAGCCGAAGACCGGGGCGGAATGTTCGTGAATACGGGCGGCATCCGGGTGCCGGGTCTAGTGATAAAATTAAGTATGCTATTGACTTTCTTAAGTATTCATGTATCATGAATATATATTCTTAAGGATGATGTGATGGCTGCGAGCTGGCAGGAGTTGACCAAACTGACCGGAGGCGCCCCGGTCATCGTCGAGCGAGTGCGCTTGGCGGACGGCGGCGTAACGCTCCAGGGTAGCTTCGAGCTGCCGCCGCTGGCCCGGCTGTCCGGCGAAGACCAGGTGTTCGTCACGGTTTTCGTGCGCAGCCACGGCTCGATCAAGGAGATGGAGCGGATTTTCGGGATCAGCTACCCCACGGTAAAGAACCGCCTCAACCGCATCTCGGCCCAGTTTGAGTACGTGGAAACGGATCCCGTCCCCTCCCAAACAGAGGTCCTGAGCCAGCTTCAGCGCGGCGACATTACCGCCGCGGAAGCCATCGAGAGGTTGTCCGAATGAGTTGGCCGCCGTCGTTCCTGCGTCTGAGAATCCGAGGGCGACGCCGGGGCTTTGGCCTGTGGCTGCCGCTCTTCATCATCGGCCACCCATCGCCTTGCTGGCAGTTGCCCTATCCCCGTTGGTAATCGTCCTGGCGGCCCTGCTGTGGCCCACGGGTTGGGGCCGGCCGATGCTGCTGGCCGGACCGTCGTTCTTCAGGTTGTTCTGCTCGCTTCGAGGGTTTCGATTGGATGTAGATGGGCCTTCCGAGCGGGTGTTCATCTCGATCAGGTAGAGATATAGCCCTGCGGAGGTTTTGATATGACTCAAAATCGAAGGCAAATCCTCGATATGTTGGCCGACGGCCAGATCAATGTGGAAGAAGCCGAGCGATTGCTCGGCCTGGTTGACCGGCCGTCCGCCGGCGAGCCGAACCGGCCCGGCTCGAAAGATACGCCCAGGCCGTCGCCAAAGTACCTGCGTATCGTGGTTGAGCCCGACTCCAATGGGGACTCGGAGTCCGGCGGTGAACGGGTGAACATCCGGGTCCCCATGGGCCTAATTCGCGCCGGAGTCAAGCTGGCGGCCCTAATTCCCAACAATGCCGCCACGAGCGTGAACGAAGCCCTGGGGAATCAGGGGATCAACGTGGACCTGCATAATTTGAAGACCGAAGACCTGGAACAGCTCGTCGACGAGTTGCACGACCTGGAGGTCGATGCCCAGGGCGACAAGGAAAAGGTACGCATCTTCGTGGAGTGAATCCAAAATAAGCGGAAATGCGGCGCAACGACCCGCTCAAGCCAGGGCTTGTGTCAGGTCCTCCAATGCTGCCCTGCTGGGATTGCCCCCGCGAGCGTAAATGTACCCGCAGGGATAGCTGCCGTCGCCGGTTCGTTCAAAGGTAGTGGAGAGGCGGAGTGACCGCGCCGGTTTCGAGGTCAACCCGGTGCCCCGCGTGGACCGCTAGTGTTTCAAACTTCATGGGTCTCCTCCTGCGCTGTCGCCACCGTTAGTATAGTAGGTTCTATTGCTCCGGCGCCATGGCACGGCTGAGGCGGCTGAGGCGGCGTGGGGGCCGGTCCATTGAAATACCGCCTGTTGGTGTTACAATCGTCGGCAGCGGCCCCCGGCTGCGCCAGAGAGGGGCCGGACATGAAGGACGAGGTGACGCCATGGTGGCATTGGGTACCGCGAAATTCACCTACGAAGTAGCCGAAGGCTGGGGCAAGCTGCCCGACGGCTGGACCTTCAAGGAGTGCGGCGGTGTGGGGGTGGACTCCAAGGATAACGTCTACGTGTTCAACCGGGGGGAGCACCCGATGATAATCTTCGACCGGGAGGGCAATTTCCTGCGCTCCTGGGGCGAGGGCGTCTTCCCCAGGGCCCACGGCATCACCATGAGCCCCGACGACACCATCTTCTGCACCGACGACGGGGACCACACGGTCCGCAAGTGCACCCTGGACGGGAAAGAGTTGTTCAAGTTGGGCATCAGCGGCAAGCCCGTCCCCTTCATGAGCGGCGACCCCTTCAACCGCTGCACCCACGTGGCCATCGACCCCAAGACCGCGGATTTTTACGTCTCCGACGGCTACGGCAACGCCCGGGTGCACAAGTACTCGCCGGATGGGAAGCTGCTATTCTCGTGGGGCGGGTCGGGGACCGGTCCAAGCCAGTTCAACATCGCCCATAACATCGCCACCGACAAGGATGGCTGGGTCTACGTGGCCGACCGGGAGAATCACCGCATCCAGATATTCGACTCCAAGGGGAAGTTCGAGACCCAGTGGACCAACATGGCCCGGCCCTGTGGTTTGTACATCGACAAGTCGGGGGACCAGAGGGTCTACGTGGGTGAGCTGGGCGTATGCATTGGCTCCAACGCCAAGGCCGTTGGGCTGGGCCCCCGGGTCGGCATCCTGGACATCAAGGGCAACTACTTGGCCAAGTTGGGGGACGTGCCCGAGAGTGAGGAGCCCGGCAGTTTCCTGGCGCCCCACGGCATTTGCATTGACTCCCGGGGCGACATCTACGTGGCCGAGGTTTCCTTCACGCACCTGAGCCACACCAAGGTGCCGACCCACATGCCGCGCTCCCTCCAGAAGCTGGTCCTCACCGGATAGTCGGGCAGCCGCCGGGGGTTTGGGGCGCAGCGCCCTTTTTCAGCCTTTCACGGGAGGGTGGCCGATGGCCCAGGACGTCATCGCCATTATTTGTGACTGTGACGGCACTCTGTGCCCGGACTCCACCGACAAGCTGGTCCGGGAACTGGGCCTTGAATCCGGCCGGTTCTGGAAGAGAGACGTGGTCGGCCTCGTCGAGGACGGTTGGGACCACACCCTCGCCTATCTGAACCAACTTTTGGAACCCACCCAGGACCGCCCAGCCGGCCCATTAACGAAGTCGAAACTGGAAGGCGTGGGCGGCGATGTTGAGTTCTATCCAGGCGCATTGGATTTTGTCGACCGGCTCCGTGACAAGCTGTCCGGCCAAGCCGAGTACCGGGAGGCCGGTGTCACGGTCGAGTGGTACATCGTCAGCAGCGGGATCGAGGAAGTCCTGGGCGCCACTCCTCTCGGCCGGCTGGCCAACGACATCTTTGCTTGCGCTTTTGCCTACGATGATGCGGACCGGGCCGTGGCCGTAAAACGGTCGGTGACCTTCACGGAGAAAACCAAATTCATTCACGCGATAAGTAAGGGATTGTCGGGCACGGAGCTGCGGCGAAGACCCTTCCGGGTGAACGACGCCATCAAGGATGAAGACCGGCGGGTGCCCTTCGAGCACATGGTCTACATCGGTGACGGACCCAGCGATATCCCTTGCTTCTCCATGATCCGCCGGTTGAAGGGAAAGGCGATCGGGGTGTGGCCGCCGGAAGACACGGAACTGAGGAAGCCCTACGAGCTGGCCGAAGGCGAGAGGCTGACCGTCGGCCCGTATGCGGCCGATTTCCGGGACGGGAGCGATCTTTTCAAGATGCTGTGGCGCATCGTTCAGGGCATTGCCGACTCCATCCTGGAAAAGCGGGAACAGCGGCTCCGGTCGTCGCCCGGCCATTGACAGCCCATCGAACAACCAGGCGCCGTGGTTCGACAAGCTCACCATAAACAGGAAGAATCCGTTCGTCCTGAGCCTGTCGAAGGACCAAAAGCGGCCTCATTTGGAGTTATTGGATAGACACCAAGCGAATTGCAACGAGGAGAAGGCGAACGATATGGCGCCACGAATCCCGTCAGAAGAAGAAGTCCTGGAGTATTTCAACACCCTGAGCAACTGGGGCCGCTGGGGAGATGACGACCTGCTGGGGACCTTGAACCTGGTCGACAACGAGACTCGGATCCGGGCCGCCGCCCTGGTCAAGCTCGGCATCACCGTCGGCTGTGCCCGGCCCATCTCCACCGCGCCGGCCATCGATACGCCCATCCCGCCGTTGCACTTCATGCTGGAAAGCGGCGAGGGCTACAACCTGGCTTCGGCCGGGGCCCGGGGTCCCCGCCAGGCGGTGGGGGACCTCATAGCCCTGGCCTTCCACGGCCTCTACTGCACCCACATCGACGCCCTCAGCCACGTTTTTTGGGACGGGAAGATGTACGGGGGACGGCCTGCCGAGATGGTGACCACCAGGGGCGGGGCGACGGTGAACGACGTCGCGGTGCTCAAGGACGGCGTCATCACCCGAGGCGTCTTGCTGGACATCACCAAGGTCCGGGGCAAAGAGTGGTTCGAGCCGGGCGAGGCGGTGTACGTGGAAGACCTGGAGGCTGCCGAGGCGGCTCAGGGCGTGCGGGTCGGAGTTGGGGACGCCTTGTGCCTCCGCCTGGGCTGGTACAAGCGGCGGCTGGCCCTCGGCCCGGTGATCCGGGTCGACGGAAGGCCCGGCCTCCACGCCGAGACGCTGCCCTGGCTGAGGGAACGAGGCGTGTCCTTGATCGCCTCCGACGCCGCCCACGACGTTATCCCCAGCGGCTACGAGGCCCTCGATATGCCGATTCACCAGGTGGGTATCGTTGCCATGGGGTTGTGGCTCCTCGACAACGCCAACTTCGACGACCTGGTGGTTCAATGCGAGGCCCTCGGCCGGTGGGACTTTATGTTCACCATGGCGGCGCTCCGGTTTCCCACCGTCACCGGCTCGCCGGTGACCCCGCTGGCGACCTTCTGAGGATTCCGCAAAATCCCTTGAACATCTGGCCCGCCGCAGAGGGTCTCCACGAGAACGAAATGGACACCGCATCGTCATCCCGAGTCCTTCGCGGGAAGGACTCGGGATCTGGGGAGGTGGAGGAGAAGCCCTTCCCCAGATGCCTTGACGCCACGGCTGGCACAGCATGGCACTTTCGAAAAAAGATACGGCTTTGAGGCAAAGCCCCCTTTCATGAAGCGGAGCGAGGGAGATTTGCACACAGTAGCATTACCAGCAACTTCGCTACCTAACCGCTCTGATCCATTCCCGCTCCACCCCATCTCGGTGACCTCCGCGATATTCATGCTCCTGGCCATTCCACGGGGCGAATGTAGTGAAAGCCTCCGCCATTACCCGTCAAACTCCAGTTCACGACGCCGCCGGACAGGCTGATGCGCTTGATGAGATGGTTGACGGCATTCGTGATTGATACTACTATGGCTCTGTTCTGAGACGGCACGCAGGTTGCCTCCGCGCCCGTTGAAATGGGGTATCCCAGTGGGGCGCGGTCCAGTAGCGATCAGAGGGACAAGTGAGCCTCCGTGGAGCAGGTCCGCCTCCTCACCAAAGATCCGGCGTCCCTGTTCACGCTTCAGCCACCGGAGGCACAAGACACCGGGAAGGCGGTCGCGCCGTCCGGGGCGGTGGCAATACGCCGGGGGTGAACCATGGGCGATATCTTAGAGGGCATTCGGATTCTGGAATGCACGACCTTCCAGCATGGCACCGCGGGGGGTTACATGCTGGCGCAACTGGGAGCTGAGGTCATCAAGGTGGAGGAGCCCGGAGTGGGTGACGCCTCCCGCCACTTCTATAACCTGTGGGGCTCCAGCATGGCCCTGCCCGGCGGCCGGAACCTTTTCATGGAGACCGCCAACCGCGACAAGAAGAGCATTACCCTCGACCTGAGGCAGGAACCCGGCCGGCAGATCTTCCACGAGCTGGTGGCGAAGACCGACGTGTTCCTCACCAACTTCCGGCCGGCCACCCTCTGCCGCATGGGCGCCGACTACGAAACCCTGCGCAAGTTTAATTCCAAGCTCATCTACACCCTGGCATCCCCCGTCGGACCCCGGGGACCCATCACCTCGAAGCGCTTCTTCGACCCTCTGGCCCAGGCCCTCTCGGGGGTGATGTGGATGATGGGGGAGCGGGACCACGACGAGCCGTGGCAGGTGGTGGGAGGACTCTTCGACCAGTCGGGGGCGACCATGAGCGCTTGGGGCATCCTGGCGGCCCTGCTGCACCGGGAGCGAACCGGGGAGGGTCAGATGGTGGAAGCGTCTCTCCTCGGAACGGCCCTTCACATGCAAGCCGTCAACGTAAATACCGCCCTCATGCAAGGGCGGGCCATGGGACGCCACTCCCGCGCCCGCGCCCGCAACCCCATGTCCAACCACTACCGGTGCTCCGACAACAAGTGGATCATTCTGGCGGAGCCCCAGTCGGACCGTTACTGGGAGGAGATGTGCCTCCTGATGGACCGGGAGGACCTGGCCATGGACCCCCGGCTGGAGAACGCCGTCAAGCGGCGGGAGCACTACGGAGTGGCCATCCAGGGGCTAGAGGAGGCCTTCGCCACCCGGCCCCGGGACGAGTGGATCTGCATCTTCGATGTAAACGGGTGCCAGTTTGGCTACGCCCCCGTGCTGAACACGGAGGAGGCGGTCAAGTATTCCCAGGCCGTGGAGAGCGGCTACGTGGTAGACCTTGAGGACGATGATGGGACCCCCTGGAAGCTGGTGGGGCCTCCAGTCCACTTCGAGAAGACGCCGGCCCGGCCCAGGGGCCTGGCCCCCCGGCTGGGGGAGCACACCGAGGAGGTGTTGAGCGGCATCCTGGGCTACAGCCCCGAGCGCATTGCCCAAGTCAGGGACTCGGGCGTGCTCTGAGCAAGAACAAAGATGAAGTGGTTCGACAAGCTCACCACGAACGGAGCAGGAGCGCCCTTTCCGATTGTCCTGAGCCTCACCGCGAACGAAGCAGGAGCGCCCATCCCGGTCGTCCTGAGCCTGTCGAAGGACCGCTGAAACCGGCACTCAAGGTTTTGGGCTAGCAACTAATCACCCGATCCAATCGAATGACCAGGACTCAGCCACCCGGAAGAGCCCGGATGGGCTCGAAAATTGAAGATGACGGCCCAGTGCCGTTGAGGAGGCAGCGACATGGTGCAGACCCTCCAACGTTACCCAATCAAGCCCCTGGAATGCTGGGCCAAGATGAAGGAGTTACGCCGCGCCCATCACGTCCACAACGAGCAGACGGCCAATTCGGGTGGAATGGTGGCCGTGGGCATCATCGAGGAGTTCCAGCCCTTGATGGCCGGGTTCGGGGAGTATGCCAGCTGGCAATACGAGCCCCGGTTCACCAAGATGGTGCGCTCCTACGACGAGAACGTGGCCAACCTGGAGCTGTTGGAGACCCGAGGCTACCCGAAGGACCTGTGCAGCTCCCTCAAACTGCACCTGGGGGGCGTGTACCGGGGCCACCTGACCGAGGCCCTGGAAGGCCGGAAGCCGGACTTCGTCTTCCAGTGGGAGCTGTGCCCCTTCACGATGAAGATGGTCCAGTCGGTGGTGGAGCACCTGGGAGGGGTCCCCATAGTCACCCTGGACCTGCCATTCCGCTACGGCTACCAGTCGCCGGACCTCCAGTACATGGTGGACCAATTCCATATCGCCATCGAGGAGATCGAAGGGATCACCGGCAAGAAGTTTCAGGACGAGCTGTTCCTCCGCGCCCTGGAGCTGGACTGGGAGACCAGCGCCCTCTGGTCCCGCATCTGCGTTCTCAACCAGGCCGTTCCCGCACCCCTGGACTACCGTATGCTCACCTCCCTGCGTATTCCCCTCATCCTGGACCGGGACAAGCCCCACATCCTGGAGTTCTACCGGACGGTGTACGACGAGGTGAAGCAGCGGGTTGATGAGGGCATCTCCGCCCGGGGCGTGGAGACGGCCCGGCTCCTGTGGGACGACTTCATCCCGTTCTTCCCCGAGGGGCAGAAGCTCCTCCGCTACCCCGAGGCCTACGGGGCCGTCCTCGTCGGGGGCAGCCTTCCCTTCGTCAGCTTCGGGGTCTGGGACGTGACGCCCGACGGGAGTTGGGTGCCCTCCAAGACGCCCAAGGAGCGGGGCTGGGACGTGCGCACCCGGGAAGACGGGCTGTGGTCCATGGCCGACCGCTATCTGGGGGGAGAAGGAGTCATTCGGGCGACCCAGGTCACCTGCCGGCCCATGTCCAAGGGCGACGAGGTCCTGGCCCAGGTGCGGGACTGGAAGGCCGACGGGGTCATCCTGGGATTGGAACGGCGGTGCCGGCCCAGCTCCCTGGGCGGGTTGTCCCGCATGGCCGAGATCCAACGGGCGGGAGTCCCGGCGGTGGATATCGACCCCAGTACCGCCGATCCCCGGGAGTTGAACATCCCGGCCGCCCTGAAGACCCTGGACGCCTTCATGGAGGGGATGGGGCTCCGGCCCATCGGGGAAAGCCGGTCGGCGGGCGCCGCTCCGGCGGGAGATGGCAATGAGTAATGCGCTGGCACAGTTGGCGGAGATCACCCGGGACCGGCACGCCTACCCAAAAGCCTGGAAGGAGCGAACCGGGGGACAGGTCTTGGGGTACACCTGCACCTACGTCCCTGAGGAGATCGCCTATGCGGCGGGGGTCCTTCCGGTGCGGATCTTCGGCGACCTGGGATACCCCGGATCGGCGGACCGGTCCATGGGCGCCACCTGGTGCGGCTTCTCGCGGAGCTGCGTCTCCGCCGGGCTGGACGGGCATTACGACTATCTGGGCTACTTCGTGAGCACCCTCACCTGTATCCACATGACCCAGATGTACGAGATCTGGCAGCGGGAGATCCCCGGCCCCAAGAAACACTTCATCGACGCCCCCTGGAACCTCCAGACTCCGGCGGCCCCCGCTTACTGGGGCCGGGAGATGGAAACCTTCCGGAAACAGGTCGAGGAGTGGCGGGGCGAGGCCATTACCAACGAGGCGCTGGACCACGCCTTCGAGGTGTACAACACCAACCGCCGGCTGCTGCATCGGCTCTACGAGACGCGCAAGAGCCCCACCCCGCCCATCACCGGAGCCGAGGTCCTGGAGGTGGTGCTGGCCGGATTCTACATGGACAAGGCGGATCACAACCAGCTGCTGGAGCAGCTCCTAGGGGAGTTGGAAGGCCGGCAGATCGACCTTCCGGAACTCAGGGGCATGCTGGTGGGCAGCGAGCTGAACGACGTGGAGTTGGTGCGCACCATCGAGCAGGCAGGGATGCTCATCGTCACCGACGACGAATGCGCCGGCACCCGCTACTTCTGGAACGAGGTGACTCCAGCCGAGGACCGGATACTGACGCTGGCCCAGCGCTACATCGACCGGCCCCGATGCCCCCTGCGGGACTGGACTAGCCGCACCCGCGTCCCGCACATCATGAACCTGGCGCGCGAGTACAACGTCAGCGGTGTTATCTTCGCCCTCCAGAAGTTCTGCGATCCCCACGGTTGGGAAACGCCGGTCCTGGAAGCCAAACTGAAGGAGGAAGACATCCCCACCCTCCGGGTGGAGATGACTTTCCCTACCCCATACGGCCCCATCCGCACCAGGGTGGAGGCCTTCATGGAGACCCTTCTAGAGAATGCCCTCTTCTAGAACTCGGGCCCGGATGATAAGGAGCGTACCATGTACGTCGTGGGAATTGACGTAGGATCAGAGGTCACCAAGGCGGCCATCGTCGGCCCTCAGGGCCTGGTGGCCACCGCGCGGGTCCCCACCGAGTTCGACATCGATGCCACGGCCCAGCAGGTCCTCCAGGAGGTATTGAAGCTCGGGGGCCTGGAGCGGGGCGACCTAGGCTATCTGGTGGCCACGGGCACCGGCTCTACCTGGGTGTCCGGGGCCAACCACACGGTGACGGAGATCGTTGCCGTCGCCGCGGGGGCCAATTTCCTGGCGCCGGAAGCCCGCACCGTAATGGACGTGGGAGCGGAGGACGCCCGGGCCATCCGGGTCGGCCCCCAGGGTCAGATGGAGCGCTTCGCCACCAACGATCAGTGCGCCGCCGGTACCGGCTCCTTCGTCCGGACCGCCGCCCGCATGCTGGAGGTCCCCCTGGATGAGGCGGGCCGGCTCTCCCTCACGGCTACCGAGGCGGCGGACATGAGCGCCACCTGTGTTGTTTTTGCCGAGACTGAGATCATCTCCCAGATCCACGCCAAGACCCCCCGGGAGAACATCATGCTGGCCATCCACGTGTCCATGGCCCGGCGGCTGGCCGCCCTGGTCCACCGGGTGGGCGCGGAAGAGGCGATGATGGTGTGCGGCGGCATGGGCTGGGACGTGGGTTTCGTGGAGGCCCTGCGCCAAACCCTCGAGGTGGACCACCTGGAGGTGCCCGATCCCCCGGACATGGTCGCGGCGGTGGGCGCCGCGGTCATGGGGGTGCGAAACGCCCAAAGCGAGAATCGAACGGCTGCCCTATAACCTTAGAGGAGGACCATTCCATGGTGCGCGAGGTGTTGGAGCGAGGAGATCGGGAATACTGGCGGTGGGAAGAGTACCGCTGGCACGCCGAAGACACGGGCGGGACCGATGGCGCCCTCCTGACCGGCGGCATTGACGTCGGTTCGGTCAGCACCCAAGCCGTTGTGCTGCGGGACGGCCAACCCTTCGCCTTCGCCAGCATCCGGACCTCCGCCGACAGCGCCTCAATAGCTCAGCAGGCCATGGAGTGGGCCCTGGAGCCCGCGGCTCTCTCCCTCGAAGACGTGGCCTACGTGGTGGGCACCGGCTACGGACGAGTGAACATCCCCTTCGCCCAGCGCCAGATCACCGAGATCAGCTGCCACGCCCGGGGGGCCAACTTCATCTACGGTCCCACCGTCCGCACAATCTTGGACATGGGGGGGCAGGACTGCAAGGCCATCCGCTGCGACGAAAGGGGCAAGCTGGAAGAGTTTCTCATGAACGACAAGTGCGCCGCCGGCACGGGGCGGGGCATGGAGACCATGGCCGAGCTGATGAAGGTCTCCGTAACGGAGATGGGCCCCCTCTCCCTGAACGTGGAGAAAGACCCTCCCGCTGTCAGCAGCACCTGCGTCGTCTTCGCCAAGTCGGAGGTCCTGGGTTTGCTGCGCACCGGCTATTCCCGGGAGCTGGCCCTGGCCGCCTTCTGCGAAGCCATGGCGGGCCGGGTGGTCACCCTCTTGGAGCGCATCGGCCTGGAGCCGGAGTTCGCCATCACCGGGGGTATCGCCAAGAACCCCGGCATCGTCAAGCGCATCGAGCGGAAGCTGGGGGTAAAGGCCCTGGCGCCGCCCGAGGGTACAGACCCCCAGACCGCCGGCGCCCTGGGCGCCGCTCTCTTCGCCAACAGCTTGGCCCTGAGGGCGAAGGCCAAGGGATGAAGCGGCTGACGCCCGCGCCGGCGTGCAGCGGGGCGCCGGCCCCACGCTCCTACCCTGGGGAGGGGCGAACCAAGACGGTGCTTTGGCGCGGAGGCCGCGAACCGTAGCGTAACGAGGCAGCAGGCAGGTATGGGATACATCGCTCACTACGGGTACACCGATGGGTCGGGTGACTGGTACATCCGGGTGGATAGCGGCCGCTGCGACGGCTGCGGCGACTGCGTCCCGGCCTGCCCGGCGGGGGTGCTGGAAATGATGCTCGACGACTACGACGACACGGTGTTAACGGTGTCGGAAGAGCACCGCAAGAATCTGAAGTTCAGTTGCGCCCCTTGCAAGCCGGTGGATAGCCCTCCGCCGCTCCCCTGCGTTCTGGCCTGCCCCCACGACGCCATCGTCCACTCCTGGTAGCCCGCCGCCCGCCGCCCAAATGCCGGAAGGGAGAAAGAGAACGCATCATGCGCCGGCCCCCGAAGTTTCCACTGGAAGACACGGCTCTGGAGGATGTCCCCGATAGGGAGGGCGTGTACCAACTCCTGGATGAAAAGGAGCAGGTGCTCCGCATTGCCGGGGCCCCAGACCTGCGGCAAGCCTTGAAGGCCGCCCGGGAAGAGGTGCCCCCGGCCCGGTTCTTCCAGTACGAGACCACCCACATGTACACCATGCGCGAGAGCGAGCTTCTCCAGCAATACCTCCGGCGACGCCACCACCTGCCGGAGTACAACGGTGTGGAGGAGGACCTCTTCTAACCCGGTCTGATGTATCGTAAATGGCATGACACCCAATCCGTCATCCCGGCGAAGAGCCTGCCCCCGATGCAATCGGGGACGATCGTGGGGAGAGAGTGTCGCCCAATCTCGCCGATGTAAAGCTATTTACAGCCCGGTACACTAACTGAAACGGCATCAGGGACGAGGTGCGGGATGCTGACCGAGGAGATCAAGCAAGCCATCAGGGTTCGCTACGGAAAGTTCGCCGCGTCAGGGGGCAATCAGGAAGCCTGTTGACCCAGCAAGGCGAAGCCCGGTTCGGGCTACGCGGTCGATCAAGGGCTCTACTCTCCGGAGGAGCTTGACCTGGTGCCGGAGGCCGCCCTCAACCTCACCCGGGGTTGCGGCAACCCCACCGGCTTTGCCGGTCTCCGGAGCGGTGAAGTCGTGGTGGACTTCGGCTGCGGCGGGGGCATCGACGTGGTTCTGGCGGCGCACAAGGTGGGCCTCGACGGCAGGGTGGCCGGGGTAGATTTCGCCCCCGAGATGATTGAGCGCGCCAACCGCGCGGTAACCGAAGCCGGGCTGGCCGGCGGGAACGTTGAACTGCACGTCGCCGACCTGGCGAACACCCCCCTGGTGGATGGTTTCGCCGACGTGGTAATTTCCAACTGTGTCATTAACCTGTGCCCGGATAAAGCGGAGATATACCGGGAAGCCTGCCGTGTCCTGAAAGCCGGCGGGCGGCTGGCCATTTCGGACATCGTCCTCACCGAGGACATCGGCCCCGAGTTGCGAGAGCGGTTCCGCTCAACCTGGTCCGGGTGTTTGGGAGGGGCCATCACCGAGGACGACTACTGGCAAACGGTGAGTGAAGCTGGTTTCTACGAGGTCCGCATCGTCAACCGCCACCTGCTCACCCCGGACGAACTGGCAGCCATGGCCTGTTGTCCCGGAGAGGAGTTCACCCCGGCCCCGGCCCCGGCGCAGGAGGAGCTGGCCCAAGTACAGGGGAAGGTGTCCAGCGTGAAGTTCACGGGAATCAAGCCCCGGCGGGCCTAGCCGGCGTACTTGCGCCAATCCGTTACATCTTGGGGCAGGATCGCCCGACGAGGAACCTACGAGCTTTGTACAAGTTGCTAGACTCGGCGATGCGGAAATCCCCCTGAGTCCCCCTTTATAAAGGGGGATTTGGCCCCTCAATCAAGTCTAGCCGTCTATCCGTGGGCCCATAGTAGGCAAGGAGGAACACCATGAGTGGAGGAAACCACGCGGCCCCTCTGAGCGGGATCCGGGGGGTGGACTTCAGCCGCACCCTGGCCGGGAGCCTGTCAGCCAACATCCTCTCGGACCTTGGCGCCGATATTATCATGGTGGAGGTCCCCAGCCGAGGCCCCCGGGGCATCGCGAAGAGCGGGCTGGCCGCCACCACCTCCGGCGGGGTGGACGCCCGGGGCAACTACGAGTGCCGGGGCAAGAAGAGCATAATTCTGAACATCAACGAGCCCGAAGGTCTGGAAATCTTCCGGCAGATGGTAGAGCACCTGGACATCGTCCAGAACAACTGGCGTCCGGGGGCGGCGGAGCGGATAGGAGTGGACTACGAGACACTGAACAAGATCAACCCCCGCATCATCAGTTGCTCCATCAGCGGGTACGGCAACAAGGGGCCCTACCGGGAGCGGGGTTCCTTCGACAGCGTGGCCGCGGCCCACTCCGGGATGCTCAGCATGACGGGGGAGCCCAATGGGCCGCCCATGCTCGCCGGGCAGGCCTTCGTGGACTACTCCACCGCGGTGTGGGCCTCCCAGGGAATCCTGGCGGCCCTCTTTCACCGGGAGCACACCGGGGTGGGGCAAAACGTGGAGGTTTCCCTCTTTGAGGTTGGGCTCAGCACCCACACCTTCTTCGCGACCCAGCACCTCCTCAGCGGGAAGGTCCCCCGCGCCCCTGGCTGGTCGGTGGGCATGCTCAGCCTGGCGGGCATCTTTCCGACCAAGGACGGCCACATCACCCTGGGTGTGCTGGGAGACCGTTCCTTTCCCCCACTCTGCCGGGTCTTGGGCCGGCCGGAATGGGGGGATGACCCTCGCTTCGCCACCGAGACGGAGCGGATGAGAAACAAGCGGCTGCTCCTGGAACTGGTGCATGAGGTCATGGTCCAGCAGCCCACCGAGTACTGGTATGAGCGCCTGGTGGAGGCCCGAGTGCCGGTGGCCCCGGTGAAGACCCTGGATGCCGCCCTGGCCGATCCTCAGGCCCAAGCCCTGGGCTGCGTCGTCAACGTGGAGGGCGTCGAGGGCAAGCCCGTCCCGATCGTGCGCAACCCCGTCAACCTCTCCAGCCACCAGCCCATCTACGATCCCGTGCCCCAGACGGGGCAGCACACCGCCGAGGTGCTGCAGGAGTTACTGGGATACTCCCAGCAGAAGATCGAGCAGCTTCAGAGGCAGGGCATCGTCTCCCTGGGTGAGAGCGGGAACGGACAGTAGCGGCTCGCCCGTTTCTCCGAACGAGGAACTTCGCCGCATCCCAACCACCTCAGGAGGTGCACCATGCCGTTGCCCCTGGAGGGCTACCGGATACTGGAACTCGCCATGATGGCCGCCGTCCCCTATGGTGTCCGGGACCTAGCGGACATGGGGGCCGAGGTCATCAAGGTCGAGGACCCGGGCATCGGGGACCGGTCCCGGCACACCGCGACACCGAGCAACGCCAACTTCTTCCCAGCCTGCTCTTACAGCTACTTCTTCGAATCGGCCAACCGGGGGAAGCGATCGGTGGCCCTGAATCTGCGAGAGGAAGGGGGCCGGAACGCTCTCTATCGCCTCGTGCCCCACTGCGATGTTCTGGTCACGAGCCTGAGGATGCAGTCTCTGAAGCGCATGGGCCTGGACTACGCCACGGTGTCCCGCTACAACCCAACCATTATCTACGTGCACCTGAACACCTACGGGCCCCTGGGGGACGATGCCGAGCTGCCGGGGGTTGACGTCGCCGCCCAGGCCCGAAGCGGGTTCCTAAACATGATGCGCACCAGCGTAGAAAGCGACCCGGCCACCGCCGGGGTGTACGGCGCCGCCGACATGACCTCCAGCATCCAGGTGGCCTACGCCGTATGCGTGGCGCTGCTGGCTCGAGAGCGCACCGGGCTGGGCCAGGAGGTAAAGGTCTCCCTCATTGGGGCCATGCTCACCGCCGGCGAGCTGCTCCTGGAGGGCTGCCTGAGCACCGGTAAGGACCCTCAGCCACCGGAGCGCGCCAGCATCTTAAACCCCACCCGAAGCCTGTACCGCTGCCGCGACGGCAAGTGGATATACCTGGCGATGACCGAGAGCGACCTGTTCTGGGGCGCCTTCTGCCAAGCCATCGGGGAGCCCGCCCTGGCCCAGAACGCCCGCTTCAGCCATGGCGACCGCCGGGCCGAGAACAACCGGGAACTCATCGCCATCCTGGACCGGGTCTTCCTCACCCGCACCCGGGAGGATTGGTACCAGGCCTTCAAGGAGCACGGCTGCCCCGCGGCCAAAGTCCAGTCTTATGCCGAGGTGGCCGAGGACCCTCAGGTAACGGAGAACGGGTACGTGACCACCGTGGACCACCCGGTGCACGGGCCGATGCGGACCCTGGGGGTGATGGTGAACCTCAGCCGGACCCCGGGAAGGGTGGGAGGTCCCGCCCCCGAGGTGGGTCAGCACACCGAAGAGGTGCTCATGAGTCTGGCGGGTTACTCGCCGGAGGAGGTACAGGGCTTGGTCCGGGACGGCGTCGCCGCCTGTGGCTAGGCCTGGGGCCGGCCCCGGCTGCCGGTAATTTCGACTTGCCCGCCTCGCCCCGGCTCACCGGCCTAACGAGGCGCCCCGGCCTCAAGGCCGATAACGATGGGAACGGGCACGAACAAAAAAGCAGCGCCCCGACCTGTCGGGGCGCTACCGCTTCACAGAGCAAAGCCGAGATTATAGGCTACAGGTCTCGCTGGCCGAACATGCGGATGCCCAGGGGTGGCAGCACCACCAGCGGGATCACCAGGGCCGCCATAACGGGCCATTGGAGCGACCACTCGAAATCTCCTTGCAACACGGCCGGCACCCGGCCCAGGACCCCCACCGGGGAGAACTCTTCTGCCTGGTAGGCCATCAGCAGGCTGATGGCGGTGTACCAGAGGATGTAAATCATCCCCAACGAACCGGGGGTGTTGGTGACCACGGCGCTGAAGGTAACGCTCAGGAACACCAGCACGGTGAGTAGCAGCCCGATATAGGCTAGGGCAACCATGATGCCGTTGGCGTCCAGGTCGTTCGAGACGCCGTTGGCCATCATGGCGAAGGCCACCGGAGCGATGATGAGCACGGCCATGCCCAGGACGGTGATAGTGCGGGAGAAGAGCATGGCCATCACAAACTGGATGGGAGTAACCCCGTGGCTGATTATGGAGGTTCCCAAGGTCCTCGGGTCGGTGCCGCCCGAGGAGGAGCCGATCGTCATGACCATGAAGCTCCCCAGGGCCACGTACAGCACCAAGAACCAGCCCAACAGGAAGGAGGTGCCCTCCTGGTCGAAGGTCCCCGAGAAGATTACACCCGAGAAGCCCCCCAAACCGCTGATGGCCAGCCACATCCACACCGTCACAGAGCGGGACATGGCCGCCAGGTCTTCTTCTAGCAAAGCCATGAACGCTTTCATACCTGCTGCTCCTCCGCCACCCCGAGTGCTCCATTCACTCGCTCTTCGGGTAGAACCTGGTCGGGGTCGGTCATCATGGGCCGCATCCCCTCATTCTCGGAGGAGCGTTGAGCATCGAAAGCCCGGTTGAATCCCTTGAGCCGGTCGGCCTCCAGCCGCTTGAGGAAGGCGTCCTCAATCTCTCCACCGGAGCGGATGGACAGTAGCTCCACCGGCGACTGACAGACCAACTCCAGCATCCGTCTGAGTTGCTGAGAAAAGCCGCGTTCGTCGCTGAAGTTGACCCTGATTACATCCGGGCTCAATTGCTCCCACCGGAGGACCTGGCTGTCGGCGGACAGGGACTGGCGGAAGTGATTCAGGTCCCCGGCCAGCCCCAAGTCGACCACGTTTTCCCGCACGAATTGCTTCATCTCCATGATTGAGCCACAGAAAACCATCTTCCCCTCGTTCAACACCCCGATCTGGTCGCATACCTGGTCGGCGTCGGGCAGCAGGTGGGTGGAGACGATCATGGTTTTGCCCTGGCTCTTCAGTTCTTTAATCAGGTCCAGGGTGTACTTACGGCCCGTGGGGTCCAGTCCCGCCGTGGGCTCATCCCACATCAGAAGGTCCGGATCGTTGACCATGGAGGCGGCGATGGCCATGCGAGTGGTCATGCCCGCCGAAAGTTTGCCGATTCGGGTGGAGGCAGCGCTCAACAGGTCAACGGCGTGGAGCAGCGACGAGAGGCGGCGGGCGCACTCTTTGCGGGGCACGCTCCGCAGCTTGCCCACCAACTCCAAGTAGGCGATGGGGGTCATTTCCCGGGGGTAGTGCTCCCCCTGGGGCAGGTACCCAATGCGGCGGCGCAGGTGACCGGTGTACATGCTCATCCGCTCGCCGAACACCTTTACCTCTCCGGCGGTGGGATGCTGCAGGCCCATGATAAGGCGCAGGGTGGTGCTCTTGCCGGCTCCGTTGGGCCCCACCAGGCCGAAGGTGGACCCCTGAGGAATTTTGAAATTGATGCTGTTGACTGCTATCCAGCGGCGCTGGAACATCTTGGTCAGGTTGACTGCCTCAACCGCGTACACTTCACTTTCCTGACCGTTGTTCTCGTTCTCAACGGATTTCTTCTTAAAGGGATTAAGTGCACCAAACACATCGCTCACCTCGTTCCGGCGACTCCCGGCGCCTCGGCCGGCTTTCGTCACCGCCGGCCGAAACCGCTCTCGCAATCGTTGCTATTCTCTTAACATAATATACGAGCAAAATTCAAGACTTTAGTCAGACAGCTTTTAGCGCCAACGGGGTTTATAGCTAGTCGATCCGGCCCAGACGGCGCCGCCGGCCCGTTCGCCAGACGGGTATTCCAGCAGGTTAGCATACTTTTCCCGGCGCTTTCACCCGCAACTACCGGAATAGGCTCCGATGAGCCCGGACCAACTGCTCCGGGCCTGAATTCGCCCGGGAAATAGTCAAAACAAAAGCCCCGACCCCTTTTCAGGGTATCGGGACTCAATTCTGTATCTAGTTTTTTGGTAGCGGGGGTTGGACTCGAACCAACGACCTTCGGGTTATGAGTTCGATATCCTGCGTCCTTGAACGTCCACCAGGGTTTGTAGTGTAGCTAGATTCTCATGATTTGTCCGTCCTTGTCCATCAACATTCTTCAATATTTGCCCAGGTTGCTGTCAAAATTGCTGTCAAAAGCGATAGCTGGCTCAGATACAGACGATTTGCCGCTTACACGGTCTCATTGCCCCATCCTTGGCAGCTTCGATATCGTCCTCTCGTTGTCCACTAGCCCTCCTCACACGTTTCATTCTAGCTGAGTATTCTACTTGCCGCTGCTACTGGTCTAGGGGGGAAGGTCAAATTTGCTTTGCTGTCCCAGGTACATAGTAGGCCTCCACGAACGGACCCCTTGCGAGACCTACAAATTATATGTCTCTCACTGGAGAACCACCTCATCATCACAGCACCCAAGGGTGGGTGACTTTTCGATCATCACAGTGGGTGGCTTTTGGGTTGACAAACACAGGCCGACTAGGCGAGATTGAGGAACTCAACAGCTGGTTGGCTCTGACCATCAATATTTGGAACGACACGCCACAACCCGAAAACGGGGTCATCCTCACCAACAGGCAACTGGCCGCGTTTGAGAAGGCCCGGAGAAACAGGA
>JASMCQ010000054.1 GCA_030753265.1 Dehalococcoidia bacterium
CCAGCTTCCCTCCGACCCCGTTCTCCAACCGAACCTTTTTCAGGAGGCTGGGTTGTAGAATTGCGCCGGGATAGTCGGCCGCAAGCAGCAGTAGCAGGCCTCCCAGACCGCGGTCCCACCGTTCCATGGCCTGTTGGCAACCAGCAAGAGTGGGACACATTGGGGCCCGAGAGATCAGGGGTGCGGAAGAGCCTGGGTGAACTCCCTGAGGGTCCGTGGTGCAGTCTTCGCCTGGTGATGTTCTGGGCCTTCACCTTGACGGCGGTCGGTGGCCATGCCGCTGATGGGAGCCAGCGTCGCGCCGATGATGCTGGCCATGGAGTAGGACAGAGTTACCGACCCGGGGCCCCAGCCCATGTTCTCCTGAAGGGGGACAATTAGGACGCCAAAAGCCTGGCGGATGGAGCCGCCAGCCGTATGCATGAACGCCGCGATGGCGATGACGATCCAGGCGTAGTGGATTCCCACCTTGAGCCCAGTAGGCTGGGAGCCCTGCTGTTTCAGCATCAAATAATGATTAACCCCAGGCGGCCAATTCTGAACTCGTGGTACTAGTTTGTCAACAGGACCGGTTTGTCCTACCGGCGTCGAAGCAACCGCGCTCCCGGCCCCATGAACTTGCCACCTGCCCAGCTTGAGGGTAGAGTAGGAGCGGTTTTCCTACCTCACCCTGACCCTTCTCTTTGAAGGAAATGGGCCAGGGGTGAGAGTCATTCAGCAGTGAGACAGGAGGGGATGGACATGCGTCTGGATCCGATCAACCTCTACGATTACGAGGCTAGGGCCAAGCAGGTGTTGCCTCACAATTCCTGGGATTTCATCGACGCCGGAGCCATGGACGAGGTCACAACCGGGCGGAATCGGACGGCCTTCGAGGCCCTGAGCCTTCGGCCGCGCTTCCTTCGGGACGTGCGCAATCGGGACATCTCCACGACGGTCATGGGGGACAAGATCAGCCTGCCCGTGCTGCTGGCCCCCTCCGGAATGCACATGCTGGCCCATCCGGAGGGCGAGTTGGCTGCGGCAAAAGGCGCCGGTATGTCCGGCACCATCTTGATGATGAGCACCGCTTCCAACTACAACCTGGAGGAGGTGGCTGCGGTCGCGACAACTCCCCTGTGGTTCCAACTCTACCACCGGGGCTATGACCTTACCGAGAACCTGGTGCACCGGGCGGAGGAGGCCGGCTACACCGTGCTCTGTCTGACCGTGGATACCCCGGTGCCGAGCCCCAAGGAACGGGATATCCGCAACCGGTTTGCTCGCGTGGGTGAGATGGCGAATTTCCGCGACACTGGGGAGGTGAGGGCCGACTTTGGCGGCTCCGCCAGGCCGACCCAGTGGGAGGCGCCCCGTGGGAACGATCTAACCTGGAAGGAGCTGGAATGGCTGCGCTCGCTGAGTTCAATGCCCCTGGTGCTCAAGGGCATACGGACCGCCGAAGATGCCCACCTGGCCGTGGAGCACGGCGTTGACGGCATCTTCGTCTCCAACCACGGCGGCCGCCAGATGGACATGACCATGAGCGCCATCGAGATGTTACCCGAGATCGTGGACGCGGTGAAGGGGCGGGCCGAGGTCTACCTGGACTCGGGGGTGCGCCGGGGAAGCGATGTCATCAAAGCCATGGCTCTGGGCGCCAAGGCCGTGGCTATCGGCCGGCCTTTCTACTGGGGCCTGGCGGTCGACGGCGCGGCAGGGGTCCACGGCGTGTTGGAGATCCTACGGGAAGAGATAGACCGGGCTATGGCCTTCTGCGGTCAGACCAACATCCGGGAGTTGGAATCCGGCCTGGTCAACATTCCACATGGGTGGGGGGCAGGAATAACTGCGCCGTAACCGTCGCCGTTGCCCGGATGGTTGGGCACTGCCGGTTCGGGAGTCGCTGGGCGAGGTCACGCCTGCGGCTGTCCCGAGCTGGTTCCAATTGCAGGTTTGTGAGCCGGTTGGTCCGGCCCTGAATGGCCTGTCCGAGACCCCGACGCCACGTGGACGGAGAAAACGGGTCCCACCCCAGATGACCGTGGCCCCACGGAGGAAGCCTATGGCAACTATGATCGTTGGTTTGCACGATGGCAAGGAGACGGTGCGCCTGGCCGAAATAGAAAGGCCGGTTCCCGGACGGGGCGATGCCCTGATTCGGGTTCGCGCGTCGGGCATCTGCGGCTCCGACCTTCTCATGAATGCGGACAAGACCGAGCCGGACACCAGGCCCTCCGGCCACGAGGTGGCGGGAGAAATCGTCGAGGTCGGAGCGGGCGTGGATTCGGCCAGGATAGGGGAGCGGGTTGCCGTGGACGTTCTCGGTCACGGGAAGGGGTGCACCCGGTGCTACTATTGCCGTATGGGGCAGTTCAGGCAATGCCGGGACAAGGCGCACCAGGAAGGCGGCGGATTGGGCGGGTTCGCCCAGTACATGGTGCGCCGCGCCGCGGGCTGCTATCCCATGCCGGATGGTCTATCTTGGGAGGAAGGTGCGCTGGTGGAGCCACTGGCGGTGTCGGTGCACGCCCTACGCCGGGGTCAGATGCGCGGCGGCGAGACCGTGGCCGTCCTCGGGGCCGGCAACATCGGGCTGACGGCAGTGGCCGCGGCGCGCGCCTTTGGAGCCGGCAAGGTGTTTGTCACCGCTCGCCATGCGCAGCAAGCCGACATGGCAAAACGGCTGGGCGCCGATGACGCCCTGCCCCCCGAGGGAGCCGCACTAGCCGATGCCTTGGCCCGGGTCACGGACGGCCTGGGCGCGGACCTGACCATCGAGACCGTCGGAGGAAAAAGCGAAGCCACCGTCGTCCAGGCCATCGATGTCACCCGGATGCAGGGCCGCATCGTAGTCCTGGGCGGCTTTCGCGCGCCCCTCACCGTGGACTGGCTGCCGCCACTCCTGAAGGAGCAGTCCATCATATTCGCATCATGCTATAGCGTCCTCAACGGCCGCCACGACTACGAGCTCGCCATCGATCTGCTGGCGTCGGGCAAGGCCCCGCTGAAGCATATGGTCACCCATAGGTTCCCTCTGGAGGACGTTCAGCTGGCATTCGAGACCGCTTACGACAAGTCCGTGGGGTCCATCAAAGTACAGTTTCACATGTGACGTGCCTGGCGAGCCCCGGCCTCGTCGGCATGGTGAGTGCTGGACCTTGGGCGCTGTCATGCCCGACCAGGAGGCT
>JASMCQ010000055.1 GCA_030753265.1 Dehalococcoidia bacterium
ACGAGATGCCCTCTGACTTGGAAGAAGCTCTTGCCGCCTTCGTCAATTACTACAACTACAGGCGGTATCACAAGGCACTGGGCAACGTAACACCCGCAGATGTGCTTGAAGGGAGAAGGGAACGGATTCTACAGCGCAGAAGGGAGGTAAAGGCTCAAACGATCGATCGGCGAAGACTTCATAACCGGACCCTTACGGAGATCACCCAAGCTCTTCCACACTCCTGATCTCTCAGGTCCCAAACTGTCCCATTTGTGCTGGTTGCCAACAGACGTCCTTGAGATTGGTGATTATTGTTCAGGGCAACCCAGAGGGAGCGATATCTTGGAAAGCCATTTGATCTGGGGAATCCCGGATTAGTGCCCTAATTCGAAGCTCTGTAGGAGGAAATGTGAAACTCGCACCCATTTTGATCGCTGGAGCACTAGCCGCGATGCTGGTCTTGGCCACTGCGTGTGGCGGCGACGACGAGGCCCCGACAGCCAGACCCAACGCTACTAGCGCGCCAGCGACGACCGTGCCCGCTACCGCTGCCCCGGCAGCCACCGAAGCTCCAACAGCCGCCCCCGCCGCTCCGGCCGGCGCCGAGCTGGAAATCAGCGTCAACGGCGACGCGTTGACCTTCACCGTGGATAGCCTTACCGCCAGCTCTGGCAGTGAGATGGTGGTGTCCTTTAAAAACGTTTCCGGCATCAACCAGCACAACTGGGTTCTGGTCAAAGACGGCACCAAAGACGCCGTTGCCGCCGATGGAACGGCAGCCGGACCAGGTAGTGACTGGGTAAAGCCGGGTGATGACAGGGTTATCGCTAACACCAAGATGCTAGTTGCAGGTGAGGCGGGAGACGTCACCTTTACCGCTCCGGCGCCCGGCACGTACCAGTTTGTGTGTACCTTCCCTGGGCATAACTTCACCATGTTCGGGGATTTCGAGGTCACGTCCGGGTAGGTTAGAGCCACGGCGCTCGGCGTTGAGGGAACGGGCGCACATGGGGTCGGCTTGGCCCGGCACCTTCAGGATCGGGACCACGTGGTCGTGGAGGTGAGCCGTCCGGATAGAGCTTCACGGCGCATGCGAAGGAAAAGTGACCCCATCGTCACTGAGAGGGTGGCCCGGCCAGTGCTGGCAGGATCTGCCGCGGGCTTGGCGAAAGCATGTTCGGAATCCATCGAGGTCTTGCGGACCCCCAACTGACCCAGAGCCCTGGCCTCAAGGCTCGAACCCTGGCGATGAACCAGGTGAAAGCGCCGGTGCTAGCCGCCCCCGGCGCGCCTCCGACCGTCTCGTCCGGCGCTGTGGCCGACTGCAGGGAGCTCGACCCCTGACCGCTACCAGCGCCGTGAAACAGGCCTTTCACCGCCTCGCTCAGCGGTGGATCAGATTGACGGCGAAAATGATGGCCATCAAGGCGGACTTGGAACGGGTCACCGGCACGATGGCGCCAGGAAGGATGTAGGCACTGGGCGTGGGACCGCTGGTAGCCGCGACTCTGTTGGTTACTCCCAGCGAGCAGCCCCAGCTGCTCACGTTGGAGGCCAGCTTAGCGGCCTTGTGTGGGGTGAGTCCGATCCCGGGGTAGTCGGGCAAGGCTAATCGGTATGGTCTCAATCGCGGCGGTGACCACCCGACCGACTCCGCCCTGCATCCTGTCGTCATTGTCCGCCTTCATTGTGACCACCGCACCGGCGTTACATGGAAAGCCGTATAAGAGAAGGCTTGTCCAAGCTAGGTGTCATCCGTTGACTGAAGCGCTATGTGGCCAGAGAGGTCTTCGCCATTCTCAAGAGCCAGATGCGCGCACCGACTCAGCAGGTCGCCTGACTTCTATAGAAGCATGACAATCGGGGGCGATAGAAGCCGAGAATCCGGAGGTGGCGGCATCTCTTGGGGTGAAGCGTTAACGGAATTGGAGAGGAGTAGACGCCGGCCTGTCAGCGGCCCGATTGAGAGCCACCGGCCCGGCCAGCCCGTGTTTAAGGCGGAGTTCCACACTCTCATCTATCCACGTTTAGCCGAACAACCTCAGGTCTTAGTTTTACGTTCGTAAATGATTCGGCTGTCGAACGACATCATGGGGAAGCTGGGGAGAGGCCGGAGCGGCTACTCCCTTTGTTGAGCGCGATCCAGCTCGCTTACGACGATGTCCCTGAGTACAATGGGAGACCCAGTTACCGTCCAGGGACGCGGTCGCAGCCAAGTTTGATTCGGAGAGTTTGGGTCAAAACGGGATGTCCAGCTCATACTTAGGACCGATTGTCGGTAGCAGGACGAGATGGGCAAATGCTGCAATGATAGAGCCGTCGGCATGCGGCCAGCGGTTAATCTACCACGTGGAGGTGAATATGACGATTCCGCCAGGCGGTTCGGGCCCGGGGGCGGAAGCCGCTCAAGCCCTGGAGGGTATGCGTGTTTTGGATCTCGGCGACTTCATTTCGGGCCCTTATTGCACCAGGCTTTTTGCAGACCTTGGCGCTGATGTGATCAAGGTGGAGTCCCCTAATGGCGATACGGCTCGCCGTTGGGGCCCGTTCCCCGACGATGTACCGGATGGGGAGCGAAGCGGTCTCTATCTGAACTTGAATCTGGGAAAACGGAGCGTCACGGTCAACATAGACGACCCGGCTGGTCTCGCCATGGTCGAAAAGCTCCTAGCGTGGGCTGATGTACTGGTTACTAACCATCCGGCCCAGCGTCTGGAGGCTCTAGCACTAGACCCAACTAGCCTTCAGGCTCGCCATCCCAACCTGGTCGTCACCACAATCCTGCCATATGGCTGGAACAGTCCTCATAGGGACTTCCACACCCACCCCTTCACCAACTTCGTGGCCAGCAGCGTCTCTATGCGCATCGGCGAGCCTGATACGAATCCCCTCTGCATTCCATTGTCGGTAGCCGATTATGTTGGGGGCATCAATGGGGCTGGTGCCACAATGGTCGCTGGACATGCCCGGCGGACGACGGGTCGGGGACAGCATGTGGACGTAGCTGTTGTAGATACCCTGGCCATGGTTTTCTGCGCCGGGATCCCAGCCTGGCAACTCACCAATGAGTTCCGAGGCCGCACCGGACGGCGGCTCACGAACTTCAACCAGGCCCTCTACTGCCGTGATGGAAGCATGCACGTCATTGTGAACCAGCAGAACTGGTTTGAAGGCCTCATGAGTATGCTCGGCAACCCGGAGTGGGCTCAGGAGCCTGAATTCGCTAGCCTGACTGCACGTCGCACTTCTTCGCCAGAAGCTCAAGACCTCTTCGAGGCCATGGTGCAGGCCTGGATGGCTGACTACGACCGGGAGGACCTGTTTGAGATGGGTCGGGCAAAGCATATCAATATGGCTCCCTACTACAACTCCGCCGAGGTGCTCGACCTTGAGCAAATGCGGATACGCGGGACCTTTGCCGATGTGGATTTCACACTTGCGGGCCGCGCAAAGATACCCCTACCACCCTACAAGCTGTCATCGACGCCTCCCCGTTACTCTCGTCCCTCCCCCCTCTTGGGGGAGCACAACGTAGAGGTGCTTTGCGGGCTTCTGGGTTACGAGCAAACGGACCTACCTGTGCTTAGGCGTCTTGGGGTAATCTAACCATTCAGCTCGTCAAGCAGAAAAGGTGACCGATATGGCTGGCACTTCGCATCAAGTTGGTGATTGCAACGCACTTCCGCTTTCAGGGATACGAGTGGTCGACTTCGGATGGGTGTGGTCTGTGCCGGTCATCGGCCACATCCTCGCCGACATGGGAGCTGAGGTTATCAAGGTGGAATCCAGAAAACGGCTGGATACTGGGCGCACCGGGTTGCCTTTAGGCGACCGCCCGGCGGACCCCGACTGGACTGTTGGCTTCCACGTCTACCACCGCAATAAGCAGAGTGTCACGGTGAACCTGCGCTCTGAAGAGGGACTGACCTTGGTGAAACGCCTCATCTCCGTCAGTGATGTGGTCATGTCCAACATGACCCCTGGTGTCATGGAACGCTTGGGCCTGGGCTTTGATGACTTGAAGCGGGTTCGCGAGGATTTAGTCGTTCTCTCGGTGTCCAGTATCGGGCAGACGGGACCATTCAGTGAGATTCCAAGCTACAGCCCATGTGCTGGGGCTATCTCCGGGCTTGAAACCCTCGTTGGCTACGAAGGAGGCAGCACTCAAGGATCCACGACTGCCTTCATGGACCCCGTCACGGCTCTCTACGGAGCTTTCGCCATCTTAGCGGCGCTGGAGCACCGAGCTAAGACCGGGGCAGGCCAGTACATTGACTTGTCTCTGACGGAAACCGGGATCGGACTCACTCTGGAGCCACTACTGGACTACCAGTGGAACAGCCGCGTCTGGGGGCCGCGGGGTAACATGGAGCTGGGCTACGCCCCCCATAACACCTACCCTTGCCGTGAGACTGACTCCTGGATTGGGATAGCCGTGGCCGGTGAACCTGAGTGGCAAAAGCTCCTGGAGGTCATGTCACATCCAGCGTGGGCGCAGGATCCCCGCTTTGGCGACCAGTTCTCCCGTTGGAAGCATCGAGATGCCCTCGATGAGTTGGTAGGCCAGTGGACAGCTCCCCAGGAGCGAGATGAGTTAGCTCGTCGCCTACAGGCCGCCGGAGTTGCTGCTTCACCTGCCTACACTCTGCCAGAGCTACCCTCCCTGGAGCATCACCGACACCGCCAAAATTACGTCACCTTGGACCATCCAACCCTGGCGAACGAGATAATCTACGGTGTTGTCTGGCCATTGGGCGAGACCCCAGGCTCAATTCGCAGGCACGCTCCTCTGCTGGGGGAGCACAATGGCCCGGTTTTTGAGAGCCTCCTGGGCTTGTCCGCGGAGGAGTTGGGGAACCTAGAAGCATCCGACGCTCTGTACTAAGTAATTATCTCAAAAGGAGGTTCGTGTCGCACATATAAGCTGGTACGACGCCCTGGCGTATTGCCACCGACGACGTGGCGAAACGGCCCTTGTTCCAGGAGACGATGTTCGACGCTCTCGCCCACAAGTTCGATGTACTAGTCGTCCACAAGCTTGATCGCTTCGCAAGGAACGTCCGTGTCACCTTGGAGTACCTTGAAAGGCTTGAGAAAGCCGGTGTCGGATTCGTTTCAATCTCTGAGCAGATGGACTTCTCGACGCCCATCGGCAAGGTAATCCTCGCAAATCTGGCGGCGTTCGGGCAGTACTACAGCGACAACCTTTCCACCGAAGTAAGAAAAGGGCTGAGGGAACGGGCAATGCAGGGGCTATGGATCGGACCGGTTCCATTTGGCTACAAGCCTGTTGACGGTAAGCTGGTAGTCGTCGATGGTGAGGCGGAGTTACTCAGGCGCATTTTCGAGATGTGCGCCTCAGGAGTACACACCTGTGAGACCATTGCCACTTGGCTTAACCAAAGTGAGTTTAGGCCGCGCCACGGTAAGCGGCGGAAAGACCGGGAATACCTGTGGACAGGGGACAGGGGACTCGGCGAGAGACATCCTACGAAACGGATTCTACCTTGGCTTCGTGAAGCACAGGGGACAGTTGCTGCCTGGGCAACACCCGGCAATCGTCACGCAAGAACTGTTTAACGCGGTGCAGCAGGTTCGCAAGGACCATTTCGTTGGCCCGTCAACATTCTCACCACGCCACCGCACTTACTTGTTGAAGGGCTTGATACGGTGCATCCACTGTGGCGAAAAGCTCTGGGCGCACAACATACACGGCAACGAGTACTACCAAGAGACATCTTCGCGGCGGGGTATTGACTGCCCCAACGGTAAAGGATATGTTCGCGCCGAGGTTGCCGATGAACAGGTGTCATCTATCATCGCCAGCCTCACACTGCCTCAGTCCTGGCGTGAAATGGTGATTGACCTGCTCTCTTCAAAAGACGAAACAGCAGAGATACAGCGGGAACGCACCAGGCTTGTAGAGAAGCTGCGCAGGCTCAAGCGGTTGTACCAGGAAGTTGAGATAGGCGAAGCAGAATACCGTCAGGAGATGACTCTTACCCAGGCCAAGCTATCGAGTTTGGTTGATGCTCAGCAAGACGAAGTGGTAACTCTCGGCGATAACGTGGAAGGTGTGGTAGCCGCCTGGGAGATAGCCACCAAGGATGAGCGGCATGACATGCTACAGATGATGCTCGACGCCGTGTACATCGACATGCCGACGAAGCAGGTAGTCGGGTTGAAGCCCAAAGCCGCCTTCTTACCGTTGTTCAACTTGGGCGAACCCGTCAAAGCCGGAGAGTTCGTCCTTGCCACGGATTTAACTGCTGCCGGGCTTGACTCTAGTGGAACTCCCCGTCCAGAAGCTAATTGTATAGGGATTTAACACTTGCCAGGCAAACGGAGAACTAAAGGTGTTTGCAAATAGTGAACACCCGACCCTGCCTGGTCAACGGCGCGGGGCTGGCGATGGCGACCCTTGACGCCGCGCGAAACGCCGGGGCGATGCCGGCCAACTTTCTGGACGTGGGCGGCGGTGCCAGCGCCGAGCAGGTGGCCAGCGCAGTGGGGATCATTCTGTCTGACCCAAAGGTGAAGAAGGTTCTGGTCAATACCTTCGGCGGCATTCTCCGGTGTGACCTTGCCGCCGAGGGTATTGTCCAGGCCTATCGGCAGAGGGAGGCCACCTTGCCGCTGGTGGTCAGGATGCTGGGCACCAACGTTGATGAGGGCAAGGCTGTCCTTCGTGAATCGGGCTTGCCGGTCGTTTTCGCCGAAACTCTGGCCGAGGCGGCCCAAGCCATTTGCCGGGTGGAGTGAATGCATCTCCAGCCGGCGGGCAGGCTGCGAAACACCCTGAGGAACGGGCGGTGATATGGGAATTCTGGTAGATGAGAATACCCGGGTCCTGGTACAGGGTATGACCGGCCGGGAGGGGAGTTTCCACACCCGAGGCTGTATCGCTTACGGCACCAACGTGGTGGCGGGGGTCACTCCGGGCAAGGGCGGCCAACTCTTCGACGACAAAGTCCCGGTTTTCGACTCGGTGGAACAGGCGGTGCGCGAGACCGAGGCCAACCTGTCCCTGATCTTCGTCCCGCCGGCCTTCGCCGCCGATGCCATCGTAGAATCGGCGGATTCCGGCGTGCCTTTGATCGTATGCATCACTGAGGGCATCCCGGAGCTGGACATGGTGCGGGTCGCCCGTTACCTGGAGAGCAAGCCGGTACGGCTCATCGGCGCCAACTGCCCCGGGCTGATAACTCCGGCGGCCCGGTGCAAAGTGGGGATAATGCCCGGAAACATCCACCTGCCTGGGCGTACGGGCGTGGTCTCTCGGAGCGGCACCCTCACCTACGAAGCGGTGGCCCAGTTGACCGAATACGGTATCGGCCAGTCTAGCTGCGTCGGTATCGGCGGCGACCGGATAATCGGCACCAGTTTCATGGATGTGCTTCGCCTTTTCAACGACGACCCGGAGACGGACAGTGTGGTCCTGATCGGCGAGATCGGGGGCACCATGGAGCAACGGGCGGCGGCCTACATCAAAGAGGAGTTCACCAAGCCGGTCTGTGCTCTGGTGGTGGGTGCGGGAGTGCCTCCCGGCAAGCGAATGGGGCATGCCGGCGCCATCATCACGGGGGCGAGCGGCCTCGCCGAGACCAAGATGGAGGCATTGAGGGCAGCCGGCGCCAACATTATTCCCAATCCCCAAGACATTGGCGCCTGCGCTCTGCAGGCACTCCGGGATGCCGGGCTTTCCCCTTAATACTCAGTCCAACTGGTTCTTACATGACGTCATTCCCAGGTGCGGAGCGACGACGAATCTCAGCGTTGCAATGAAATTTGTCGCAGAGTTTACGCTGACTCGGGCCGAAGGGACCTGAACGGAAAATTTCAGCACTAGGTTGACCGCGTACCGGACTGGAGTCTCGTAAGTGGCCCGGTACCCGGACCGTGATCCCGGCGAAGGCCGGGATCCGGCCGGCGCTTCTCTGGGTTCCGGCCCCGATGCAATCGGGGACGATCTCGGGAAGGACTCTCACCCAGATTCGCCGGCATAATGCCGTTTGCAATACAGTGCACCAGGCGCCTGACCGGGCGCCTCTCGAATAGCTCGACGGTGCGTTGGCGAAGGGCCAGGACCCGGGTTCTCCGGGGCCAGGTGGATCGGTTCCAGGCCTTCGCACCGGTTTTCAAATCTGGAAGCGGCCGGGCGGCGGGCCGCTTTTCGTTGTTACCATCGGGGCTGCCTGGTATACTGAAGTGCGCGAATTGACTTCGCCTTTGGTGTGCGATAGGCCCCGCCAACCCGGCCAGGAAGCATGGAATACGAAACGGTTATCGGCTTGGAAGTCCACGTCCAGCTCCAGACCCAGAGCAAGATGTTCTGCGCCTGCCGGGCCGACTACCAGACCGCTCCGGTAAACAGCCGGGTGTGCCCGGTGTGCCTGGGCCTGCCCGGTACCCTGCCGGTCATCAATAGCAAGGCCGTGGAGTACACCATAATGACCGGCCTGGCCCTCGGTTGCCGCATTCCGGAGGGCTCCAAGTTCGACCGGAAAAACTACCCCTACCCGGATTTGATGAAGGGCTATCAGATATCCCAGTATGACCTGCCATTGGCCGTGGAAGGTCACCTTGAGATCGAGGTGGAAGACCAGTTGCGGCATATCGCTATCGAGCGGGTCCACTTGGAGGAGGACGTCGCCAAGCTCCAGCACTTTCCGTCCGCCACGGGGGATTCCTATAGCCTGGTGGATGTCAACCGCTCGGGCGTGCCCCTGATGGAGGTGGTCAGCTGCCCGGACCTGCGGTCTCCCGAGGAGGCCCGCAGCTATTTGATGGCGCTGCACTCCATCCTTCAATACCTGGAGGTCTCGACGGCCAACATGCAGGACGGAAGCTTCCGGTGCGACGCCAACATCAGTATCCGTCCCGTTGGGGCCACCGAGTACAGCACCCGGACCGAAGTCAAGAATATGAACAGCTTTCGTTCCGTGTACCTGGCGCTGCAATATGAGGCGGAACGTCAACGCCGGGTGGTTGAAGAAGGCGGACGGGTAACCCAGGAAACCCGGGGCTGGATCGAGGAGCGAAACGTTACAGTCTCTCAGAGAAGCAAGGAGTACGCCCACGACTACCGCTACTTCCCCGAGCCAGACCTGCCCCCGCTGGCCGTCGATGAGGCGTGGGTCGAGGAGATCCGGGCCCGGTTGCCGGAGCTTGCCAGGCAGCGCCGGGCGCGCTTGGTTGAGCGTTTCGGGATTCCCGAGTACGATGCGAGGCTGCTCACCGGCTCCAAGGCCACGGCCGATTACTTCGAGGCGGCGTTGGGGCAAAAGCAGCTCTCGAGGGCGGCCCTGGAGAAATTTGCCAAATCCGTCAGTAACTGGATTCTGGGAGACCTGAGGCGGCTGATAAACCTGAAGAATAAGGGACTTGCCAAAGCCGTCAGCAACTTGGATAGGGACAGCCGGGATGTAGCGAGCCTGCTGACCAACCTGGAGAACATCGACATCACCGGCGTTAAGGTGACCTCGAAACACCTGGCAGACCTCGTTGGCTTGGTCGATGCCGGGTCGATCAGCGTCACCATGGCCAAGACCGTGCTGGAGGAAGCCTTCACCACCGGTGACGCCCCGGCCCAAATTGTCGAGGCAAAAGGCTACACCCAGATAAACGATTCTTCGGCGGTACAGACGGCAGTGGCCGATGCTATAGCGGCCAACCCCAAAGCGGTGACCGACTACCTGGGTGGCAAGGATACCGCGACCCGCTTCCTGGTGGGCCAGGTGATGAAAATCACCCGAGGCCAGGCCAACCCGGAGCTGGTCAACCAACTGGTCCGGAAAGGACTGGAAGCGCTCAAGACCGACACTTCTCCATCGCCGGGAGACGCGGGGGAAACCCTCTCTGCTACCTCTTCCCAGAGCGAGGAGAACCTAGAGTTTACACCGAGGTAATCCCCTTGGATTCATACCTGAACGTCGCCCAAATTCTAATCTCCTTTTGCATCGTGCTGGTTATCCTGGCCCAGGTGAAAGAAGGTGGCGGTGGACTCTTCGGGTCTGCCCAGTCCTCCGGCCGCACGCGGCGCGGGCTGGAGAAGACCCTGTTCCAGTTCACGATCATCCTGACGGGCCTCTTCCTGGTCATTTCCATCGTCAGCGTGCGGTTGGCCTAGGGCGGCTCGCCGCTCTGGTCCAAGCCTGGGGAATGCCGTTCCCAGGCGCGCGTTGCCCGATGCCGTGACGTGCCGAGATGAGCATATAACCCCCCGTGAACAACCGGGAACCGGCCGCCCGATAGTCCTGACCACCGACTTCGGCCTTGCCGACGCCTACGCCGGGGTGATGAGAGGCGTGGTCCTGGGAATCAACCCTGGGGCAACGGTGATCGACCTTACCCATCTGATTCAACCTCAGAACGTCCGCCAGGCCGCCTTTGTCCTCGGCGCCAACTATCGCTTCTTTCCCGACGGGTCCATACACGTGGCCGTCGTGGATCCGGGCGTGGGCACGAAACGGCGGGCTTTACTGCTGGTCACCCCACTCGCCAGCTTTGTCGCCCCGGACAACGGCATCCTCAGCTACGTCGTCGGCGATTACCTGGACGAGGTCCCGGCGGGAGGAGGAACGGCGGCCCTGCCTTCTTCATTGGCCGCCTACAGTCTGGAAAACCCCCAGTACTGGCTCCAACCGGTGAGCAGGACCTTCCACGGGCGGGATGTTTTCGCCCCCGCAGCGGCGCACCTCACCCTGGGAGTGGCGCCCGAGGATTTTGGCCCGCCGGTGAATGAGATGGTGTGGCTGGCCGCTTCCCAGCCGGAGACCCGGGACACCGGGATACATGGTGAAGTGGTTTATGCCGACCACTTTGGCAACCTGGTGACTAACATACCGGCCGGGGCGCTGGAGCATGCGGGCGGCATCCAGGTGGAAATCAAGGGCCGCCGGATTGCCGGCCTGGCCGGTACCTTCGGCGAGGGTGATCCAGAGGCGGACGGCGGCCTCATCGCCCTGGTGGGTAGCCACGGCTACCTGGAGGTGGCGGTGCGAAACGGCAGTGCCGCGCTCACCTTGGGCGCCGGCGTAGGCGAGCCGGTTCGGGTCACGGCGGCGGGGTGAGGGGCCGGGCCTTCCTATTTCACTTCGGCACATGCTAGTATTGGGCTATTCGGCTACCCCGGCAGCTACGGGCTAGATTAGGGGGAATACCTTGGAGATGGACCGCGACACGTTGCTAGGCTTGTACAAGACCATGGTGACCATCCGCAGGTTTGAAGAGCGGGGGATTCCCGAGACCGGGCAACGGGGAATGTCGGCTTCGGTCCACTCGTCGGCGGGTCAGGAAGCGGTGCCCACCGGGGTCTGTGCCCACCTCAGCAACGAGGACTATATCGGCAGCACCCACCGGGGCCACGGCCACTGCATCGCCAAAGGGGTGGACCCCAAGCGGATGATGGCCGAGCTGTTCGGCCGGAGCACCGGGCCCAACAAGGGCAAAGGCGGCTCCATGCACATCTCCGATATGAGCAAGGGGATGCTGGGAACCAATGGTATTGTGGCGGCCAGCGTGCCCTTGGCGGTCGGAGCGGGGCTCACGTCCAAGGTCAAGAAGCTGGGCCGGGTGGCGGTGGCCTTCTTCGGGGACGGCGCGGCCAACCAGGGGGTGGTGCACGAGTCGATGAACCTGGCCGCCGTGTGGAAACTGCCAGTGATCTTCTGCTGCGAGAACAACGGGTATGCCATGTCCACCCCGGCCGAGTACAGCCTGTCGGTGCCTCACGTGGCCGACCGGGCCGCCAGTTACGGCATGCCAGGGGTCATCGTGGACGGGATGGATGTCTTTGCCGTCTACGATGCGGCCGGAGAGGCGGTGGCTCGGGCCAGGGCGGGGGAAGGCCCCTCATTGCTGGAATGCATGACCTACCGTTTTTACGGTCACACGGTTTTCGATAGCCCGCTCAACTACCGAACCAAAGAGGAGGAGGACCACTGGCGGGCCAGGGACCCGATCAAACAGTTCCGTGATACGGTGCTTCCCCAGGGGGATGTTACCGCCGAGGAACTGGACCAGATCGACCAGGAAGCCGGGGACCTCATGGACGAAGCCATCAAGTATGCAGACGACAGCCCGTTGCCCGAAGCCTCCGAGCTTTACGACGACGTATACGTCAGCTACCCCATGGCAGAGCTGAAACGCGGCGTCAACATGGAGATCTGAGGCTCAGTCAGCCGCAGAGACCCCGAGGCCAGGCCCTCGGCCCGGCCCGGTTTTCTCGAGCACCGGGATGGGAACGCCGGCGGGTAGCCCACGCGCTTCCCCTCGTATTACCCCTCATATTACAAGGAGATAAGGATGGCCACCACTTTCGCCAACATGATTACCGACTCTACCCGGGAGATCCTGTATCGCGATGCCGTCAACGAGGCCCTGCGGCAGGAGATGGCGCGGGATGAGACGATAGTCATCATGGGCGAGGAGATCTCCGGCGCGGCGGGCCGGGACCAATTCGTGGGCGCCTGGGGCGGACCATTCCGCACGACAGGCGGTTTGTATAAAGAGTTCGGCAAAGAGAGGGTGCTGGATACTCCTATCTCGGAGGCCGCCTTTATGGGGGCCGCCGTCGGCGCCGCTTCCACCGGGCTGCGGACCATCGCGGAGTTGATGTTCGTGGACTTCGTCGGCGTGTGCTTGGACCAGCTAACCAACAACGCCGCCAAGATGCGCTATATGTTCGGCGGCCAGGTAAGGGTCCCGCTTACCGTGATGACCCGTATCGGCGCCGGCTTCGGCAGCGCCGCCCAGCACTCCGAGTCCTACTACTCCATCCTCAGCCACATACCGGGCCTGAAAGGAGTGGCGCCCTCGGACGCATACACCGCCAAGGGGTTGCTGACCGCCGCCATCCGGGACGATGACCCGGTTATCTACTTCGAGCACAAGGGCCTCTACGGCAACATGGGCCTGGTGCCCGAGGAGCCGTACGTGCTGCCCCTGGGCAAAGCCCGCACGGTGCGTAAGGGCAGCGATGTCACCCTGGTGGGCATCTCCCGCATGACCTTGGTGTGCGTAGAGGCGGCTGGCGAGCTGGCTGCTTCGGGGATCGACGCCGAGGTGATTGACCTGCTCAGCGTTTCGCCCATCGACTACGACCACGTCATCGACTCGGTGCGGCGCACCCATCGGCTGGTGGTGGTGGACGAAGACACGCCCATCTGCAGCATCGCGTCAGACATCTGCGCCCGGGTGGCGGAAGAGGCCTTCGACTACCTGGACGCCCCTCCCTCCCGGGTGACCGCGCCCCATACCCCGGTACCCTACAGCCGGACCCTGGAGAACATCTACATCCCCAATGAGGCCCGGGTCATCAATACAGTGCGGAACCTGCTGGCCCGTTAGGTACGCGGTCGGGACCGGATTGACGAGGGTCATCACCCTGATGGTGGCGCTCACCGGTGGCCTTGCTACTCCCCGCGAGATTGGAATCAAGCCGTAACGCCCCACCGAAGATGGGGCGGTTCAGTTTGCCACCTTTCGTTGTCTCCGTTACTCTCGGTGGCGGCCCGGATACTAGAACACGTGTGACAGAATTCCCGGTGCGCCGGTCACGATGATCTTAGCAATCCTCAGTCACTGCCAGAAGCGGCCTATCGGAACGCCCTCCGGGATGGGCGGGCGGGGACGCGAAGATCAGCTAAGGAACGAAGCACTTGGGACGGGAAATGGAGCAAGTTACCATGACCTTGACCTGTCCCGGAACTAAGGTATAGAGTGAGCAGCCAAGACAGTGGAGCCAATTATCGGCTTGGATTTGGCCTCGGAGCATAGTGAGGCGATATGAAATTAGCAGAAGTAGCACCGCAACCTGGGCAACCGGAAGAGGACGTATGGGTGCCCTCCGCCTGCGGCATGTGCTATTCCCAATGCGGGATCAAAGTCCACAGGGTCAACGGGGTGGTAGTCAAGATCGAAGGCAATCCTGACTTTCCCCACAACTGGGGCCGGTTGTGTGCCAAGGGCCATGCCGCAATCATGAGCCTCTACGACCCCAGCCGGGTCCGGACACCTTTGAAGCGGACCAACCCGGAGAAAGGCATAGGGGTCGACCCCAAGTGGGTGGAGATAGGCTGGGATGAGGCCATCGACCTTGTCGCCGACAAGCTGAGGAAGACCAGGGCGGATAATCCCGACAAGCTGGCCATGGCCACTTTTGATATCCAGGGCTTGCGCTTCGCTGGTTGCTGGATGGGGGCCTTCGGCAGCACCAACGAGAATTGGATCTCCGCCAACTACTTCTGTGGCGCGGGACTCCACCTGGCCACGTATCTCACCAACGCTTCCTTTCACATGTCCGTGGACCTCTCTCATTGTAACTACTGCCTCCTCATCGGGAGCCAGCACGGGTTCGGAGTGGGTCACTCGCCCAACTTGACCACCCAGAAGATGGCCGACGCCAGGATCCGAGGGATGCGGGTGGTGTCGGTTGATCCCGTGTGCTCTAACGCGGCCAGTAAGGCCGATGAATGGGTCCCCATCAGGCCGGGCACCGACGGGGCCCTGGCTCTGTCAATTCTGAATGTAATGCTGAATGAACTGGGCATCTATGATGCGGAGTTCATCAAGAACAAAACCAACGGCCCCTACCTGGTTGGCCCTGATGGGCTCTACATTCGGGACGAGGAGAGCCGGCGCCCCCTGGTCTGGGACTCTTCCGCCGGGACCGCTAGGCCCTATGATTCGGCTGACGTGCCCGACATGGCGATTGAAGGGGTCTACACGGTCCAGGGCAAAACATGCCATCCTGCCTTCCAGCGATTGAAGGAACACGTCAAGGGCTATAGCCCGGAAACGGTCTCCGAGATAACCACGGTCCCCGCCGAAACGATTCGGCGGATAGCTAAAGAGTATGGCGAGGCCGCTAAGATCGGCTCCACCATCATGATAGGCGGAGAGGAGCTTCCCTACCGGCCGGCGGCGGTCCACATGTACCGGGGCGCTTACAGCCATAAGCATTCGGCTGCTCACTCCATGGCGATTCAGCTTCTGAACATCGTGGTGGGGAATATCTACGCACCCGGGGGGCACGGCGGTCCGAATCCCGTTGGGCCCTGGTGGGAGCCGGGGGAAGGAGTGGATGGGCTGCTGGTCGCCTCCCCTAAGACGCAGGTGGGAGTGCCGCCATATGAATTTCTGGCCACCATTCCCGAGCCTCCGAAGGCCCCCCACCTCGGGTCCCTTTTCCCCCTGGCCTACGCGAGAGGGGACGTCGCCCTCCAGCTAGGCACCACCGACCACGAGAAATATGGCGTCCCGGCGCCGGATGTCCTGATCCATTGCCGCACCAACATGATGATGACCACCGTGGCGCCGGAGCGGATGGCCCAGGCGTTGAAAAATATTGCCTTCCAGGTTTCCTTTGCCCGGGAGATCGACGAGACGGTCCAATTTGCCGATGTAGTTCTGCCCGATCTTCACTTCCTGGAAAAGCTGGACCCGGTCCCCAACGACATCGTCGCCCGGCAGAGCCCCGGCAGCGGCTATTGGTATCTCGGAATACGCCAACCGGTGGTGAAGCCGCCATTCACCGGATTCCACTGGCTGGATGTGCTTGCGGAGCTTGCGGAGCGGGCGGGGTTCCTGGAAGACTATAACTTCATGCTGATGGCCGCCCTCTCCTCTCGGACCCCCACAAAGCTGGAACCCCTACGGAAATACAGTCTCGAAGAGTTGAGCGACATCTGGCTCAAGGCGCTGTCCGGAGATGAGAACAAGGGGCTGCCCTGGTTCCAAGAGAACGCGATGCTTACCACCAAGCGGACGGTGCGGGAGGTCTATCCGCAGACTGCTTTCAAGTACCGGATACCCCTCTACTACGAGCACTTTCTCAAGGCAAGAGACTACGTGGAAGAGGTGGCCCGACAGATGGGGCTTGACTGGGATACCTCCGACTATCAGGTCCTGCCCGAGTGGAAGCCCTGCCTCGCTTTCGAGCCCACCGAACAGCATGACCTGCTGGTGGTCAGCTATACTATCCCGTTCCACCAGTACTCTATCAGCGCGCAAAACCCGTGGCTGAATGAGATCAGTGAGCACCATCCCTATGCCTACAACATCATGGTGAACACCGAGACCGCCCGCCGGCGGGGGATCAAGGATGGGGCCAACATCACTGTGGAGACGATGGCGGGGCGCAAGGTGACCGGCAAGGTCAAGGTGACTCAATGTGTTCATCCTGAGGTGGTGGCGATCGGCGGTATCTTTGGGGCGTGGGCCGACGGTAAGCCGATCGCCAAGGGCAAGGGAGTTCATTTCAATAGCCTGCTCCCCTTTGATCTGGAACACATCGACATGATTTCCACCTCAGCGGATGCCTGCGAGCGGGTGAGAATCTACCCCGCATAGCCCTTGAATGCCGGACCATCTCCGGTGGAAACCCGTGGCCGCTGCCTGGGCCATGCCTTGGCAAGAAGACAGAAGGAGTTAGACATGGTGCGTTGGGCCATGGCCGTGGACCTGAAACGGTGCATCGGGTGCAACGCCTGCGCGGTTGCCTGCAAGTCGGAGAACGGCACCCCGCCGGGGGTGTTCTGGAAGCGGGTGCTCGATACCGAGGTTGGGACCTACCCCTTTGCCCAACGAGAGTTCGTGCCGCTCGGCTGCAATCACTGCGGAAACCCGCCATGCGAGACCATCTGCCCCACCGGCGCCACTTACAAACGGCCGGACGGGATAGTGATGGTGGACTACGACAGATGCATCGGCTGCGGGGCCTGCATCATCGCCTGCCCCTACCAGGTGCGCTTCGTCTGGGAAACAAAGGGGGGCTACTTCGGGGAAGAACTCACCCCCTTCGAAGAGGTGAAATACGCCGAGTTCCGGCGCGGCACCGTCCAGAAGTGCAACTTTTGCTACACCCGCCTGGAGCGGGGACTGGCGCCGGCTTGTGTGGAGAGTTGCATCGCCCGTGCCCTAAATTACGGAGACCTGGACGACCCGGAGAGCCCTCTACATCGGGTTCTCCGGGAACGCAACTCTTACCGGCCCCGGGAGGAACTGGGTACCGAACCGGGCCTTTACTACCTCACATAACCCAGGGGGGGCTTTGGCACAATCAACAGAGCTATTTGTCCGGGATTTGCGGCCCCAACGGGCATGGGGTGCGTCGGTGGCTTTGGACCTCTTCCTGGAAGGGGCGGGGGCCGGACTCTTCTTTTTGGCGGTGATGTTGCACCGCTACGGGTTCATTGCTGACACGCCGGCCGACGTGGGAGCATGGGCAGGGCTGGTGGCGGCCGGGGCGGGCACCCTTTTCCTCTTCGCTCACCTGGGCGTTCGCCGGCGCTTTCTGAACGTGTTTCGCCGGCCTCGGACCAGTTGGATGAGCCGAGGGGCGTACATTGTGACGGTGTTCGGTATTTTCGGCTTCGTCGCTTTACTGCCTTCGATTCCGGGGCTTGAAGGGCTACCTTGGGAAGAAGGAACGGCGGCGGGCACCATCCTCCGATCGTTGGCCCTGGTTTTTGCGATGTTGTTGATGGCCTACACTGGGCTTGTCCTTTCGTCGTGGCCGTCGATACCCTTCTGGAACACACCCCTTCTGCCTCTGTTGTTTATCGCCAACTCCTTGCTGGCGGGAGGCGCCGTGCTTCTCATGCTGGGGGCAATAGTAGAGGCTGACGAGATTACTTCCAGGTTAAAGGTGTTAACGCTGGCCTTATCGGTGGGGAATGGCTTCGGGCTTCTGTTCTACCTGATGGTCATGGCTTCGGCCACGGCGCCGGCGAGGGAGTCGGTGCGCCGGTTGCTGCGGGGAGAACAGCGGTGGGCCTTCCTGCTGGGCTTAGTAGGGATCGGGATCCTCCTTCCCGTGCTGTTCCTCGCTCTGGAGACGGGCGGCCTGCTCGGGTCGGGCACAGCGGAGATAGTGATCCTAGTGCTAGGTGGATTGGCTGTCCTGACCGGGGGAGTCGTCCTCCGGGATGTCTTCTTGCGGGTGGGGGTGTATGGATACCCAGTCTAGAAACGCCGCCGCGCCCCGGCCGGGCAGCGGAGGGGAGCCCGAGCCGGTGGTGGCCGTGAAGGCAGTGATGATGGGTGAACTCCGGCAGATTACCGGCAAGCGGGAGTGGGAAGTGGAGCTTCCCCAAGGGAGCACCGTGCAGACGCTGTTGGAGAAGCTCTCGGTCCTGTGCGGGGAAGGCTTCGCGCGGCGGGTGCTGACCCGGGATGGAATGCCCCCCCAGCACATGGCGATGTTTGTGGATGGCGTGCATATACAGACCCTCGCGGGCACCGAAACGGTCCTTCCCGGCGGGCAGGTCGAGCTGCTCATCTTGCACGTGTTCGACGGAGGGGCCTAGGCCCAGTCTTGCTTCACCTCCACCCCGGCGCCGGCCGCGACGCCCAGGCCAGCTCCCCTGGCGATGCCCGTCGCACCTGAAGCCCCGGCATCCACCCGTACCACTGCCCCCATGCTTCTTTATGGTTATCCGGTAGAGCTGATTTCCTCCGGCGGTACGGGTTTTCCCCGTTCGTGGTGGGCTCGTCGAGTTACGGCAGCTGAAGATCGGATAGGCTCCTAGTGAAACAACACCCCTCCGTTGACGTTGTAGGCTTGGCCGGTGATGAAAGAGGCTTCCTCTCCGGCCAGGAAAGCCACCACGTTGGCCACGTCCTCCGCCTCGGCGATCCGGCCCAGAGGCGTCGCGTTGCCCGCTTTCTCCACCACCTGCGCCCGGAACTCCTCCAGGGTGACCCCTTGCTGTTCCGCCCGGTCCCGTTCATCGTAGCTGAGCCGGTCGGTGTTGATCGGTCCGGGGCACACCGAATTCACCGTAATGCGGTGGGGGGCCAGGTCCAGGGCGGAGGCCTGGGTAAGTCCGATGACGGCGAACTTGGACGATGAGTAGGCGGCCCCCAGGGCACTGGCCGTTTTGGCGGCGCGGGAAGCGATGTTGATGATCCGGCCGCCGGTGCCCTGGCGCACCATCTGCCGGCCCGCCAGCTTGGTGCAGAGGAAGACCGCCGTGGTGTTGACGGCCAGGAAGTGGTCCCAGACCTCCTGGGATAGCTCAGTAACCGGGACCCGGTCCCGCCCGATTATCGCCCGGGCGTTGTTGATCAGGATATCCAGGTGGCCGAAGTGGTCCACCGCCTGGCCGATCATCGCCTCGATCTGGGAGGCGATCTTCAAATCACAGTACACCGGCAGGCACCGCCGGCCGAGGGCCGCTACTTCATGAGCCACGGTGTCGATGCCGCGCCATCCCGCCGTCACTTCTCCCGGTGGCAGGTCCTCGGTCTCCCGGTGCACGTCGGTCAATGCGACGTCGGCGCCCAGGCTGGCCAGCTTCAGCGCCGTGGCGCGTCCGACCCCCCTCATACCCCCGGCCCCAGTAACCAGGGCAACTTTACCCTCCAGTCCCGGCATCAGATACCTCCTCGTTGTCGGCGGCGGTCTCCCGTTGTGGCGTCGTGGCGTGACCGGCCGCCAGGTGTTCGGGAGCCGGTTTTCATGTGATAGTATTTTCCCTGTAGACAACCACTGGAATCAAGTGGAGGGAGGTAATTGACCCATGACGACGGTAGGCACCGGGAAATACTCGTACCGGCTCATCAAGGACTGGGCCAAGCTGCCCGCGGGGCAGACCTTCGGCCAGACCAGCGCCATTGCCACTGACTCTCAGGATCGGGTCTACCTCTTCCAGCGCAAGGACCCGCCGGTGGTGATTTTCGACCGGGAGGGCAACTTCATCGGCTCCTGGGGTGACGGCAACTTCGTCAGCCCCCATGGTTTCAACATCACCGACGATGTGGTCTACCTCACCGACCGGGAAGGCTCGGTGGCGATGAAGTACACCCTGGACGGCAAGCCGCTTCAGATACTCGGCACCCATGGCTTCTACTCGGACACCGGCTGCGAGGTCGCCGGCGAGGTGGCGCCCCGGGCCGCCGGGCCCTTTAATTTTCCGACCGAGGTTGTCCCAGCCGCTTCGGGGGACCTCTACGTCTCCGATGGCTACCGCAACGCCCGGGTGCACCGCTTCTCCGGCGACGGCAGCCTCATCTCTTCCTGGGGCGAGCCCGGCAAAGGAGGCCCCAACCAGTTCCACCTGCCGCACAGCCTGGTGGTAGGCCGGGACGGCCGGGTCTACCTGTGCGACCGGGAGAACAGCCGCGTTCAGGTCTTCTCCGCCGACGGCCAGTACATCACGATGTGGACCGATATGCAACGCCCCCTGGACATCTCTCAGGATAAAGAGGGCATGTTCTACATCAGCGAGCGCCCCGAAGACGGCAAGCCGGCCCAGATAAGCGTGCTGGACGGCGAGGGAAGGGTGCTGGCTCGCTGGCCCTCCCGTTCGGCCCATGGCTCGTGGGTGGACGCTCACGGAGACATCTACCTGGCCCTGGGCTCGGAGAAGAGCGTAGACAAGTACGTGCGGGTGGGTTAGGCTAGGCCAGCCCCTTGATCGTTGCTTCGGTCAGTTCTGACAACATGTCGGACCCCCTGACCTGGCAATCGGGGGATGACCAACGGCTCGTGTCGACCACCGCGACAACCGGGTGGGAGCAGCTGGCCCCGGACCTGTTGCGCTTCCAGTCGCACCAGGGAGTCAAGTTTCACAACGGCGAGGCGTGGAATGCTTTGGCGGCCCTGCCGGAACTCTATGCGGTCAATCCCAAGCTGGTACGGGAGCCCCGTTTCGATCGCCGGGTCCGGATCAACGACATGTTCTCCAGACAGTAGCTCTCATTCTACCTGCCTAATGACGACACGCCCCGGCCCAGGTGACCCTTCGGTACGTCTTCCCCAACCGTCCCGCCACAAACCATACTGGAACGGCAGCAGTTTGCTCATTACCATGACACTGCGAATTCTGCGCCGGATACGTCCCGCTGCGCGATTGACGGCGTGAAAACAAACTACTACAATATCTGGTGGTGCGAATGAGGCTGACTACCTGTAAAGGTAGGTCGTTGTTCGATCCATGAATTTAGCTGGGCCCCGGGACTACCGGGGGAGTTCTTACCGTCTGTAACGGCCATGCCTGAGGCCGGTGGCGATGGAGGGGAAGGCGGAGATGCGCAGCCTGGCGTTGCTGGTGGGTCTGGCGTCGGTGGTGCTGTTCTCCGCCGTGGCCGCGGATTTGCTTGGTGGTTCCCGCATCGCCTGGGCCGATGACGATCATGGGGACTACCGGACCCAAGCCACACCCCTGGAAGTTGGCGCCGGCCTGGTCACCGGCGAAATCAGTTCCACCGAAATCCTCTTCGATGTCGACTATTTCTCCTTCACTGCCCTGCGGGGGACGCGCTACACCCTCGTGTTGGACCTGGTCACCATCGAGAACGCCAACATGCAGGTGGTTAATTCCGTGGACCGGGGGGCGGGAAGCTCACCGGGCCAGGTCTTTACGACCTTGGCCAGCGGGAAGAGCGTAGAGTGGATAGCGCGTACCCCCGACACCTATTTTGTCGAAGTCTCCGGCACCATGGACGCTGTGACTGGATTGGACATCCTGGGCGGCTACACGCTGGAAGTGACCGCCGACGCTTCCTTGGAAGACCGGCACAGCGAGATCCTGGTTGGAGCAACCCCCATTGAAACCGACAACATCTATCAGGGCGCCATCAGTCCCTGGACCAACCAGCCCGGCCTGGCCGGGGGTAATCAGGGCGGTGATGACCACGATTACTTCTCCTTCCCGGCCTCCAGAGGCGTGAAGTACACCGTCAGCGTCGAGCTTGGCACCGCGGAAGGGGTGGAAATCTCCGTGGTCACGCCAACCGGCGCCACCGAGGTTTCGACCGGAGGTATCGGCACCAGCCTCGAGTGGATTTCCCCGGCGTCGGCCACCTATTTTATAGACGTATCCGGCTCCAGCCGGTTCAGGGATTCCATAGGCACCTACCTGGTCCAACTCAGCGCTGATACCGTTTTCGAGGATCGGCACAGCGATGCCCATTCCGGAGCGACACCCGTTAACTTCGGCAACGCGCATGAGGGAGCAATCAGTCCGGGGGACGACCAGGACATCTTCTCTTTCCAGGCGGTTAGAGGCGCGAGATACGCCGTCGCCGCCGATTTGGGCACGGTGCAAGGCATCGGCCTTTCGTTTGAAGGACCCACGGGAAACACCGTGGCCTCCAACGGCGGCATTGGCACTCAGGTCGAATGGCTGGCCACGGCCACCGGCACTTACTATGTGGTCGCCTCCAGTTCATCCCAGGTCAGAGACCCCGTGGGCACCTATTCCCTCATTGTCGATGGGGATACCACCCTCAAGGACCGGCATGGGGATTCGAGGAGCGAATCCACTGTCACCAACTTTGGCAACGAACACCAGAGTGCGATCAGCCCGGCCAACGACCGCGACTACTTCTCATTTCAGGCCAGGCGTGGGGTCACCTATTCCATCGACGTGGTGCTGGGTACCGCCGAGGGTGTGGAGATAGAGGTGGCGAAGCCCGGCGCCGGAACGGAGGTCTCGAACGGGGGAGTGGGCACTAATATCGAATGGACCGCGCCTGTTAGCGACGTCTACTACGTCGTCATTGCCGCCGCGGCCCAGGTTGACGACCCCATCGGCACCTACACTCTCAGAGTCGAAGCGACGATCGCGCTGGAGGACCGCCACGGCGAGACCCGGGAAACTGCTACCCCGGCCACCATCGGAAGCACTTACCAGGCAGCTATCAGCCCCCGGGGAGATTACGACTACTTCTCCTTCCGGGCCAGCAGGGGAGTGAAATATATCTTCGAGCTGATGTATGGCACGGCCTCTGCCGTATCTCTCACGGTGGACAAGATTGGCGGTGGCTCCGATACCGGCGCCAGAAACTATGGAGAAGGCACCGACGTAGTCTGGACCGCCCCCGACAGCGATGACTATTTCATCGAGGTCTCCGGGTCGCCCAGGGTTGAAGACCCCACCGGCACCTACCGGCTGAAGATCACCGCGGATGCATCTCTGGAGGACCGGCATGGCGGAGTACCCGCCAACGCTACTCGGATCATCGTTGGCAACGCCATGGCCGGCGCCATAAGCCCCCCCGACGACCTCGACTACTTCTACCTCGACGCGGAGCAAGGCGACGAATATACTGTCCAGGTGGATTTGGGCTCGGCTGAAAACGTCGAATTCACGGTCAGCCACGCGCTGTTGGGGTTCACCGCTTCCAACTACGGTAGCGGCACCACCCTCTCCTGGCAGGCGCCGATAACCGGCCGGTACGTTCTGGTGGTTTCGAGGTCAAACGAGGCAATCGATCCCGCCGGGACCTACCAGGTCACCATCCTATCCGGGATCGGCGTGCCCGTTCCGACCCCCACACCCACGCCCACACCCACGCCGACGCCCGCCGGTCCGACTCCGACTCCGCCGGGGCCGGCGCTGATAGTTGAGTCCCGGATGGGGTCTTCGGGCGCGACTGTCCGCGTCCCGGTGGTGCTGGAAGGGGCGCAGGAGCTGAGCAGCCTGGGCTTCACCCTTGGCTACGACCCGGCGGTGCTGGAGGTGGTCAGGGTCCTGCGGGGCTCCCGTCTGTCTGGCGCCACCTTTAGCTACAACGCGGACGTTCCCGGCGTTATCCGCCTGGGATTCTCTTCCACCAGCGGAGTGAGTAGCGGTGGCTCGGCCGTGATAGTAGAGTTCAGAATCCTTGGAGAGGAGGGCGCCAGTAGCCCGCTGATCCTCTCGGAGGACCTGGCCAGCGACTTCGCCAGCAAGCTCTTGCCGCTCCGCCTCGTCGATGGCGAGGTGACCGTCGGAGAGCGGATTGGCGGAGATGGCAACGGGGACGGAAGAATCACTGTGCTGGACGCTCTCATCGCCCTTAGGATCTCCGGAGAACTAAGCCCGGCGGACTCGGTGATGGACGTAAACCGGGACGGGCAAGTCACGGCGGAAGACGCCCTGCAAATCATGGCATGGGCGAGGCCCGGGTAGAGGAGCCGGCATGAAGTGGTTCCTGGACATATCGTTTCTGGCCTTGAGCGCCAGCAAATATTGGGTGCTGGGCGGGCTTGCGGCCGTGGTGATTCTCGTGGGGGCGCTATTTGTATTCGGCGTCTTCGGCGGCGACGATGAAGTGACGCCCGATCCCACGCCGACTCCGGCCCCAACACTTGCTCCAACTAAGAAACCCGCACCTACAGCTTTACCCACGGCGGCGCCTACGGCTACGCCGGCTCCCACGGCTCCCCCGGCCACGCCGCTGCCCACGGCGACACCACTGATTGTCGCCACCCCGGTTGCCACTCTCGAGCCAACCCCTGCTCCTCCTACCGACATCGTGGCGCCTATCTACCTGGAACAGGCCAACAACGTGGGAAGCTTGGAATTCGTCTTGCTGTACGAGCCGGCGGTCCTGCGGGTGGCCAAAATCGAGCCGGGCGCTCTGGCGGGCAGTGCGCTGATCGAGACCAGCGATGGGTCCCCGGGCCAAGTTTGGGCGGGAATGATCGACGTTAACGGTATGAACGGAGATGGCCCCGTGGCCGTAATCACCTTCGAGATAGTTGGGGCCAGCGGGTCGACCAGCCCGCTGACCTTGCAGGATGTGGCCGCTCACGATGCCACCACCTTGCTGGACATCCTCACCGAGGTTTCAGCGGGCAGCTTCGCGGTCGACGACCAAGCCCTCACCGCTCCAACCCTGGCCTTTCTTCCCTAGCCTGCCCGCAGTCCCCGGCCCGCCGGGCCCGGGCGGGCTTTCCCCCGCGCTGTATTCAAGGCACCGATTCCCGCCTACCCGGTTTTCGACTACAATGTAGGCCTCCAACTTTCCGAGGAGGGAGCAATATGGCATCGATCACACTCGCGGAAGCGGAAAAGGCGCTGGCGGCGGCCAAAGCTAAGGTCTTGGCAATGGGCGCCAAGATGAGCGTTTCGGTGGTTGATCCCAGGGGCGACCTGATCGCCATGTTCCGGACCGACGGCGCCTCGTGGCGGACACCAGCAATATCCCGGGGCAAAGCGTTGGCCGCGGCCTGTTTCGGCCGGTCCAGCGCCGATATGGCGGACAACGCCCAGTCGCCGGTCCTGCGGGGTCTCATGGCCATGGAGGGAGGACACATGATCCCCGGCCAGGGCGCGCTGCCCGCGTTTCGTGACGGCGAGATTGTCGGCGCCATCGGCGGTAGTGGCGGCACCGGCCAGCAGGACGAGGATGCCGCGAGGGCGGGAATCGAGGCTGCGGGGCTTTCAACCAAAGGCTAGTACCTGGTATCGGGAGTAACCGCTCGGATCATCCGCTCGCCCTGAGCTTGTTGAGGGGCCTGGGGCCGGTGGTTCGACAAGCTCACCACGAACGGGGAAAATCCCTACGAACTGTGTTGGTGACGCCCTTTTTCGAGAGGAAGTACCAGTAATGCTCGAGAGGATAGCCGTCGTACAGGGTGACCTTACCCTGCTACAGGCCGACGGCATCGTTAACGCCGCCAACCGCTCCCTTCTGGGCGGCGGCGGTGTCGACGGAGCGATCCATCGTGCCGCCGGGCCGCGGTTGCTCGAAGAGTGCCGGAGCCTGGGAGGCTGCGAGACGGGCGACGCCAAGATCACCGGGGGCTATGGCCTGGCCGCGCTCTGGGTGATTCACACCGTTGGACCGGTGTGGTGGGGGGGGGCGGACACGCCGAGGATGAGCTGTTGGCCCGGTGCTACCGGAGTTGTTTCGCCCTCGCGGAGCGGCACGCCATGCGCTCCATCGGGTTCCCGGCCATCAGCACCGGAGCCTACCGCTTTCCCCTGGAACGGGCCACCTTGATCGCGCTCACCGAGACCAGGGACTTTCTGCGGACGAGTGAGTCGGTCAAACATGTGAGCTTCGTCTGCTTTACGCCACTTGCCTACCAGTGCTACTTGACCACCATGGAAGCATTAACCGGACCGGAATAATGCGTCACCCGGCGCTCGGCCGGCCGGCCGCTGTGATCTCTTGCGAGCCATTTCCTTCCTCCCGTGAAGGGTGACATGTTTCAGAGTGCTTTTGACCCAAGGCCATTCTGCATGGAATTTGCCGAACGGGGCTCCAGATCTTGGATCCGGCCGGAGTGACACGGCGGAATGCCACTTAGCGCCACCTCGTGATACCATCGAAAGGGCGACTAAGTTAGAACGAGGTGTACTTTGGACTCTATCCCGCTGGCACTGACCTTTGATGATGTGCTGCTGAGGCCACGGTTTTCGTCTGTCATCAGCCGACGAGACGTGGACTGCAGCGCCCGGTTCACCAAGCAAATTATTCTCAAAGCCCCGTTCGTTAGTTCCAACATGGATACGGTCACTGGGGCGAGGATGGCCATCGCCGTGGCGGAATTTGGCGGGATCGGTGTCACTCACCGGTTCCTACCCATAGACGCCCAGGTGAAGCAGGTGGTCAAGGTGAAGCGCTACCAGAGCCGGGTCATCGAAGACCCCTACACAGTTTCGCCAAACGCCACGGTCGGCGAAGCGCGGCAGTTCATGCAACAGCTGAACATTCACGGGCTGCCGGTGCTTGGAGAGGATCGGACCCTCCTCGGCATCTTGACCTGGCGTGACGTTGAATTGACCGAGGAGGGTACCTCGGTCGCGGAGCGCATGACGCCGTTGGAGCGCCTGTTGAGTGCTCCTTCCGGGGTTTCGATGGAGTGGGCCCGTCAAGCGCTGTCCGAGCGGCGTCTGGAAAAGCTGCCCTTGGTGGACGGACAAGGCCGGCTGGTGGGCCTGATCACCGCCAAGGACCTGGCCCGTGACTTGGCCCTGACCATGGCGACCCGCGACGAGAAAGGGCGCCTGCGGGTGGCGGCGGCGGTAGGTGTGGTGGGCGATTTCCTGGAACGCGCCCGTGATCTGGTGGAGGCGGGGGCCGACGCCCTGGTGGTGGATATCGCCCACGGCGACTCGGCCCAGATGCTATCCGCCGTTCGCCAGCTCCGGGAGTGTTTTGGGGCCATTCCTCTGGTGGCCGGAAACGTGGCTACCGCCGAGGGTACTGAACGTGTAATCGAGTCTGGGGTTGACGCCGTCAAGGTTGGAGTGGGTCCAGGGTCCATGTGCATCACCCGGCAGATGGCGGGGGTTGGCGTGCCTCAGTTTACTGCGTTGCTGGAGGCCGCCGAGGTGGCTCACAAGCACGATGTGCCCGTAATCGCCGACGGAGGCGTCCGAAACCCGGGCGATGTCGCCAAGGCCATCGGCGCCGGGGCCTCCACGATAATGCTGGGCTCCCTGCTGGCGGGAACCGACGAGAGCCCCGGGTTTGTCATAGTGCGCAAGGGCAGGAAGATGAAAGTGGCCCGGGGGATGGCGTCCACCGAGGCGGCCATGGACCGGGCTATCCGGGACGATCCGACGGTGGGGTGGGGCGGCGGGTCATCGTCCGGATTGGAGGTGACGGCGGAGGGCGTCCAGGCGCCGGTGCCCCACCGGGGATCTGCCAAGGAGGTCATGCAGCACTTGCTGGCGGGCCTGCGGTCCGGAATGAGCTACTGTGACGCCAAGAACATCGAGCAGATGTGGCAGAAAGCGAGGTTCGTGCGTCAGACGGAGAGCGGGATACGGGAGGCCGGGACTCAGGAAGTGGACTGGTAGGGGATTTCCCAAAGAGTCCAAGGCAGGCCGCCTTCGGTCCTTCAACAATCTCAGGACGAACGGATAGTTCCCGCTAGTGGTGACGCCCATTGAAGCGCGGCCGCCGGCTATTGTATAGGCCCTACGAGGACTATCCCAGGAGACTGGGGTCCCCGGAGAACCCCTCCGGAAAGGACTCGGGTGGGGAGCCCACCGCGGAATTCCGCCATTGCTTCTAGGAGTTCTGGGTCTGGGACGGGCTCCGGCGGGCGAAGCGAAGCCGACGGAGCGGCATTTTGCGGCGCCGGGAGACGTCGGCAACGAACTTGGCCGCGGTACCGGTCCAGTGATGGCCGGGCAGCACGCGCATGGAGCCGGTGTATTTGGGGTGTTTTACGGCGTAGTCTCGCACCTGCTCGATGGTGACCTCGTTGGCCGCCAGGACCTCGGCCATTTCCTCCCTGGCCCTGACTTTGGCCTCGAACAGCTTCATCTGGACGCGGCTCTTGACGTTAACCTCGCCGTCGCCCGAGGTTTCGATGGGGATGTAGATGGCGCTCTTGTAGTCCGCAACCACCTTGCTCTGCACTCCGTCACTCATCGTGGAGGGCATGCAGCCGAACGGTTTGAGGGAGATCACCATATGGGCGTGCCGTTCCTTGGCGACCATGACGTTCTTCCCCACCTCCAGGTGTCCCTCTCCCCCCCGTAGATGGGTGTTGTAGTAGGCGTGGGCGTACTCGGCCAGTTTTTTCTGATTGGGCAGAGCCTCGGGCTTGAACCCCAGGGACCATCGGTACAAGTTATACCACCAACGGATACCGATCTGGAACAGCTTTATTTTTCGAATCAACTTCTTCTTGGATTTGTCGATTAGCAGCTTCTCTTCTGCGTTCTGCCTGGCAATGTGGATCAAGTATTCGATCCACGTTCCGAGGGGCTCCACCGCCACCTCAGCCCCTTCAGACTCCAACCAACGGAAAAGCTTGTAGTTGCCGTCGCCTTCGGTGGTCTGAGCCCAGAACTCGCCGATGATCTTCACCTTGGGCTTGACCCGGGTGTAGTCGACCTGGATGGCGGCGAATCGCTTTCTGAACCGGCGGAGGACCCGCCAGGCCGCGCGCCCCTCCCTCAGGGCTTCACCCACGGCGGCCTTGGCTTCTTCGATGACCTGGTCGGTCTCCCCCGAGTTAACCTCGTACGGGCGGATCTGATACCCCAGGTCGTTGATCACGTCGCCCAGCATGAAGCTTTGAAGCAAGGCCCTCGCAAACCCGGCGTTGATCTGAAGGGCGGCGTCTTCCGCGCTCTGGCCCAGCCCGCCGCTCTGCTGGAACAGCAATACCCGGAATCTTCCGAAGCCCGCGTCGCGAAGCGCCTTGCGGTACTCAGCTTCGTACATACCAAAACGGCAGGGTCCGCAGCCGCCGGCCGTGACGAACACGTAGCGGTCCTCGATGTCCTGCTCGCCCTGGGCCCGAAGTAGCTTGAGGTGTTTGAGCAGGTTGCCCACGGTGTAGTAATTGGGATTGCATTGGCCGCGGCTACCCAGTTCCTTGCCCAGTGCCAGGGCCTCGTTGTCCGGGGTAGGAAGATGACGTATGTTGTAGCCCAGCCGCCGCATCGACTCCGAGAGCAGGTGTTCGTGGGCTACGGATAGGCCTCCCCACAAGATGGTTGTGGTCTTTTTCTGGGAGTTGGTGAAAGGGCGCTCGACCGGCCTTTGGAAGTGCCGGACCTCCCTTGATTCCAGGCCCATCTCCTTGCGAAGGCGGCCTTCGTATTCCAGGGCCCTATCTTCGATCTCCCGCTCGTGCAGTAGCTTGGCCATTATGCGCCCTCTCGGCGGTTGACCGGATTGGCGGCGCGACTTGATTTGGCCTGCGGAACCGGTGGCAGTTTGAGGTTGACCAGATTCGCTATTGGGCCGCAGTTCGCCGATGCGTTGGGGATGTCAACCGGCGGCGGGTCGCCGGCGGTGTTTTGGGCCCGAATCCGGTCGTAGGTGTCTACGTCCTGGCCGGCGTCGGCGTGATTTCCATTACCGTTATGGCCATTGTGGCCAATAGACCCTGAGACCGGCCGAGCGTGATGACCGTTGCCATTGTGCCCCGGAGCGCCGTTGGAGTTCCCTACCGGCAGCTTCCGGTGACCGTTGCCGTTTCCGTTGCTCTCCGGTGCCCAACCCGCACCGCCGGGATGGGGTATGGTCCCATTGACCGGGAGTGGCGCGTCGTGGTCATTGTGGCCGGAGCCGTTGGTAGCGGCCCCGGCGTAGGCCAGTCTTAAGCCAGATTTATAGGCCGCCACCAGACGTTGCAGTTCGTTTTCGGCGCTACTATGCTGTTGCAGCTCCTCTTGATAGCGCTGCAGGAAGTAGTCGATGGTCTCAACCCGGATCTTGATGGAGCCCGCGGGTTTGTTCTCGTCGATGTCATGGAACGTGAAGAAGGGAGTGCCCGAGGCCTCGATGATTCCCTCCACCACGCTGTAGACGGGAGCGTCGTGGCCACACTTGAAGTTGGAAAGGTCGATTGCGACCAGGTTGGGGTGGCGGGCCACGTACTTAGCGGCCCACACTTTTCGGTTGGTGTTCTGGCTAAACGAGTTCTTCCACACGTCGTCAATGTCCATCGGGTCACGGATGATCCCCGCCCGCACTTCATCTCCGAAGAGCCGCTCCAGAACGTCCTCATCCCTGGGCAGCGAGTCTATGGTGAATACCGTATAGCCCTTGCTCTGAATTTCGGCCATGATCTCGTGGCTCAGGCCGGGATCGCTGTGATAGGGCCGGCCGAGCATCACTACCCCGACTCTCCCCTCCTGTTCCAGCCGCTCCATCAATTCCCTTGCCTCTTGGCGCAGCGAGTCAACAGAGCCCTGCCAGGCCTGGAAGGCGATGTCTATTGCCTCGCTATTCTCTTTAGCCGTGATCTTCAGGAGCGGAGCGAAGCAGTCATACATCTGCATCCGGAAGAGCGCCGGGTCTCCCATGTCCAGGCCGGGTGTGATGTACTGGATGCCGTGCTCCGCGAAGACGTCCCCTTCCTTGGTATAGGCCGCTCTCACCACGTCCGGCGTGATCGAAACGGAGGGGCAGGGAGCGTTGTCCACCGCGTTGGGAATGTCGGCGGGCAGCTTGCGCAGGATGGGGAGGAAGATGATGTTCGGCCGTTTCCTCTCCCTCTGGTCGAACATGAGGTTGTGCACGTGGGCGATGACCGACTTGCTGGGGAAGCACTGGTCGATGGAGCCTCGCCGGGACCCTTTGAACCACATGGCGGGGCTGGTGTGGGAGGAAAAAATAATGTTCTGGGAGCCGACCCCCAAGGCCTCGAAATATGACCGGAAGAAGGGCGCCAGGCTGTACATGTTCAGCACCCGCGGTATTCCGATCTTGATGTCCCGTCGCAGTTTCTTGATCTCCCCGAAGTCCGGAGTCTGCTCACGAGAGTCCCGTTTAAGGAGGCGGGCCCATAGCTTGTTGGGCCTTCGGGCGGCGTCTTGGCCGTCGTCCCTTCGTATCGTACTCACTTTGGGAGGATTGAGGCTTCGGAAAGGCTCTTCCGACGCCCGCTCCACGAAGTTGGGGTAGTTCTTCTTGACCTCGTCCAGCCGCGCTTTGACCACCCGCATGTCCTCCACCTTCTCCACGGCGCCCTTTTCGCAGGTGGCGATGATGAAGCGGCGGTTATCTCCTCCGGGCACCCGGGTATCCACGAAAGTCCGCAGGCAGGTATTCTTGCAATAGTTGCACCGGGTAGACTCGTCCCTGGTGGTGGTGAATTCCAGGGTCTCGGCCGCGGCCAGGCCGATGAACGTGGAATCCCGGCCGCCTGCCGCCCGAATCGCCTCCAGGGCAGCGCCGATGGCGCCGCTCTCCCCGGTGAACCGGTGGACGCGGATGTTGACTCCGGGCACTCTCGATTTGATGAAATCGTACTGGGCTTTGACGGCGGCCAGGTTGTGCTGGGTGCCGCCCTGCAGGACGAAGTTGGCGCCGAACTTGCCCAGGTTGGGCTCCGCCACGACGTATAGCCAGATGTTCTTGGGCAGGACTTGGGCCAAGCCGGCCATGATCTCTTTCTTTTCCCACCCCATCTGCTGGAAGTTGACGATGTCCGTCTCCATGAAGACGGCACAGCCGAAGTTGAATACCGGTAGCCGCTCGGCGGAGAACGCCACGTCGGCGAATTCCTCCACGGAGTAACCGAACCTTTCGGCGGTGTTCTGAAGGAAATAGCCATTGCCGGCGGAGCACTGGGTATTCAGCTTGAAGTCTTTGACCTTGCCGTTGCTGAGGATGATGACCTTGATGTCTTGGCCGCCCACATCGACGATCACGTCCACGTCGTCATAGTAGTGCAGGGCGGACTTGGTGTGGGCCACTGTCTCCACGATGGCCACATCGGCCGCCAGGGCCTCTTTCAGCATGTCCTTGGCGTAGCCGGTGGTCCCAAGCCCCAGCACCGAGAGGATGGCCCCCTGGCTTTCGACGTGCTCACGAAGGCTCTTCAAGATGTCCTGGCTATCCGCCAGAGGGTTGCCCTTGGATAGCTGGTAGGCGGTGGCCAGCACGATGCCGTCCGGGTCCATCAGGACGCCCTTAGTCGAGGTGGAGCCGCCGTCGATGCCAATGAAGGCCTCGACCTCCTGACCGGGGGAAAAGGAGGCCGGGCTCCACGGTTCCCTGGCGAAGATCCGCTTGAACTCCGCCAGTTCCTCGTCGGTCCGCCAGAGCCCCACGTCTCCCGACGCCTCCCGCAACCGGGTGCGGCCCACGTCGATGAAGTCCTCCAGTTCCGCGGTGCCCTGGTACGTTCCAACGGGAGCATCTTCGCTCTTGCCAAACAGCACCGCGCCGATGGCGGCGAAGTACTCGGCGTTTTCCGGGACCACGATCAGGTCTTGCGGGTCCACTCCCTCGGGCAGCGGGGTGTTCCGCTCCTCCCATATCTTGGGGATGTTGTGCTTCCAACAGTCGCGAATGGCCGGAATGAAGGTGTTGGGACCACCCAGGAGGAGCACCTTGGGCTGGAGAGTGCTGCCCCGGGTGAGGACGCTGAGGTTTTGCTGGACGAGGGCCTCGAAAAGGGACGCCATCAGCTGCTCGGCCGGCACCCCCTGCTTCTGAAGCCCGATTATGTCGGTCTCGGCGAAGACCCCGCACTTGCCGGCGACGGGGTGAAGCTTGACGTCGAAATACGGCAAGGTCTGTAGGTCGCCGTTGCTGAGCTGAAGCTTGGCGTTGATCTTGTCGATGACGGCGCCGGTACCCCCGGCGCACTTGTCGTTCATGCTGGGCACTTTGCGTTTGGCGCCGGTCTCTTCATCGGTGAACCAAATGATGATCTTGGCGTCCTGCCCTCCCAGCTCGATCACCGACCCGGTGTCCGGTTCTAGTTGTTCCACCGCCAGAGAGACCGCGTTGACCTCTTGGACGAACTTGGCCCCAAGGAATTTCGCCATGATGCGGGAGCCGCTGCCGGTGATGAAGATACGCGTCGCACCCTGGATCAAGGTGAAGGCTTCCTCGATTTGGCGAAGGAACTCGAGGACTTTTTCCGGCTGTTTGGATTGGTGCCGCCCGTAGGCTTTCCAGAGGATCTCGTCGGTGTCGGGGTCCATGACGACTACCTTCACCGCGGTCGAACCCACATCCAGGCCGATCATCAGGCTGGCAGAAGGAACTCCGCGCTCCGGGCCGGGGCCATGAAGGCCGGTGTCAAGCACTATGCTCAAGGCGTCAAACCTCTTATCAAATTTCGTCTATCGGCCACCGGCGAACGTGCCGGAGGCCGGGCGCCGGCCAGCACCCTTCGGTCACATCCGGCGGGTCATTGTCTGGCCCTGGCCGGGTCTGGCGCCAGAGCCGGATCCCGGACCTGGCGGGCCGTGGCCATTATCGAGTTGCGGGACTGGACCAGAATTCCGCCCATTCCGAATTCCAACAGTTCCCGAACCAAGTCTTTTATCGCGGGCTGTGGTTCCTCCGAGGATGTGAGCTGGAAGATCACCTCCTTCACCGCCCCTACGATGGAGAAAGACGTGAGGCGCGTGTCACAACGCCGGACCAGATTCATGGCAACGCCCAAATCCAGGGAGCGCTGTATCATCCCGGCGGCTTCGCTGTATAAATCCTCCAGCTTGCGCACCACCGTGCGGTCCAGGGTGTTGGTTTGGTGCAGGACTATGCGGGTGAGGTCCCTTTCCCCCAAAACCAGGTTGAGGACCCGCGTCAGGTTATCCTGGATCTGGGCCAGGGGCGTCGGCGCCGCCGGGGCCAGGGATATGGGCCGAATGGACTCGCGCAGGTCCTGTAGGAAGGTGTCCAGGATGCTCTGAAATAGATGCAGTTTGCTGTCGAAGTATAGGTAGAAAGTACTCCTGGCGATGCCTGCTTCCCGGACAACCTGAGAGATGCTGGTGGCGCGATAACCCCTGCCGGCGAAGGCCTCTTTGGCGCAACGAACCAATCTTGCTCTTCTCGGGTCTTGTGATCCGCTATTCATGTGTCCGTGATCGGCGAAACATTATCAAAAAACTACCCTGTACTCTCCGATGGCTGCGCCCACTATGTCAAGACATATTCCAGAGAAATGACCGATTATTACCAATAACCAGGGAAGCGCGGGCGGCCCCGGGCCGCATTACAGGTACGTTCAGGACGAACCGGCAGGACGAACCGGCAGGACGAACCGGCAGGACGAACCGGGAGGACGAACCGGGAGGTTCCCGCGTGCAGGGGCGATTGGCCAATCGCTCTCAGGTATCAGGGCAGGTCTGCCTAACCAAGGCGCCAGGATTCGGATTGGCTACCGGCGCCGCCTTGCCGGTTCCCTCTTGGAGTCCAGCCGTGGGGAGATGGACAACACCAACGGATCGCATCCCAATTCCTGTATTGTTTCTCGCACCGCACTGACCAGGGGCGGCATCTCCTCGCTGTGAAACAGGTGCCCGCGGCAGCGGCAATCGGAGGAGCCGAAGCGCCGAAAAACCTCGAACTGCCGGCCCAGAGAGATGGCTAGCTGGCATTCCAGCGGCCGCGAGGTGTGACCGGCTATGATTGCCGCGGGCTTGCCGCGAGGGAGGAGGTAGTCGAGATGCCAACGGGGACGGGGGTGTGGGCTCAGGTGGTGCCGGATGCGATTCCCTATCCCGGCCATGGCCGAGCCAATATAGATGTAGCATCCGACCGGAAAGGCGAGGCGCCCGAGACGGCCAACGGTTACCGTAGTCTCGCGGGAGAGAACGAACAGCAAGGCGTAAATTCCGGGCCGCCGCTTGTCCTCTTCTTCCCAGGGGCCGGCCTGCAGCCCGGCCTGTGCCGGGTGAGTTCGGCGTCCGGTGGTGGTGCCCCTTCTCCTGACCTTATCGTTCACTCAACCATCCGGGCTACTTGAACCGTCTCCACCGCCAGAACTTCGGCAAGCACACCATTTTGGCAAGCCGGTAGCGGCCCTAGTTCACCAGGTATAGTGTAGGGTAGATGAACACCCAGGCCACGTCCACGAAGTGCCAGTACTTGACGGTCCCCTCGACGCCCCAGTAGTTCTCATGGGTGAACCGGCCGTCCCTCCCCAATCTGTAGACGATGGTCAGGGCGATCAGGCCGGTTAGAACGTGGAAGGCGTGAATTCCGGTCATGGTGAAAAAGAGGGTCCCGAACCCCCCACGGGGCGGAAAGTGCTCGAACGCCTCTTTCCACTCCCACCCCACCCCGGCCATGAAGAGGGCCCCCAGACCAAGGGTTGCCAGGAGGTTTCTTCGAAAGCCCACCGTATTACCGTGGGCGGCGAAAATCTCTGCCCGGTAAGCGGTCAGGCTGCTCCCGATCAGGATTATGGTGATGAGCAGGCCCAGCATCTGATTGAGGTCCTCCGGCCGGGCCAGTCCTTGGAGGAAATAGCGGGAAGTGATGAGTGCGCCGAAAAGGAAGCTTTCAGAAAGGATGAACAGCCACAGCCCGAGCCGGTTGATGGTCAAGCGACTGGGGTGATGCGCGCCGGCGGAGGTTGAATGGGCCGGGTCACGGCCACTTGATTGGGGTTGGACCCGGGCAGTAGGATCGGCTGACATCTATTCCTCCGGGTGCCACAGCTGGCGCACGTGCATAAAGAAATACAGGATGAGCGCCGCGTCCACGATATTCATGAGAATCATGTAAACCAGGTTGCCCGAATCCACAGCCAGCCCCAGAACGTACTCACCCGCAGCCAGGACCACCAGGACGATGAAGACCAGCAGCCCCACCCGCATCGGCGACTTCAGGTCGGAGTCTTTCACGGGTTACCTCCTTCCGGAAATTGGGGTAGCGAAGGCGGGCCTCATATCGATTCCTCTCGGCTCGCTTTTGTAGAGGGCAGTTCCGGCGCGTCGGATGCTCCGGCTACACCGACTATGGCGTGGACCGAGCCGGGGACGCCGTAATCATAGGGGTCACCAACCACCCTCGGCGGGTAGAGGAAATTCTCCAGCGGAGGTGGTGAAGACGTCTGCCACTCCAGGGTCCTGGCGTGCCACGGGTTGGAAGGGGCTGCCTTGCCTCTTACCCAGGAGTAGACCAGGTTGACCGTGAACACCACCATGCTGGCGCCCAAGAGAAAGGCGGCGATGCTGATGAACACGTTGATGTCGGTCAGGTCCTCGGGATAAAGGGGATTCCGGCGATTCATTCCGTGCAAGCCGGCCCAGAACATCGGTATGAAGGTGAGATTGTAGGCCAAGAACATCCACCAGAAGTGGACCTTTCCCCAGATCTCGTTGTACGTGCGGCCGGTGATTTTGGGGAACCAATAGTAGACGCCGGCCATAGCCGCGAAGATTTCGGCTCCCATGATGGTGTAATGGAAGTGGGCCACGACGAAGTAGGTATCTTGCAGGTGAATGTCGGTGGGCACGTCGGCCAGGAAAATGCCCGTGATGCCGCCGATGACGAAGTTGAGCAGGAAGCCCAGGCCGAAGAGCATGGGCGTAGTCAGCCACAGCCGTCCCGCCCAGATGGTCCCTAGGCCGCAGAGGAACACCACTCCCGTGGGGATGGAGATCAACTCGGTGGAGATCATGAAGGGAAGGTGGAGGTAATCGGGCATCCCGCTGGTGAACAGGTGATGGGCCCAAACGATGAAGCTCATCGCCGCGATGGCTAAGAAAGAGCCCGCCGCCCACTTGTAGGCGAACAGGGGCTTGCGGGAGAAGTGGGTTATCACCTCAAGGCCGATTCCGAAGCCCGGGAGCACCATGATGTACACCGCGGGATGGGAGTAGAACCAGAAGATGTGCTCGTAGAGGAGGGCATTGCCCCCTTCGGCGGCATTGTAGAAAGACGTCCCGGCAACCCGGTCCAGGATGACGGTCAGCAGTCCAAAGGCCACGAACTGGGTGGCCGTCACGCTGAGTAGGGCTGCAGCGAAGATGGACCAAACGAAGATTGGTATCCGGGACCAGGTCATTCCCGGAGCACGGAAGAGGATGATCGTAGTCACAAAATTGAGGCCGCCCAGGATTGAGGACAGACCAAAGGTCAAGAAGGCCAGCAAGATCAGTAGCTGGCCGGAGGCGTTGAGCACGCTCAGCGGTGGGTACGCGGTCCAGCCGGAGTCAAACCCTCCCATCAAGGGTGAGAGAAGCATCAATACGGCCACCGGCGGGATGATCCAGAAGCTGAGGGCGTTGATCCGGGGGAAGGCCACGTCGTCGGCGCCGATCATAAGGGGTACCAGGAAGTTGGCGAACCCTCCAATGATGGTGGCCACGGCCACGGCTATCATGATCATACCGTGGAGGCCCATGGTGGTGTTGTAGTCGTTGGAATCCAGGATGACCTTGCCGGAACCCAACAGTTCTACCCGGATCAGCATTGCCAGGGCTCCCGCCAGCAGAAGGAACACGACGAAGGTGACCAGGTACTGGAGGCCGATGACTTTGTGGTCGGTGTTGTAGCGGAAGCATCGTTGCCAGCCGGTGGCCGGGTACTCCCTGGGGGAACCGCCCGTCCACTCCGTGGCCCATGTGCCCCAGAGGCCCACGCCCAGGAGCCAGCCAATGAGGCCGAAGACGTACCCCACGGTGATGAGGGGCTCCGCCACCCAGGGGTCATTGCCCATCCATTGCCGTATACCCGCGGCCAATCCACTTCCGAGGAGGAAGCCCACGCCGCCGAAGGCCCACCCCCTCAACAAAGGCAGAAACGCCATCGCCATCCTAATACTCCTAGCGGGTCAGGGATGCGCTGGGCTTGTTTTCGGCTACCCAGGCCTCGAATTCTTCGGGCGCCACCACGCGGACGATGGCCCGCATATCCGAGTGGCCCAGGCCGCACAGTTCGGCGCACTGGAGCCGGTAGCCGGGGTCATCCTTGAATGTGCCTATTCTGTCGGGCGTCGCATAAACAAAGGTCTTCAGCCCGGGCACCGCGTCGATCTTCATCCGGAAGGCGGGCACCCAGAAGGAATGGAGCACGTCGGTGGAGGTGACCTCGAAACGTACTTCCCGGCCTATGGGCAGTACCATCTCAGTGGTCGTCAACCCTTGTTCTGGGTAGGTCAAAATCCAGATCCACCGGCTGCTTTGCACTGCGACCACCAGCTGATCTTCCGGGTCGGAGTGGTCCCGCAGCTCTAGGAGGCCCAGGGTGCCCGGAAAGATCATGAGCACGACGGTGAGGAGAGAGGTGACTGTAAACCACGTGATCACAAACCGCTTGTTGCTGTGGATGGGAGGCCCGTCTTCTAGCTGTTCACCCCGCTGGCGGAAGCGGAGAACGCTGTAGATCATGACGGCCAGCACGAATGCGATCACCGGGACGGACATCACCACCAAGGCGTTGAAAGCGTCGTCGACGATTTCGGCCTCTTCCGCCGCGCCCAGGGGGAAGTAGTCCCAAGTTATTGCCACGGCCTCGCCGGCCGCGGTCAGGACAGCCCACAAAAGAAACGCCAGCAGGGCATGTTTTTTCACTAGGCGCCTCCTGACGTATCCCGGTTATTGAATAATGATTTGGCAGTCACTATCGCGGCCTTCGATCTGAAATCCACCGGGGCCATTCAGGCCCCGGTTCGAAGTTGGGCGGAAGCCACCAAGACAGTTTGTTCGGACCACCTGAAATTGAAAGATACTCTAACACGGTGCAACGAGTGGGGCAACCAGGCTGGGGGACCCGGCTCCTACCCGGAGCCCGCATTGACCATGGCAGTGGCTGTGTTCTCGATCTCGGGCAGATTAGAGGCGACCAGGTCTTGATCTACCGCCGCGGCGATGCTGGGGTAGCCCGCCCGCTCAATCATGGCCGGCAGCTTCCCGGCTCGGAACTGGTCCAGACACCACGCGAAGGGGTCGGGCACCAGGGTCTTGTCCCAAAAAATCCGCTGATTCCGGTTTCTGGGCCCGTAGTGGTAGTGAGGGTAGTCCCGGAAGCAATCGAAGGCGAGCAGCTCGATCTCCTGGCCGGCCACGTCCGCCAGAACATGAATCGCCATGCCTCCGTCGGTCCCCACGGCCCGCAGTTCCAGGCCAAACCGTATGTTCCCAGCCTCAATTACCTGGTCGCCCCGATTGTGAGTCACGTTGTTGCGGCCCTGGGCGGCCAATTGGCGGGCGGCCGCTTCCACCTCTTCCAGCTTCTGAGACACGAGCCCGGCGTCGATTTTACGGGCCAAATCCTCGTAGCCGGCTTTCTCGATCATGCCGGGGAGCCGGGTACGGAGCTGTTTGATGGTCCAGCCTATGGGGTTACCCGTCACCGTTGGGTCCAGCATGATTCGCTCGTTATTCTTCTCGGGCCCATAGTGGTAGTGGGCATCAACGTCGAAGCAGTCGAAGCGCAAAAGCTCCGTTGGTGTGCCGGCCACGTCGCCGGCTACCTGTATGCAGACACCCTGGGTGGGATTGCCGCCGCCTCGGCTGCCGCCGCCCACGGCATGGGGCGCTCCTCCGTCCAGATACCGGTGTTGAAGGGCGAATGTAACCGTGCCAGCTTCGATTCGGGTCTTGCCTATATCCATGGTTAACCCTCTCTTTCGCTCGTCGCGTTCGGGTGTTGTAGCAGTTGGAAGCCTTTGGTCTTCCGGTTCTGTCCAGCGGATCCGGCCCTTCCGGCGACGGCCGGGTATCCTCCGGACCGCCGGCGCCCCGCTGGCCATCGGGATGTGGCCGCTTTGTGCGAGCGCTCCCGCCGCCCGGTCGATTGAAACCAATCTAATTATGGCGAATGGTTTTTCGGTGGTCAATATCAGAAAAGAGCAATTATCAAGACAGAAAGATACCGTGTTGTGCCAAACTCAAACGGGGGGTTCTGTCTGGAATCCGAGGCGCACGAGACGTGAGGAGCGTATCTTCGGCGGGCGGGCCCGTCAGTACCGAGCCGGGGCTCGAAGTGGGAAAGTGCCCCAACGGTCCTGACGGTGGATCAGGCTTCGGATGTTGTGATGCTCCGGGCTTCCGCGCGAACAAGGAATGGCCTGACGCAAAAAGGGAGACGGACCCGCGGGCGACGGGGTATAATGGGGCGCCGGTCACGGGAGGCATACCTCGCGGAAGACCCGTTGGACCGGGACACGTTGGACCGGGGAAGGAAGGGGAATGCCTACGGTCTTCATTCAGGCGCCACCCAGCCGGATATTCAGAGCAATGTGCGACCTCACCCGCCACGCCAAATGGGCGGCCCATGACGTTACCATCAAGGCCCGGCAGAGGGGCCGGCCATCCGTTGGAATGAGGTACACTTCGGCCCATGACAGGAACGAGGAGCCCGACCGGCTGACCGTGACCGAGCTGACTCGGAACGAACGTTTCGGGTTTCACGTGGTCATGCCCAACGGTTGGGAGCTTGATTTCGCGATGACGGTCGAGGCGCAAGAGGATGGGACCCTGGTCACCCGGAAAGCCAAAATGGGCAAAATGCCGGGAACGTCGTTCCTGACGAGGCTGATCGTGCCCCTGGTAGGGAACGTCCACGAGAAGAAGTTCCTCGATAACATGAAGGCGGAGCTGGAAGGGACTGCGTCTTTCCGACCGTCTTGACCGTTTTTGACCCCCTCTCTTATCTCCTCCTTCGCAAGGAGGAGAGGACTGGTTGGTTTCACCCGTTCTGGGGATAGGTCAAGCTGGGGGCGCTCGGCCTATTGCCAGTTCTTGGCCTTAGGTAGGTTTTGGCCCCCCCTGGCCCTCGCCACGTGCTTGACCGCTACGTTCATGGTGCCCTCCCTGCGGGAAATTTCCCCCTTTACTATCAGGACAGACTCCCGCAAGACCAGCCGGTACTGCTCGTACACCTTGGGCCATACCACCAGGGGGATGTGCCCAAACTCGTCCTCCAGGGTGACAAACACGGTCTTGCCTAGGGGACGCTGCCGGCGGATCGCCAGGCCGGCCACGGTTACCTCCGTGCCATCGGCCAGCTCCAGAATTTCCCGGCTGCTGTGGACCCCTGGGGGCAAGTGGGGCCGCAGCATGGCCATCAGGTGCCCCGCCGGGTGAAGGCCCATGGTGCGGTATTCATCGAGCATGACCTCCCACCGGCTTTGGGGAGGCAGTTCGGCCATGTCCTGCTCGACGGGAAGGGAGAGCGCCAGTTGATAGCCGCCAGGCCCGGATTTCGTGGGATGGTAGCGCAGACCCACTTCCCACAGCGTCGCCCGGCGGTCCGATGTGCTGGCTGCGCCGGGCGTCGGCCGCGGTTTGATGGTGGGAGTGTCGAAATCCCCCCATCCCCCCTTTACGAAAGGGGAGCTAAGGGTTTTGGCAAGCCTGCCTTCGAATCTATCTTGTGGTGGGGGCGACTCGCCAATCGCTCCTGGGCCGGCGGGGGGGATTTCCCCGGTTCGTCCGGCGGCAGCTTGCAGCGAGTCGAAGACACCTGCCGCCACCAGGTTTTCGACGGCTTCCCGCAGCAACCCGGTCCGCTCCATGGCATCGGCGAGGCTGCTGAAGAGGCCATCTCGCTCCCTTGCCCGGACGATCGATTCCGCCGCGGTTTTGCCCACTCCTCTCACCCGCAAGAACCCCAGCAACAGGGATTCATCTTTGATGATGCACTTTTCGATGCTGGCGTTGATGTCGGGGTTGAGCACGGTGATCCCGTGCCGTTTGGCGTCCTCTTTCAATGTCTCCAGGTTGTAGAACCCCATGGGCTGCTGGTTGAAGATGGCGACGAAGAACTCCAGGGGGTAGTAGTGCTTGAGCCAGGCCATGTGGTAGGCGGTTACACCAAAGGCGAAGGCGTGGGACTCCGGGAACATGTACTGGCCGTTGAACTTCTTGAAGATCGTCTGGGCCACGTCCTCGGGGACGCCCAGACCCTGGGAACCCTGCCGGAACTTTTCCCAGTAGAAGGCGACGAGCGTCTGGTTGTTCTTTCGGATGAAGGCCCGCCGGAGCTGGTCAGCCTCGGCGCCGCTGAACCCGGCCACGTCGATGGCCAGCTGGTTCACCTGGTCCTGGAACAGAATGACCCCCAGGGTCCGCTCCAGCGCCCGCTGCTCCAGGGGGTGGTCGTAGTCCCAGGGGATGCCCAGGGAACGCCGTTGGATGAACAGGGTGACCCCGTCATTGGCCCCAACGCCGGGTCGCACCGCGCCCACCTCGTAGGCCATGTCGGTGAGGTTCCGGGGTTTGATGCGGGGGATGGTCTGTATCTGGGCCGCCGATTCCACCTGGAATATGCCGATGGTGTCGGCCTGGTGCAGCATCTCGTACACCGCCGAGTCATTGAAGTCGATGCGGCTCAGGTCGATGTAGTGGCCCTCCCGCTCTTCGATGAGCAGGAGGATATCCTGCAGTTGGGATAGGGTGCCCAGGGCGAGAAAGTCGATCTTCACGAAACCGGCCTGGTCGATGCCGTCCTTGTCCCAGTGGCAGATATAGCGGCCTTCGATGGCGGCCGGCTGCACCGGCACCATGTCGATGAGAGGAGAAGAGCTGACAATCATCCCGCCGGGGTGTTGGGCCAAGTACTTGGGGAAGCCGTCGAGCTGGGCGGCCAGGTCGATGAGGTCGCGCCACACCGGAGCGTCCACCTTGTCCCGAAATTCGGGAAGGGTCAGCATCTCCAACTGCAGGCTCTTGGCGCTGTAGGACTCGGCCCTCTTGGCCAGCTTGGCGACCTCCTGCAGGGGAAGCCCCAGCGCCTTGCCCAGGTCCCGGACCGCCCCCTTTAGCTGGTAGGTGCTGATCATCCCGGTGAGGGCGGCGTGGTCCCATCCCCACTTTTCATGGACCCGTTTGATCAGCTCTTCCCGGATGTTTCGGGGGAAGTCCAGGTCTATGTCGGGGACCGAGCCTATGTCGTCGGATAGGAACCGGTCCAGGGAGAGGTTGAACTCGAGGGGGTCGATGTGGGAGAGGCCGATGAGGTAACCCACCAGCATGGCTACCGATGAGCCCCGTCCCCTTCCCGGCGGCCGCTCTTCCAGGGGTATCTCCGCGTCGCTCAGGCCCAGCTCGATCATGATCTGGCGGGCTATCTGGATGATGTCGTAGTAAATCAGAAAGAACCCCGCCAGGTTATGCCTTTGGACCAGGCTAAACTCTTCCTGGAGTCTCGCCTTTACCTTTTCGGTGACGCTGCCATAGCGGCGCCCGGCGGCCTGGTAGCAGAGGTTTTCCAGGTGGGTTTGGGGGGTGAAGCCTTCGGGCACGGGGTAATCGGGGAACCGGTAGGCCAGGTCTCTGGTGAGGTCGAAGGCGCACCGGCCGGCTATTTTCAAGGTGTTCTCAATGGCTTCCGGGCATCCCCGGAACAGGCCGGCCATCTCCTCCGGAGACTTGAGGTAAAACTGGCCGCTGGGACGGCGTTGCGGGTGGGTGTTCTCCAGGCTCTGGTTGTTGCTGATGGCGACCAGGGCGTCCTGGAGGCGGTGGCGTTCCGGGACGTGGTAGTGGACGTTGTTGGCGGCCACCACTCCCACGCCTAGCCCGCGGGCCAGTTCGATGAGCCGCCGGTTGCGCTGGGTATCGCCCTGGACCAGGTTTTGCTGCAGCTCCACGAAGACGTTGGCCGTTCCGAGCCAGTCCAGGTATTGGCGTAGCGCCCCTTCGGCCTCCTCCGGCCGGCCTTCCGCCAGCAGGCTGGAGACTGGGCCCTTCCGGCATCCGGTGAACAGGATGAGGCCCTCGGCCAGCTCGGGCAGGTGTCTGGGGTCCAAACCGGGGGTTCGGCGGCCGCCGGTAATGTAGGAGTAGGAGAGGAGGTTGCACAGGTTGCGGTATCCCTGCCGCGTCTCGGCCAGCAGGGTCAGGTGGGAGCCGTCCTTGAGGGTGACCTCCGCGCCGGTGATGGCCTGTAGGTCCAGGCTCCGGGCCACCTCGGCGAAGTGCATGGCCCCGCACAGATTGTCGTGGTCGGTGAGGGCCAGCGCCGGGTAGCCCAGTTCCTTGGCGCGGACGAGTAGTTCCTCCACGGAAGAGGCCCCCTCCTGGAAGGAGTAGTTGCTGTGGCAGTGGAGTTCGACGTACATGTGGCGGTCAGCGGTCAGCTTTCAGGGTCTGGATGAAAGATGTGAATGGTTTGGAGAGTCCTCCATGGCTCGACCTCTCCTCCCCCCTTGTGGGGGAGGATTAAGGTGGGGCATCGCACTCACATTCCAAGGCTTTTAGTATGGTTGCTTTAACCGCTTCAGCTTCCTTTAGAATCTGATTGTTCCAGAACCTGAGCACTTGGTATCCCTGAGCCTCCAGCCAGGCAGTCCTTATTGAGTCATAAACTATTTGTTGGGAATGTTGCCCGCCGTCCAGTTCTATAACCACTCTTCTCTCGAAATTCACGAAATCGACAATGTATCGTCCAATAGGCTGCTGACGGCGAAACTTGTAGCCATTGATCTGGCGCATGCGAAGGTGTTTCCATAGAGTTCGCTCGGATTCTGTGGGGTTCTTCCTCAGTTCTCTGGCTTTTGCGACGTTCATTCCCCCATCCTAACCTTCCCCCACAAGTGGGGAAGGGACTTATGTGATCTTCCCCAAAGGGGGGAAGGGAGTGCTCTCGCTGACCGCTGATCGCTTGCCCTAACCCCTTTGCCGGTACCATTTCCCGGTGGTGAGGTCTCGAAAAACGGTAATGCGCCGGCCGTCCCCGGTGGTCACCTGGTAGTACATCCTGAGGATGGGGTTTTCCCGCCACCACTCCTCGTCGATTTTCCACCGGCCATCTATCGTGACCACCCTGAGCCTGCGGCCCCGTTGGATCAGGGCCAGGGGCCGCTGGCGGGCATCCTCCTCAACGGCGATGGGTACCGGGAGGTTCAAGGGTCGAAGGGCACCAAGACCTGGCGTCTCTCGGGGATTCTGGACCACGGCTCTACATCCTTTACCTGGTAGATGGGCGGTTTGCCGCCCAGGAGGGCCTCCAGTTGCCGCATCATCTCCCGGAGTTGCTCCCGCTTGCGGACATCCGAGAAAAGGCTGGACTGGATGCCGGACTCGCCGGTGAACCCGGCCAGAGTGAGCTTCATGTCTTCCAAGGGGCCGGGCAGGACGGTTGTATCCATCCGGCATTTCAGGGCGAACAGGGCCCTCTCTTTGCTGCCCACTGCCTCCTTGAAGGCGAAGCGCCTGGTCCACGGGGGGTGACGGACCACCTGACTCTCGATGGCAGCCGTGCGCACATACTTGCCGCGGATTTGGGGGTGGCTAAAAGCGCGGCCCAGCAGCGTCTCTACCGCCATTAAAATAGCGGGCTGGGTTACGGCCGGCGAAGGGAAGGTGAGGAATTCCGTCACCGCCTCCTCGCGCTGGAAGGGCAGCAGCGGGCTGCGGTCGATGCCGCCGGCCAGCTCCCAGGCCCGTTTCCCCTCAGCCTTCAACTGGGCTTGGATCGAACCTGCAGAAAGGGCCGCCAGCTGGCCCAAGGTGTGCAGTCCGAAGCGGTGTAGGCGGGTCTTGTTGTCCCAGGACAGGGGCAACAGGTCGACGGAGAGTTCCTTGAGAAACCCGGCTACATCTTCCGGAACCCTGGTGGCCCGGCCGCTGCGGCTGGTCACCGCGGCGACGTAGGCCGGGAATTTCCCCCCGGCCACTCCGATGCGAGGATTGAACTCCTGGGGCACCGCCTGGAGCAGCGACGCTATGAGCCTGGCCTCATCCCCGTACATGGCTTCCAGTCCGTCCAGCCCCACGTAGGCGCGGCCCAGATCGGCCTTCTCCACCAGGGGGCTCCGCTGCTCCAGGGAGCAGATCACCGCGTCGAAGGCCGACTCGTAGTGCGGTGCATCCGCCCGGAGCAAGACCGTGTCCTTGCACCGGGACACGGCCTCTTGAAGAGGCATGCCGGCGACAACTCCCCGGGCCTCGGGAGAGCTGTCCAGCACCAGATCCTTGGAGCCGTAGCATTCCGTTATAACGACCGGCTTTCCCCGAAGCTCGGGATACCGCCGCAGCTCCGCTTTCATGGGAAGGTGGGTGACCAGTACGCAGGCGATCAAGCGTTCAGGCATTAGCGAATCCCCCCTTTGTTAAAGGGGGGTCAGGGGGGATTTCGTCTACTTGATTCACAAGAACTTTTAGGATGATATCCACCACCGCATCAAGCTCTTGCAATACCTGCATGTTGCTAAAGCGCAGTATCCGCAGGCCTGCGCTTGCCGGGCAGGCATCCCGTTCCGCGTCATTCTGCGTATGCTCTAGACCCAGGTGTTGTGATCCATCCACCTCCACCACCAACTTAGCGTTGGGCGCGTAAAAGTCTACAATACAAGTTCCTATGGGCTTCTGCCGATAGAATTGCACACTGCGGAGCTGTTTCTTACGCAGCTGTGCCCATAGCATCTGCTCACAATGGGTCATTTCTTTACGCAAGTGGCGTGGAGTCTGTTTGAGGTTGTATTTGAGCATTGTGGGATAACTCTTCAGGGCTTCTTATTTGGCGGGGAAATCCCCCCTGCCCCCCCTTTTACAAAGGGGGGAACTTCGTATTCAGCCGCGAACGGTCTACTTTCGGGTATCGGATTATATAGAACGAATGTACGACTTAACAACGGGTGTAAGTCAGTAATCTTCGAATTATGATTAAACAAAGTTTTATATTTCAGATAATGTCAGGCAATTCGAGGCTGGTGCTCCCGATGTCGTCGCTCAAGGGTGCAAACATGACCAAAAGAGCAATCCTATTGAGCCAGATCGCGGCTTCCTACTAACGGCAAAACTTTGCCCGCAAGATTCGGATAGATTTTCCCTGAGAGGTACAGTACGCTGGGTTATGGAAGCCTTTTTAGGAAGGAACCTCAAAAGCATTTACAACCGTTTCGAGGCAGGCTGATAAGATGGCAACGCTCAAAGTGCAACCCTCTTCCATCGAGCATGGTGACCCGGACCGCCGCTGGCAGGCCGTGCTGGCCCGTGACCAACGGTCTGACGGCGCCTTCGTGTACGCCGTTCGCTCCACTGGGGTCTACTGCCGGCCCTCCTGTCCCAGCCGGCGGCCCAATCGGGAGCAGGTGGTCTTCTTTCCAGAGCCCGAGGCGGCGGAGAGGGCGGGCTTCCGCCACTGCCGCCGTTGCCGTCCCGACCAACCCTTTTCTGCTGGCCGGCCACTGGAGATAGTGAATCTTGTCTGCCGGTATATTCAAAGTAATCCGGACGGCCCGCCTACCCTGGCCCAGCTCAGCGGCCAGGCTGGCGCCAGCCCCGGATACGTCCACCGGGTCTTCAAGCGGCTGATGGGCATCACGCCCCGCCAGTATGCCGATGCCTGCCGGCGGGACCGCTTCAAGGCCCGGCTGAGAGAAGGATGGGACGTTACCGGCGCGATGTATGACGCTGGGTACGGCTCCACCAGCCGTCTGTACGAGGGGTCAACGGGGCATCTGGGCATGAGCCCGGCCTCCTATCGCCGGGGTGGCCGGGGGGCCAGCATCACCTACACCATCGTGGCCTGTCCGTTGGGCCGGCTGCTGGTGGCTGCCACCGAGCGAGGACTGTGCTCCGTAAAACTGGGCGGCTCCAACACGGAGTTGGATGCCGAATTACGGCAGGAGTTCCCAGGGGCCCAGCTCTACCCGGATGATGGAGTCCTTGGCGAATCCGCCGGGGCCCTGGTGCGCCATCTGAAGGGGGACCTGGCTTATCCGGACCTGCCGCTGGACATCCGTGCCACCGCCTTTCAGCGGCAGGTGTGGGAGTACCTGCGGACCATTCCCTATGGCGAGACCCGGTCCTATCAGCAGGTTGCCGCTGCGGTGGGCCGGCCGGCCGCCGCGCGGGCGGTGGGCCGCGCCTGCGGAGCCAACCCCGTCCCGCTGGTGGTACCGTGCCACCGGGTGGTCAAACAGGACGGAGGCCTTGGCGGGTACCGCTGGGGCCCCGAGCGCAAGGCCGCCCTATTGGGCCGGGAGCGTTCGGCGGCCGAGACGCCCCGGCAGCGGGCGGAGGGAGCCAGTTAGCCGAGGGAGCTTTGAGGGCCGTATAATAGAGAGAAGACACTGCAAGTATCCAGGCTGCGGCAGGTCTTGTGTCCACCATGTCTCCGAACAGGCGTAAGCTATGTCTCCGGTTCATACACCATTCTTAAAAAGGGGAAACAGGGGGATTTGGCCCCAGGACACGGTCTCCGGTCATGTTCGGATGTTTATGCATCGACCAGTAAGCTCCGCCCCGCGTCTGGCGGTGGCCATCTTGGCCGCCGCCCTGGCGCTTTTCCTGCTGGTTGCGCCGGTCCGGGCGTCCGGCGGCGGCATCCGGGTCCTAGACTCGCGCGCGGAGATCAACTTCCCCGACGGCATCAGCTTCACGCTGGCCGCCGAGGGGGAGGCGGAGATCGTCGAGGTACGGCTGTTTTACCGCACCCTCGAAGATGGCATCTGGTCCTACGCCTATTCCGGCTTCAATACCGGGCGTCACGTCACCGCGAGCTTCAGGCTCAGCATAGGCGGGTCCAACTACCTGCCTCCCGGCGCCACGCTGGAGTACTACTACGTCATTCGTGATGCCCGAGGCAACGTCCATGAAACCTCCCCCAATGTGATCGAGTACACCGACGATCGTTTCGAGTGGGAGCGGATTCAGGCCGGTCCTCTGCTCCTGCTGTACCATGACCTGCGAAGATCCAAGGTCGAGGCGGTGACCCGCGATGTGGAGGAGCGGCTGGACCACATCTTCAACTTGCTTCGGATAGAGACCGGCCGGCCAATCAGAGGAGTCATCTACAACCGGCCCGACGAGGCGGAGGACGCCTTTCCCCGGCAAAGCCGGACCACCGACGAACTGCATCTTTTCGGGGGGTTCGCCTTTCCCGCCACCGGGGGGTTCGTTGGCGTGGGATTCCAGACCGGCATCATCGTCCATGAGGCGGCGCATCTGCTGCTGGACCAGGCGCTGGAACCCAACGCCCTCCCACTGCCCTCCTGGTTGGACGAGGGGTTTGCCAGCTACGTGGCGCCGGGCGCTACTCCCTACAGCGGGAAAAGCCTGAGTTCCCGGGGCCTGCCTTTGCGGGCCATGACCAGGGTCTCGGGGACCCCCCTGGCCATAACCACCTTCTATCAGAAGGCGGAGAGCGTGTTGGCTTACCTGATCGAGGAGTATGGGGTCGAGCCGTTCCAGCAGTTCATTGGAGAACTGGGCCAGGGCAGCACGACGGAGCAAGCCCTGCTCACGGCCTATGGATTCGACGTTAACGGGCTCGAGGACCTGTGGGCCGTTGACGCCAAGCGGCCACCGGCGCCGGCCCCCGGGTCTCCGGCGAGGAGTTCTCCCTGGGTGAGTTTCAGCACGCTGCTCATCGGTGGCTTGGCGGCGGCCGTAGCCCTGGTGGTGGTGACGCGCCTCGCCATCAGGCGGTTGCGCCCTCGCGTGGACACCGGCGAAGGCCTCCAACCCTGGGAGGACCCGGACCTTCTGGACCCCAACGACGAAGACGAATATCGCTTCTGAGCTTCCCCTGCCCGCGACTTTTTGGTATGCTCTGGGTCGGGTCGGCGAAGTGCCTTTGTCGCCTTGAGCCCCTCGGCTGCGCTTGAGAAAAAACTCCGAGAGGGGCCTGGAAAGATAAAGGGAATTACCCTGCCCCAGGTTTCTCCCACGCCTCCAGCAGGATTCGGCCGGCGGTTTCAAGGTTACATTTTCCGCCCGAAGCCGCTTGCTTCACAAACAGCATCAGCAAGGAGGTCCCACATGAGCAATAATGAGATTCAAGAACTGCAAGAGGGCTTGCGCTCCGCCCGTGAGGCCGTGCTTTCGGCCATCGAGGGGATTTCGGAGGCGGAAGCAAAGGAAGTGCCGGAGCCCGGCGAGTGGACCGTGGCCCAACTGATGGGCCATATCACGGAGGTTCAATCTTTCTGGGTTTCAAAAGCAATCTTGATAACCAGAGAGGATGACCCCAACGTTGCCCGCAATGCCGCCGAGGGTGAACTGCGGACGGCCTCCGTAGCCGGCATGGCCCAGCACAGTGTGGCCGATCTCAGACAGAAAATGATCGCCGCCAACGACGCCGCTGTGGCCACAGTTGGGGGTATCGACCCCAAGGACCTGAACCGGCTGGGACACCGCGGCGAAGGAAAATCCGTATCCGCCGGCCAAATCGTTCAGTCCGTGGCGTCCCATCTCAGAGAACACGCCGGCCAGATCACCGAGACCCGCCGGATCGTGCGAGAGAGGCAGTAAGGGAGAAGCCGGGCGCCGGACAAAACTAGGAAGCCGCAACGGCCCGTCCCGCCAGCGGTCAAGTGCCCACCCACCACCGGCTCCGGCAGTTTGACCCGGACCAGGTTTAGGCTGGCTCCCCATTCGACACATAGGCGATTCAGGCCGGCCCCGGCGGATCAGGCGGCGGTCAATTTCGTGCAACATCTCAATGATTGAGCAGGTTTTTTGCGACGGGAATCGGGTATACTCTTTGCGGTGCATCCCATGGCTCGGGGTCTGGCGGTCCCGTTCCGCGGTCCTCGTCCATGGAGCGGACACCGCGCGGTGCAAATATTTGAGGTACGATAGGTAGATGCAATGAGAACGCTGGTTTTGCTCGGCACTCTCGCAATCGCACTTTTCCTGATGGCGTGTACGTTGGTCACGTCAACTGACACGCCAAGCCCGGCTCCCACGGCAATTCCCGCATCGGCTCCCGATGCAGGGGTCGCCGGAGCCTCTAATTCAAAATGCGCGCCAGCTCAGGCCGCAACCGGAGGAGCCTTGAAGCAATATGACAGCCCGCCCTCGATGTCTATCGAGCCCAGTGCAAATTACACCGCGACCATCAAGACCAATTGCGGTGCGATCTCCCTGGAGTTACTGGCCGACAAAGCTCCGATAACCGTCAATAATTTCGTGTTTCTAGCTAAGGACGGGTTCTACGACGGGGTGGTCTTCCACCGGGTAATACCGGACTTCATGATTCAGGGAGGCGACCCCACGGGGACCGGGAGCGGCGGGCCCGGCTACAGGTTCCAGGACGAATTCGACCCCTCGGTGACGTTCGCCAAGTCCGGAGTTCTGGCCATGGCCAACGCCGGACCCGGCACCAACGGGAGCCAGTTCTTTATCACGCTGGCGCCCACACCTCACCTGAACGGGGCCCACACCATATTCGGCCGCGTGGTCCAGGGTCAGGATGTTGTGGAAGCTATCGTCGCGACCAGAGGTCCCGGGGACCGGCCGAAGGAGCCCGTGGTTATCGAGACCATCGCCATAGTCCAGGCCGGCTAGCCGCCGGCCTGGATCTCGGGTCCGGGGCCACTAGCCGCCCTTCTTGACTTCCACCTTGGCCAGACGCTCCAGGAAGTGGAGGATGGCGGAATGGTCTGCCTCGGACTCTCCCTCGTTGACCAACGCCGCCAGCATCTGCTGCACCAGGGCGGTGACCGGAAGGGGAATGCTCAGTTCCTGGGCTGTCTGCATCACGTTGCGCAGGTCCTTCTGGTGGAGGCGAATGCGGAAGCCGGCCTGGAAGTTCCGGCTCAGCATCATCGGCGCCTTGGCTTCCATCACGGCGCTGCCGGCCAGGCCTCCCCGGATTGCGTTGAACACCTTCTCCGGGTCCACGCCCGCCCGTTGGGCCAGCACCAGGGCTTCGCTCAACGCCTCGATGTTGGCCGCCACGCAAATCTGGTTGGCCAGTTTGGTGACGCCGCCGGCGCCTATGTCGCCCGTCAGGACCACGTTGCCGCCCATGATCTTCATCAGGTCGTAGCAATCGTCGAACACTTTCTGCTTGCCCCCGACCATGATGGCCAGGGTGGCGTTGATGGCGCCGGGCTCACCACCGCTCACCGGCGCGTCCAGCATCTCGACGCCCTTCTTGGCGCACTCGGCGGCGATTCTCTGTGAGACCAGCGGTGCAATCGAACTCATGTCGATGATGACGGAGCCGGACTTTGCCCCTTCCAGCACCCCGTTGGGCCCCAGAATCGCCTTCTCCGAGTCGGCGGAATCAGGAAGCATGGTGATGATCTTGCCGGCGGCGGCGGCCACCCCTTTGCAGGAAGAACCGTCCTTGGCCCCTTCGGTGACCAACTCCTCCACGGGCGCGCCCACGATGTCGTACACCGTGAGGGCATAGCCCGCCTTCATCAGGTTGCGCGCCATGTGCTTTCCCATGATCCCGAGTCCGATAAATCCAATCTGCTCCGCCATGCTTACTCCTGTGGCCGTTCGAAAATAAACCCTGCCAAGCAAAAGCCACTCTATCATACCCCTAGGCACATCGCTAGATGCAGCGCCACGCCTGAGTAGGGCGGCGCGTTAGATTTGACGGGCCTACCCTGAAAATAGCGGCCAGGACGGGGATTGCCAAGCTGGATGAGGTTGAGATTGGGCTGGGTTGCCCATCTTTGGCGAGGCAAAACCGCCTTCTCGATTCTCCCGGTGATTCGTTGGGCCAAGCCGGAGGTCAACGCAAAGCAGGCTGAATCCTCAGGCGCGGCGTCGAGTACTACCCTCCGTTGTGCTAACGGGCGGGCGGGTTTATGATACTTCCTGCTGAATTCATCGATCGAGGTCCTAATGGCGGAAGGCAAGACAGCGCTGGTAACCGGCGGGGCGGGGTTCATCGGCTCCCACCTGGTGGACCGGCTACTGGCCCTGGAATATCGCGTGGTTATTGTAGACAACTTGAGCAGCGGAAAGTTGAAGAACCTGAACCGGGCCGCCACCTTCCACCACACCGACATCACCCACCCGTCCGTCAACGATGTATTCCAGAGAGAGCAGCCGGATATCGTGTTCCACCTGGCCGCCCAAACCAGCGTCACCCAATCAATCAGGGACCCCGTCACAGACGGCGGGATCAACGTCAACGGCACCCTGCGGATACTGGAGGCGGCGCGGCGTCACGGCATCGAGAAGTTCATCTACTCTTCCACCGGGGGCGCTCTCTACGGGGACCCCGAGGTGGACCCCTGCCCGGACGACCATCCCGTCAAGCCTCTGTCTCCCTACGGCATGTCCAAATACCTTGGGGAGCAGTACCTCGACTTTTACCGGCGGCTATACCGCCTCAACTATACCTGCCTGCGGTATGGGAACGTCTACGGTCCCCGGCAAGACCCCCATGGCGAGGCCGGGGTGATCGCCATTTTCAGCCAGGCCATGCTGGAGGGCAGACAGCCCGAGATTTTCGGGGACGGTGAACAGGAGCGCGACTTTGTCAACGTCGATGACGTGGTCGAGGCCAACATCCGCGCCGTGGACCGGGGGGTCGGCATGGCGATGAACATCGGTACCGGTCAGAGGACCAGCATCAACCGAATCTTCGAAATATTGAAAGGCATCATAGGTTATAAGTGGGCAGCCGTGCATGGCGCGGCCCGCCTGGGCGATGTTTACCAAATAAGCCTGGAGAGCACCCGTGCGGCTGAGGAGCTGGGCTGGGCCCCTCAGGTTAGCCTGGAAGAAGGCCTGCGCCGCACGGTAGAATACTTCCGCCGGACGGCCCACGCCGCCCGGTAATCCGACCCGACTAGACTGGAGGCGAACAGAGAGAATGGAAGCAGAGTACGATGTCATCATCCTCGGAGCAGGCGCCTCCGGGCTCGCAGCGAGCCTTTACACCTCCCGAGCGATGCTGAAGACAGTGGTCCTAGAGTCCCTCGGAGCCGGCGGGCAGCTCTTGATCACCGACGAGATCGAGAACTACCCGGGGTTCCCCAAGGGTGTCAAAGGACCCGAGCTGGCCATGAGCATGGAGGAGCAGGCCACCCGCTTCGGCGCCGAGGTGGAGTACACGGAGGTGGAAAGCCTGGAAGACCTGGATAAGCCGGTCAAGGCGGTCCACACCGACAGCAAGGACTACACTGCCAAGGCCATTATCATCGCCACGGGCGGGAGCCACAACAAGCTGGGCGCGCCGGGCGAGGACGAGATGGCAGGCCGGGGCGTTTCCTATTGCGCAGTATGCGACGGCAACTTCTTCCGGGGCCAGGACGTTGTGGTGGTCGGTGGGGGCGACGCTGCCCTGGACGAGGGGCACTATCTCAGCGGCATCGTCAAATCGGTCACCGTGATCCACCGCCGGGACGAGCTTAGGGCCACCAAGGTGCTGCAAGAGCGGGCCTTCAACAAGCCCAATTTCAAGTTCCTATGGAGCCACGTGGTCGAAGAGTTCGTGGGCGACGAACTTCTAGTATCCGCCCGGGTCAAGAACCTCAAAACAAACGAGGTGTACGACTATCCTACCGCCGCCGCGTTTATCTACGTCGGCTTCCATCCGAACACCGAGTTTCTGAATGGCATGCTCGAGACGGATGACATGGGCCACATTGTCACCGATGACCACATGCGGACCAAGTTTCCGGGAGTCTACGCCTGCGGCGATGTCCGGGCGGAGTCGACCCGCCAGTTGGGCGCCGCGGTCGGCGACGGCATCACCGCCGCCCTGGCGGCCTTCCACGATATGAGCGTTTGATAGCTGATACCACGTTCGGGGCCGTCAGCGGATAGCCGGGGCAAACACCTTCGCAGCACAGGGTCTGCCCTGGCCCGCACCGGACCACGTCATGCCAAACGCTCCTCCACCAGATAGAAGGCGTTACCCTTTCGCGCTATGTAGTGAAGCTGATTGGGCGAGTCGAAGATGATGCCTCCACCTCCAGAGGGAGCGGGGATGGCGTTGTACTGGCTCCCCTCTTCCCCGTCAATCACGACCAGCGACCTCATGTGTACCACGACACCCAGTCTTCGCGTAGCAGCCCAGACCACATAAGCCACCCGCCGGCTGTCGGGAGCGAACATTAGAGACTCTATTGCTATCGTGTTGTAAAGCTCCTGTTCCCGCCCATCCAATACTACAAACCAATGATCCGACCACGGCAGCCATCCCTGGCTAGCCACATAGGCCACTCGTCGGCTATTCGGGCTAAAAGCAAGGCCACCTTCCACACGGTCGTACTCCTTCTGTGCCTGACCGTCCACCACGACCACATAAGCTCCTCCTTCACACCTACTGAACTCGTAGGCCAACCTTTGGCTGTCCGGGCTGAATATGATCGACACTACGCCGTCGGTGTCCCCATCGAGGTGCTTCCCCTCCTGACCATCCACAATGACACGCCACTTCCCATTCCACCCGCCTGCATTCGCCGCGTGGGCCACCCGCTGACTGTTCCGGCTGAAAACGAGAGACCATTTCCCTATCTCGTTGTACTGCTCTTGCTCTTGACCATCTACAACCACGAAGTGCTTCTTCGCTTCGCGAGCTACGTAGGCCACCCGCTGACTGTCGAGGCTGAAAACGAGAGAACCTCCCTCTATCCTGTCGTACTGCCGGTCTACCTGCCCGTTCACAACTACAAACCACTTATTGCCCGCACGAGCCCCATATGCCATCCGCTGACTATCGGGGCTGAAAACCAGAGACTGTTTCTCTATCCTGTCGTACTGCTCTTGCTCCTGACCATCAACAACTACAAACTGCTTATTGCCCGCGCGAGCCACGTAGGCCACCCGTTGACTGTCGGGGCTGAAACAGAGAGACCCTTCCGCTACCCTGTCGTACTGCTTGCCCTCCTGCTCGTCCAAGACCGCCACCCGCTTCTTGCCTGCACGAGTCACATATCCCACCCGTCGGCTGTCGGAGCTGAAAACCAGAGACTGTTCCTCTATCCTGTCGTACTGATTCTCCTCCTGCCCGTCCACAACTGCAAACCGCTTCTTGCCCGCACGAGCCACATAGGCCACCCGCTGACTGTTGGGGCTGAAAACGAGAGACCCTTTCTCTACGCCATCGTAGTGCTTCCCCTCCTGCCCGTCTACCACAACAAAACAACTGGAGACCGTAACAGGTTCAACCATGTAGGCCACTCGCCGACAGTCGGGACTCACGATCACGGATTTCCCCATCATCGAGGGGTGACCCTGGTCTATTAGCCACTCGGATACAGTTCTCTCGACCATTTCGGCAACCTCTTTCGATGGGCCGGCGTATTCTACTGCCTGGCATTGGTACTGAGATGCTAACCCACGGCCTGGCGCGACACAAGTGATAGGGTGTCGAGCGCCGCGGTCGGCGACGGCATCACCGCCGCGCTGGCGGCCTACCACGATATGAGCATTTGATGGCCTTTTCCAGGGGACGAACCGGGGCTGGCCGTCCCGCGGTTATAGCCCGGTTAGCTCCCGCCCCAGCAGCAGCACTCCGCCAACCACGATGACCGCCAGGGCTACGTAGCGGAACACCTGGGCGTCCATCCGGCGCACTATCAGGGTGGCCAGGCCGAAGCCGGCTATGAGGCCCGGAAGCAGGATGGCAATGTTGCCCACCGTATCTCGATCCACCAGCCCGGCTCGGGCGTACAGGGCGAAGGCCAAGATGTTGACCGAGATGAAGTAGAACGCCAGGGTAGCCCGTATGACCTGGGGGGGCCATCTCTGGGCGATGACGTATATGGCCGCCAGGGGCCCGCCGATGCTCAGGGCGGAAATCGACAAAGACGTAAGGAAACCGACGAACGGGGCGGATGAAGGGCTGTGGAAAAACGGCAGCTTGACCTTCCAGAGGGTGAGGGGAGCCAGGCCCAGGATTACCAGGCCGATGGTTATCCGAAGAGTAGCCGGACTGGCCGAGTCCAACGCCAGCACCCCAATGGGCACCGCTACCAGGCCGCCCAGGGTCATCCTCCATACCACCTTCAAGTCTAGGTGGCGGCGGGTTTGGATCAGCACGGCCACCAGCAGGATGCCGATGAGGGTGTTGACGATGACCACCACCGATTGGGGGGCAACGAACAGCAAGAGCACCGGCGCCACCACCAGCCCCAGCCCAAAGCTGACGGTGCCCATGACCAGGGCGCCGAGGGTGACGATGGCCAGGGCTATCAGCAGTTCCAGGCCGGATAGCAAGCTAGACCCTTAAAAGGCCGCGCGAGGCCGCCTCATGCAACGCCGCTTCCACCTGCACCACCGGAGGGCCGTTGCGCTCAACCGACACCTCTAAATGCTGGCCGGGAGTTACTGTAAAGGCCCGCTCGCCGTCCAGGGCCACGGTGCAGTGCCGCCGCTCCATCGACACCCGTTCGCCGTCGGCCAACCGCCGCCAGGAGCTAACCGGCACCTGACTGACAATCCCCGGGGCGATGGGGGCCAGGACCATCTGGCTCTCTGGCTGACTTCCTGGCTGGCCTTCAGGGCCGGGGTTGCCCGCAGGGCTGCTGGGCTCCCCGTCATCGGCCCCGGCGAGGCAGTAGTGCAACCCGCCTTCCTCGGCCATGGACACCGGTTGCAGCTGGGCTCCGATGGAGGAAAGGCCGATGGACGCCGGTTCGGCGCGGGTTAGAAACACCTCATAGAGGGTGCCGGTATCCCAGATGGCCCGGGCCGCCACGAAACGTTCCCGGGACAAGGCCACGTCCACCAGAGCCATGTCCCGGTACTCGCCGTCCACGTATATCGTCAGGGTCTTGCTTTGTATGGAGACTCGTTCCAGGTCGAGATCACCCCGGGCCAGCAGACCGGCAGCCAGGCCGGCGAGGGTGCCCTCGACCATTGCGGGGAACACGTTGTTGGTCCCGGTGGAAATGGCCACCAGCGGCAGGGTGGCACAGCCTCTGACCACCGCCCGGTTGGTGCCGTCGCCGCCAAGGGTCACCAGGCAAGCAACCCCTAGATCGTGCATCAGCCCGGCGGCCCGGATCGTGTCCCCCTCCTCGTAGTGGGCGGGCATCTCCAGCAGAGCCAACTCCAGGGAGAGCCGGGAGTCGTCTCGGGCCCGCTCCACCAGGTGGGAGCTGTCGGGCATGGCCACCACCCGCTGGACGCCGACCGCCTGGAGGCCGAGAAGGACCCGGCGCACGATGTTGACCTTCTCCCAGTCCGGAACCACCCGGCCTTGGGCGACCAGCCGGCGGATGTCTTTGCTGGCCGCCGGGTTGGCGATGATTCCGACCAGGGACAAGAGACTCCTCCTATCTGGAATTCAGGGCCGCGGTGGCGGCTGCTATAATGAGCGCGATTGTAGCCACCTCCCGTGGCACCGTCAATCTTCGGATTGGTGAGCAACCATGGATACGGACCTCTGCTTCGCCTCGGCGACCGGCCTGAGCCGGCTGATCCGTTCCAGGGACGTGTCGGTGGTGGAGCTTACGGAGTTGTTCTACCGCCGCATCGAGGAGTTGAACCCCCGGCTGAACGCTTACCTGGCCCTGTGCCCGGACCAGGCCCTGGCCACGGCGCGTACCGCCCAGGATGCCGTCCAGCGGGGTGACTCTCTTGGGCCGCTTCACGGCATCCCCATCTCCGTGAAGGACCTGGAGATGACCAAGGACATACCCACCACGCTGGGCTCGCTGGTGTTTCGCGGCCGCGTTCCCGACGCCGACTCGGTGGTGGTGGAAAGGGTGCGACGGGCGGGCGCCATCATCCTGGGCAAGACCAATACCCCGGAATTCGGGCAGTCGGGCACCACCGAAAACAAGCTGGGCGACGCCTGCCGCAATCCCTGGAACACGGAACGGACGCCCGGCGGCTCCAGCGGCGGCGCGGCGGCGGCCCTGGTGGCCGGGATGAGCACGCTTGCCACGGGCAGCGACGGCGGCGGCTCGATTCGGATTCCGGCCAGCTTCAGTGGCGTGTTCGGCATCAAACCCTCTCAGGGCCGGGTGCCTCGGTACGGAGGCTACGGCCGCCCCGCGGCCAATCAATTCTCCCAATCGGGACCCATGTCGCGGACAGTTCGGGATGCGGCCCTGCTGCTGCAGGTGATTGCGGGCCCCGACTCGCGGGACCCAACCTCCATGCGGGAGCAACCCCCCGACTTCATGGCGGACCTGGATGGGGGCGTCCGAGGCTGGCGCATAGCTTGGAGCGCCGATCTGGGCTACGCTCCGGTCGACCCGGAGGTGGCCCGGATCACCGGGGAAGCGGCGCGGCTCTTCGAGGCGCTGGGCGCGACGGTGGAAGAGCCGGCCCTGGCCATCGAAGACCCGTTTCCAGCCTTCTGGGACATCTTCGCCACCGCCACCTACTCTTCCTACGGCCACCTGCTGGACGACCACCGGGAGGACTTCACCGATTACGGGCTGCGGGCCCTGGAGCACGGGGCCTATCTGAGCGGAGCGGACCTGAACCGGGCGCTGCTGCGGGTGGACCAGCTGCGGCGGCAGATGGAGGACTTCTTCGATGGATATGGCCGGGGATACAATCTGCTGCTGACGCCAACCATGGCGGTGCCGGCCTTTCCCATCGAGCAACGCCCCTCGGTCATCGGCGGCAGAGAAGTGGAACCCTTCTGGGGCTACCTGCCCTTTACATTTCCCATCAACATGACGGGGCAGACCGCGGCCAGCGTGCCCTGCGGCTTCTCCGCCGATGGCATGCCCATCGGCCTGCACATCATCGGCCCCCGGGGCGCCGAGGCCAAGGTGCTGCAGGCGTCGGCCGCCTTCGAGCAAGCCCGGCCCTGGAGCGACAAGCGGCCCCCGGTTTCGTGAGGAAGCGTCCGTCCACCCTGGAGATGATAGGCTTCGCGGAAGCTTCAACCGCCTGAACCGGCTGAGGCATCCCCATATCGGCACCTGGCCGGAGGGGTGAATGCTTCACCGAATCCCCTCACATTCGTCATTCCGGCGAAGGCCGGAATCCAGCTAACCAAGCTCCTCATACAAATCGCGCCATCGGGGATTCGACTCCTCAATTAGTGCGATCTTCCAGGACCGCTTCCAATCCTTGATTCTCTTCTCTCGCCCAATCGCACTCTCCATCGTAACGTGTGCTTCGTACCACACTAGCGCGTGCACGCCGTATCGCTGGGTGAACCCTTGGGCCAGGTCCCCTTTGTGTTGCCAGACACGTTGGACGAGATTGGAGGTGACGCCCACGTACAGCGTACCGTTTCGCCTGCTGGCCAGGAGGTACACGCAAGGTTGCCGCCCTGGGTTCCGGCTTCCGCCGGAACGACGATGGTGAGGCACGAGGGTGTTCCTTCTCGTCATGCTCACCTCGACACTCCCGCACCCCTCCACGGCAGTTGCGACATTCCCCTTGTTACCGCCGCGCTCCTCTCGTCATTCTGGCGAAGGCCGGAATCCAGAGAAACGCTTGCTGCTTCTAGGCCTTTGCCGGGATGAAGTGCTGGGTACCGAGCCTCTTACGAGATGCTCTGCTCACGCAACCCAAACCTGATTCTTGTCATTGCGAGCCCTTCGGCTTGACCCAGGATAGACCCCGCGAGGAATCTCGCTGATACGCTGGGATTCCTCGCTTCTCTCGGAAGGACATCCGGCAGCAATCGAGTTGGCTTAGCGCCGGTTCATCCGCTCCGCCGGTAGAATTCCGAGTGGGGATAGAAGTCTTCCCAGGCCCAGTCAAAGGCAGTGATGTAGGGCACCCTTTGCAGGACCTCCCCTCGCAAGGGCCCGTCGACGGCGATCCCGCAGGCCACGTCCCAGGTGCTGCCGGTCTGGCGGTCCATCAGGTCGTCTTCCAGCTGCTCGAACTCCAGCTCCCGATCTCTCGCCCGCCTGATGAACGCGTGCACCGCGTTGGTTTCGGAGTTGGCGATCAGCCCGCCAATTATCTCCACCAGCAGGTACCCGCCGGTTAGTGCCAGGGCGGTAGTCAGGCCACGCCGGCTGGCGGCACGGTGGTCGTGTCGTTGTGCGCCGCCTCCAGCCGGGCTTTGCCGGCCCTGGTTGTCTTCCATGGCAGCTCAGCGGGGAACGGAGGCGTGAGACGCTTCGTTTGGCCCTTTGTTTGGCCCTTTGTTTGGCATTGAACTAAGCTTATTCCAGTTGACCGCCGGGACGCAACGATCCGGCACCCGTGGAACGGCCCCTCGACCAACTCCGCCGCCAGCGCTCCCCCGGCGCTGGCGGTGGCCTCCGGTCAAATGGCTAGAGCTGGAAAGTCTTCTTCCAGACGCCGGGAGACAGAGGGGCGTGCCGCATGAGGGAACGCATCCGGGCGTTGTCGGGGTTTATGTCCCGCTGTTTGAGCCACTCCGGCTGCTCGGATACATTCTCGTTCACGAACTCGTAGATGACGCCGTACCCGGTAAGGCCCTTCACTCCCTTCAACCGCCGGGCCCGGATGCACCCCGGCACCTTCTCGTAGTTGGTCGTGTAGACGTTGTTGTACCACTGGTTCCACTCGTCCTCGTGCTCCGGCGAGATGTCCATCCGGCCGATCTGAAGGGCGGGCGCCATGTCGCTCTGGGCGGCTTCGGGGCTCAGCGTCGCCGGACGGATAATCTCGAAGACGGGGTTGAGGAAATTGGAGCCGATCACCTGGGGTCCGACCCGCAAGGCCCAATCAGATTTCGGCCGTTTCGTCCAGGCGTCGCTATCCACCACGGCGGGGCTCTCCAGCTCGTAGCAGGCCAGGTGCTTCGGGCCGCTCTTGACCGCCTCGTAGCGGGCGGCGTTCAGCACGCCGGGAATGGTCAGCAGCTCGGGGATGTGCTCTTCGTTGTACCAGCGGTTGAAGTCATCCTCCTTGTCGGCGGGTACGTCGACAAAAACCATCAACAGCCCTTTGCCTTTCTTGTTGGCCATAATTCCCCCCCAATTCTAACTTCGGGCAGACCTATAATACATAATTGCCGGCGTTGGTGCACCGGTTGCCAAACCCGGATAATTTTCAGCCCCTCCCCACTAACGAAGACGCGAGGGGCGAGGCCTCTCGCACTCCCCTGGCTATCTTTTTGAGCATTAGCAGGGAGGCTGCCAGATGACCTTTCCTTCTTCCGGGGCGGTCCACCCGGGCCGGAGTTGTGGAAGAACGCCAGGGGGGAGTCACCGCCCGCCGATGTTCCTTTGCCCAACCCAAAGAAGACGAGCGGGCAGCGGGGCGCGCTACGTAAACATATCAAATATATTTCCCAGCTTGCTGCTGTCCGCCCTGTACATCTCGGTATAGCTGCACCGGGTGCAGGTTACCGTGGTGAACTTGCGGTTCTGTATGTCTAGCACCTTGGACAGGAAGCCTCCGGTGGCCCGGAACTCGCTTGTTTCGTATTCAGTATTGGCGCACTTGGGGCATTTGTAGGCGCTGATCGCCATGATTTTTCTCCCCTGAGGTGTTCGAAGGTCTCCGGCGCTTGTTCAGGTGATCAGTGACTGAGTGACTCGATGGCGGACTAGGGGGACGCCTGGTAAATGACTGGTCTATAGCGAGGGGGTGGAATGGGTTTTCCTTCGGCGTGTGCCGCCTCCAACCAGGCTGTCTTGGCGTGATTCAGCTCGGCTAGAGCTTTCTCCGGCGTATCTCCGAAAGCGGAGCATGACTCGAGGTCTGGAATGTCGGCAATGTACCCGCCATCCTCCTCACTGTGGAAGATGTTGATGTGGTAGTGGTTCATTCTCGGTCCTCCATTCGCAGATTGTGTCGCTCGACTAGCCGAAGGAATTGTCGAATTTGATAGGGTTTCGCTTGGCCGGCGACCTCCTGGATGTTGATCAGCTCGGCAATATGGGGATGTTTGAATATATGGTGGCTGCCGCTGATGCGAGCCAACTCAAACCCGAAGCTTTGCACCAAGTCAGTCAGGTCGGAGAACCGGACATTGCGCGTTGCACCCCGCGACAGCCGGAGAAGAAATCTGCTGCGGCGTGTCACGCCGGCAGGATGGGCGGAGTGTTCTCGTCCCTGGGCACTTCCCGGAGCTTGAGGCCGCTGCCGTCGGTGAACCAGGGCAGTTTTGGGTCCCGGGAAGGTAGCATCACGGTGGCGTGCCCCGGCGCGGTCAACTCTCCCCGCTGGTTCTCGGCCCAGATCTCCAGGTCGACCAGAGGGGCGCCGTCGTGGACGTACTTCCGGACCACCTTGCCCTTGCACCACTGGGTGTCCCCGTAGACGTTGAAGCGGCGGGTCTCTATCCGCAGCCGTTTCAGAAAGGCGTCGTCGCCCATCCAGTTGGTCAGGAGGGTGCCCATCCAGGAGACCCGCTGGGGGCCGTAATCGTAAGCTCCGGGTACGCCCACGGCCTCGGCCACCGAGTCTCGCATATGCCCGATGCCGGTGTATTCCAGACCACCCCCGGCTTCCGGGTTGCGGAAGAAATGGCCGGGGTGGCGAAGCGCCTCCCGCAGCAGTACGCCGTGGGCGCTGGAGCGGCCGGTGCCCACCAGGAAGGCGCTGACGTCCTGCAGCGACAGCGGGCCTCGAACGACGGGATCAAGCTCTTCGCCGATCTTGGTGTCCTCCCAGTACCTGGGCCGGCTGCCTCGGTAGTCCTCTTTCAACACCTGCTCGTCGATGGCCTCCAACTCCGCTTCGGTGTACTGGTGACGCTTGGGAATGTTGGCGTATTTGCCCCGCTCCCGGGATGCCTTTCGCTGGTGGCGGGTGCACCATCCGACCACCCGGGCCACCAGTTCGTCCCGCTGGTTGCTGTAGATGGTCTCGACATACTGGATGACCAACTTGGCGGAGTAGCGGCTCTCCTTCTCCTGCACGTCCAGCACCCGCTCCACGCAATTGACGGCGTCGCCCGGGCGCATCACCCGGAAGAACTCCCAGTCGTTGCCGGCGAAAAAGCCGTGGATGCCGGGCAGTCCCCACCGGGTCCGGCCGGACCAGTGGCGCATGTAGGGAGCGCACGGATGGCCGATGACCGAGCCGTACTTGGTGTTTGCCGCGTATTCCTGATCCCGAAACAGCGGGTTGGCGTCGCCGATTCCGTTGACGAAGTTGAGCAGCGCGCCCAGGGATGCGTCTCGGGTGAACTGCTCGGTGCGCAGCCGCATCCCGATCATCGCCTTGGCGTTGGCGACGGCCTCCTCGGAGATGCCATCCACCTCGGGAAGGGTTTCTACCACCTTGGAGCGTTCGTCTTGTTGAGTCATCGTGTCTCCCTAGGAAGCATTTATAGCTATCAGCCTTCACCCGTGGGAGGCGGACCGCTGATATCCCACTTTACCAGAGGACTTGAGCCTCTTCCAATCGCTGGATTTCGGCGTCGGGCAGGCCCAGGATTCCGCCGAAGACCTGATGGTTGTGCTCTCCCATGAGAGGGGCGTGCCGCTGGATGGCTGGAGGAGTTCGGCTGAGCTTCCACATCAGGTTGAAAATGGGCTCGGTCCCCAACGCTGGATGGTCGATGTCCTGATACAGTTCCCGGTCCCGGAAGTGGGCGTTGAACAGCCGCTCTTCAGCGCCCATGACCGGGATGGCGGCCACGCCGTGGGCTTGGAGTAGCTCCATGTTTTCCTCCGCCGGCCGGAGCATCGTCCAGGCCGACAAATGCTGGTCCAGCTCCCGGCGGTGCTCTAATCGCGCGTAGCGGCTCGAGAAGAAGGGCTTGTCCGTCCAGCCGGGCTCACCCATGGCCCGCTTCAAGCCCTGCCACTCGTCTTCGGTTCGCACGGCGATGGAGACCCACCGGTCGTCCCCCTGGCAGGGGTAGTTGCCGTAGGGGGCCATCACCGGGTCGTGGTTGCCTTTGGGCCGCATTACCCGGCCGGTCATTACGTACTCCATGAGGCCGGCCCCCATGGTCGCGGCCGTTGCCCGAAGCATGGAGACGTCGATGTACTGGCCCTTGCCGTTACGCCTTCGCCGGTACAGGGCGGCGGTGATTGCAAAAATGGCGTGCAGGGCCCCGCAGATATCGGCGTAGGCGTGCTTCATGCCCAGGAGACGTTCTCCCTCGTAGCCTATGGTGCTGTCGAGTCCGGCCAGCGCCCCCACGGATGGGGCGTAGGCCCGCAGGTCCCGCAGGGGGCCGGTCTGCCCGTTGGAGGAAATGGAGGCCATGATAATGTCCGGCTTGATTTGGCGCAGGGTCTCGTAGCCCAGCCCCAACCGGTGCATGACTTCGGGCGAGAAATTCTCGATGACCACGTCGCAGTGCCCGGCCAGCCGGCGGGCCAGCTCCACCGCCTCCGGGTGGCCGGTGTTGAGGGTAATGCCGAGCTTGCTCCGGTTGACGTTGTGGAACATGGGGTGCTGCTCCGGGTCCGGCTTGGTGCCGATGATGGGACGGCCCAAGCGCATGTAGTCCAAGCGCTGACGGCTTTCCACCTTGATGACCTCGGCGCCCATATCGGCCAGCACCATGCCGGGGATGGCCCCGGCCAGGACCCAGCCGAAGTCCAGGACCCGGTATCCGTGGAGCGGGCCGTTGGGTTTTGAATGCTCGTCGGCGCCCAAAAGACTCATCCCTCCGTTAGGTTTCGGCTATCAGCCGGTAGCTGGCCCTTGATGGCAGTGACCAAAGACATCTGACCTGCGGGTGGCAAATTAAGCGACGGGGCCTACGGACCCAAGCGAAAGGGCGGGTACTCGTCTCGCATGAGGAGAGCGTATGCCATAACCCTCAAGGTCCACCGGTTGATGCCGATGACCAGCTCGAATATGTCCTTGGGGTACCGGCCGGTGAAAAGGAGACCCACCGCCGCGAAAAACACCAGAAGGCCATTGAGGCCGTCTTGAACGACGCTCAGTATCAGGTAGTGGGGGATAGCCAGGAGCCACCATTTGACCAGCACCAGGCCGCGGGATAGCTGCTCCGGATATTCCACCTCCAGCGTGGCCGGATAATCCGCCGGCTTGAGGCTAAAAGGCGGGTAACGGTCGCTCCCCAGGGCGCCGAAAGAGTAGTAGCTCACTCGCCAGGTCCATCGTAGGACTCCGACGTTGAAGTCGAAGATGCCCCTCGGGTACCGGCCGGTGAACAGAATGCCGAAAAAAGCGACCGCGGTGACGATAACGAGAGCCACCCACAAAAAGGCCAGCACGAAGATATGGGGAATGATCAGGATCAACTTGAACAGCCAAAGCCACCGGCTGAGGCCGGGGTCCAACACGCCTTCGACCGTGACAGGATAAGGAGCGTCCATCGACATAGTATCCTCCGCGCGTGACGAGCTTAGTTAGGATTCTCCGGCTGTTGCTTCTTCCTTCAACCTCCCTGATACGGATGTGGGGGGCGTCGCCCGACGGAGCCCACTATATGATACCGGTCTGGTACAGCTTCACCAGCTGCTCGCCGGAAAAACCCAGAACATCGCAATAGATCTCTTGGTTATGCTGGCCCAGGAAGGGAGCGGGTGAGGGAGCGTCCTCGGCGGCGTCGCTCAGAACATAGGGCGGGCCGGGGTAGGGCAGCGGGCCGGTGTCAGTCCGGTCGATGTCCACGAACAGGCCGGCCAGGCTCTCGTCGTGGCGCACCTCGTCAAAGCCGCGCACCGGCGCCAGGGGGACCCGGTGCTCCAGGGCCAGCTCCAGAAGCTCCGCCTTGGTGTGGTCCATGAGCCAGGCTTCCATGTAGCCGTCGACCTCGTCGGCGTAGAGGTTGTTCATGTCGGTCCGGTTTCTGAAGCGGGGTTCTTTGGACCACTCGGGGTTTCCCATCAGCTCCAAGAGCTTGCCCCACTGACGGCCCTCGGGAGCGCCGACGAAGATGTATCCATCCTTGCAGCGCAGGAGGCAGTTGGGGTATGGGAAGTCGAGGGCATGGTGCCCGGTGCGCCGGGTCATGCGCCATTGGTACACGGCCATCAGCGCCTCGGGGCCGTTGTAGATTCCGGCCAGCGTCTCCACCTCGGCGATGTCGATGTGCTGACCCTCACCCCGGCCTTCGGCCACCCCTCTCCCTGAGGGAGAGGGGACGGGGGTGACGGCCAAAAGGGCCATTACGATAGCTGAGGCGGCGGCAAGGCCGGCGAAGTAGCCCACTTGGGGAGTGCCGAAGGTCAGTGGTTCCCGGACGGCCTCCCCGAGACCCTCGCAGACGCCTCCCGCGGCGGCCAGGTTGATGTCGTATGCCGTGTAGTTCCGCCACGGACCGGTTACCCCGAAGGGGGTGATAGATGCCATTACCAGGCTGGGGTTGGCCCGGCTGACCGCCTCGTAGTCGAGGTGCAACCGGTCCATCTCCAGCGGATGAAGATTGTGGACCAGAACGTCGGAGCGCGACACCAACTCCCGGAGGATTCCCTGGCCGGTGGGTGTGCCCAGGTCCAGGGTGACGCCTCGCTTGTTGGCGTTGAGGTACAGGAATAAGCCGCTGCGTTCCCGGTGGGGGTCGTCGCCGAGGAAAGGGCCGTACTGGCGGGCGTGGTCGCCGGCGCCGGGCGGTTCGATCTTGGTGACCTCCGCTCCCATGTCGGCCAGAAGCTTGCCACAGTATGGGGCGGAGAGAAACTGCCCCAGCTCCAGCACGCGCAGGCCTTCAAGCAAGGCGTAGGTCATTCTTGTCACCTGGCTGTCGAAACGATTGGCGTCCAAGTCCGGGGTCCGCTCTTCAGAGAATGTGGCTCAGAGACCGCCGGCGCTCCATGCGCCAAAGTATTGTACACCCGGCCGAGGCTACTGCTGCGCTACGATTGCTGGGGGGGCCGGGATGGATATGCCAGCCGTGTTTCAACGGGGCCATGGCGCGGCCCCAGGAGGGCTAACCTCATGCCGGCTACAACGAAACCAGGTTCTTGGCCAGATCCTCCGGGGCGGAGAAGAATGGCGAGTGGCCGGTATGCATGGAGATGACCTTCCGGCACGGCAAGGCGGTGTACATTCCCTTCTGCATTTCTGGGGGAACCGCTTTGTCGAGCAGGCACTCGATGTACACCCTGGGGATCCGGCCAAAGTTCTTTTCGGTGGTCCTGATGGGTGTCTGTAAGGGAGCCAAAGCCTGGGGCACCAGAAGGGACCTGGCCCGCGCCACGTCCGCCTCGGAACAGTCGTTGTAGAACCTGCCGGCGAGCGTACCTTCCTCGAAGGTGACGTAGCTTCGGTCGGCCGAGAGAATCATGGTCCTTCGGGCCATCGCATCCTCCAACGTCGCGCCATCCCCTTCGAGGGTTTGAAGGATCGAGACGCCGGAGGGAGCTAGGACCGCGGTCAGATACACCAGCGTTCCGACCTTTTCCGGCCGGGATTCGGCGGCCTGGGTTATTACGATACCGCCCATGCTGTGGCCCACCAGCACCACCGGCTCGGGCTGGGCATCCAGGACCCGGCAGACCCGGTCGGTGTAGGCCTGGAGGGTTACTCGCGAGATTGGCGTCTTGTCTTCGCCGTGGCCCGGCAGGTCCGGAGCTTCCACGTTATGCCCCGCGGCTCGCAACAGGGGGACGACCTTGTCCCAGCACCAGCCCCCATGGCCTGCGCCGTGAATCAGCACGTAGGTGGCCATGGCGCGCCTCCCGCAGGAAATCGAATTCAAAATCATTCCGTGGCACGGGTCAGAGAACGGTCAACGATTGGCTATTCGAAGTGATGCCGGATCTACTTCACCGTCACTCCAGCAGGGAGGCCCTTAACCCGGCGATGGTAGCCTGGGTAACGCCGTGGGCCCGAGCGTAGCTCGTCGCGTCACCGTAGTTGCCGCGCAGATCCTTCAGAAATTGCTCCAGTACCTTGGCCGGCGCCGCGAACGACTCCCGCGGGCGGTCTTCGCTTCCCGGTATAGTCCGCAGCCGCTCGAAGAGTTGGTCCAGCCGCTGGTTGGTAAGGAGATAATCCCCCATTATCTCTTCATCGTCCACGCCCAAGATACCGAGGATCAGGGCGGCGAGAATGCCGGTCCGGTCCTTCCCGGCGGTGCAATGGAACACGGCCGGCAGGCTCCCGTCCGCGGCCAGCTTAATCAGCGTCTCGGCTATCAGGCCGCCCGCGTTTTGGAATATCCACTGGTAGATGCCGCCCAGCCGGACCACCGGGTCCTCGGAAGGATTGGGTGGATCATTCCCTCTCTCTTTGAGGAAAGGCACGCTATAGAACTCAACCGGGGCTTCGGCCATGGGCCCCCGTCCGTCTCTTTGAGCTTCATCGGTGTTGCGCAGATCGACAATGGTGGCCACGCCGAGGGTTTGCTGAACGTACCGGGCGTCTTCCGGGGTCATATGGTGAATACCGTCGCTGCGGAATAATCTGCGCCATTTGACGGTCCGTCCGTTCCGGGTGGGGTAGCCGCCAAGGTCCCTGAAGTTGACGCAACCTTGAAGGGGAACGAACCGGTCAAATCCCTTTGACATCGCTTCTCACTACTAACTGGCTGATCGTTTCATTGATGTCTGACCTTGATCGGGGGCATTTATGGGTGGCGGGGTTCACGTGAAATCCCCCTAATCCCCCTTTACCAAAGGGGGACTTGAGGGTTGCTTGCTCGTCGTAAGGTTCGCCCATGTGAGGTCATCTGAGTCGTGTCTTGGCCGGTAGCTGGCTGGCCTCCTCAGGAGTTGAGGACGCCCAACTCCCGGGCCCTCGCCAGCATGATCTTGGCGGTCTCCTCGTGGGCTATGTCGATCATGTCTCCCTGGAAAGGCACGGCGGCGTCTCCCCGTTTTCGCCCTTCCTCCATGGCCGCGATCACCCCCTGCCATTGGGCGATCTCGTCCTGATTGGGGGTGAACACTTTATTGACCACCGGCACGTGGGATGGGTGAATCAGGTGCATCCCTGTATATCCCAGCCTCCGGGCCTGCTCGGCGGCCTCTCTGAGGCCGTCCAGGTTATGGAGGTCCATCCAGCCGCCGGTGACGGGGTAGGGAATCCCCGCGGCCCTGGAATCAAGCAACACCTTGGAGCGGAAGAAGAGGGTTTCCATGCCCTCGGGGGTCCATTGGAAGCCGATGGACCGGGCCGGATCGCCGCCCTTGCCGCCGGCGGCGCCCATGTGAGCCACCCGGGCTGAAGAGGTCGCGACTTCGTAAGCCAGCCTCATTCCCTCGGCCGATTCCAGTCCCGGGTCGATCAGTACCTGGCCCACCTCCATGCCGGCCCGGCGCTCGAAGAGTTTCAGCAGGATGTCCGCTTCGACCACATCCGCCGGCCCCTCGACTTTGGGTAGCATGATGGCGTAGAGGTAGGGGCAGGTAATCGCCTCCAGGTCATCGCCGGTGAGGCCGGTCTCCAGCCGGTTCACGCGGACGATAAGGGTCTGGCCGGTGGGGCCCAGCTCCTCCAGCATTTTACGGACCAGGACCCGCGCTCCGGCTTTCTCAACGGGCGGCACCGAGTCCTCAAGGTCCAGGATCAAGGCGTCGGCCCCGTACCGGGGCGCCTTGCGCATCCAGTCTTCCTTGTTGCCGGGAACGAACAGCTCCGATCGTAATGGTTTGGCCTTGAAAGTCATTTCACTTACCCCCGCCGAGAGAATCTTGTCCCACACTCCATTCAGGAGTTATTAGCGTTCAGCCCTCAGCTTTTAGCCCCCGCTTGGCCTGGCCGCTGAAGGCTTACCGCTGACCTGGGCTTCACAGTACGCCCTCTTCCATCAGGCGTTCCAGTTCCTCTTTTCCCAGTCCCAGGAGGCGGCCGTAGATTTCGTCGTTATGCATGCCGAGGGCCGGCGCGCCGGCCAACTGCGGCAGCGGCTTCCCGGAGAACAGCACCGGGAACCCCGCCCCCACGCCTCCCTGCACCGGCTCTTCGAGGGCGGCGTGGCGCATGGGTTGGAGGGTGCCCCGCTCCCAGAAATGGGGGTCGGCGAGGACTTCTGCCGCGGATCGAACCGGCCCGCAGGGGACATCACCGGCCTCCAACCGCTCCAGGGCCTGCGCGAGGCTCATGCCGCCGATCAACCGTTGGACCGCTTCCCGGACCTCCTCTATGTGGGTGGTGCGGGCGTAGTTGGTGGCGAAGCGCGGGTCCTCGGTCAGCTCCGGGGCGTCGAGGGCTTTGGCCAGCCGCACCCACTGGTCGTCGCCGCTGGCGGTCAGGACAAGGTCGCCGTCGCTGGCCCGGTACAGGCCGGTGGGCCCGCTACGGGTAAAGTTGCCGGTCCGCAGGGGCCGCCCTTCCTCGATGTTTTCCTCAAGGTTCTCCATGAACATGAGGGATACCAGCGTGTCCATCATGGAAACGTCCAGGTGTTGCCCCCGGCCGGTCCGATCCTTTTCCCGCAGGGCCGCCAGAATGGAGTAACAGGCGAACAGGGGTGTGACGAGGTCGCCGATGAGGAACCCGACCCTGATGGGAGACCCGTCCTCCTCGCCGTTGATGTCCATGAGGCCGCTCATCCCCTGGATCTGGGGGTCGTGGGCCCGCTTGTTGGCGTAGGGACCGTCCTGCCCGTAGCCGGAGATGGAGCAGTAGACTATCCCCGGATTGGCCTGGGACACCTCGGGGTAACCCAGACCCATGGCCTTCATGGACCCGGGGGCCAGGTTTTCCAAGAAGATGTCGCAGGATTCGGCCAGCTTCAAGAGCATGTCACGGCCCTTGGGGTCCTTCAGGTTCAGCGTGACGCTCTTGACCCCCTGGGCCCGCTTCAGGTACATGGTGGAAAGGTCCTGGTCGCCCTGGCTCACTGGGTGGTTTCCCGCGGGCCCGGCGTAGTTGCCGATTCCTCGCACCGGGTTCCCCCGGCCCGGCATCTCGACGGTTATGACCTCGGCGCCCATCCGGGCGAGATTCATGGCGCAAAAAGGCCCGGCCAAATACACCGTGACGGCCAGCACACGAATGTCGCGCAGGGGCTCCATGTTTCCTTCCATCAGGGACGATCCTCCAGGGTGGTCCGCCGGCCGAGGGGAGCGGACCGCGGGTTCGATGCCATTGTGTTATGGCGTCCGCCTTCCGAATGATGCCGAGTGATGCCGTGGCGAAACCAGGTCTCTGAGCACAAACCCAGGGCGGCCGCCCGGCCCAGTATACACGGGAATGGTCCGCCCGTGCACCGGTCCCATCCGCCGAACCGGAAGGGGCCTCGAACCGGAGGGCGGTATGATAAACTCCGGAGGGTTTCTAGCTTCGACAACAGCGCCGGTGAGGTGTGTGATATGGCGTCCAATATCGTTCTTTCCAATACGGAATATAAGGTGGTGGGCACTCGCCCGATCCGCCATGACGGTACCGATAAAGTGACCGGCCGGGCCAAATACGGCGGGGATTTTCAGGCGTCCGGGATGCTTCACGGAAAAGTCTTGCGCAGCCCCCACGCCCACGCGCGGATCAGGTCCATCGATGTAAGTAGAGCCCTGGCGCTCCCTGGCGTGAAGGCCGCGATCACCGGCCAGGACATGCCGGTGGCCCGGATGGAGAACCCAGACCAGGACCTACGCTTCGCTAGTGACAACCTCCTGGCCAGGGGGAAGGTCCTGTACAAGGGCCACGCCGTGGCCGCCGTGGCAGCAACCAGCCCGCATATTGCCGATACAGCCTTGGGTCTGATCGACGTAGTGTACGAGGTGCTGCCGCCGGTGACCAACGTCCGGGAGGCGATGAAAGAGGGCTCCACCTTTCTCCATGACGATCTGACCACCAGGGAACTGGGCGAGCAAACCGGCAAGCTGAGCAACGTGGCATCCCACCTGAGGTACGAAAAAGGCGATGTGGATAAGGGGTTCGGCGAGGCCGATATCACCGTGGAGCACGAGTACACCACCGCCACGGTCCACCAGGGCTACATCGAGCCGCAGAACGCCTCGGCCCTCTGGAACGCCGACGGCCGGCTAACGGTCTGGTGCAGCACCCAGGGGGCTTTCACCGCTCGTGAAGACCTCGCCAAGGTGTTGGATGTGCCGGTGTCCAGGATAAAGATGGTGCCCATGGAGATCGGCGGCGGCTTTGGTGGCAAGATCAACATCTACCTCGAGCCGCTGGCCGCTTTGCTTTCCGCCAAGACCGGAAAACCGGTCAAGATTGTCATGTCGCGGTCCGATGTCTTCGAGGGCACCGGCCCCACCTCCGGGACCTACATCAAGGTGAAGATGGGGGTCACCAAGGCGGGGAAGCTCACCGCCGGCGATGCTTACCTGGTCTATGAGGCCGGCAGCTTTCCCGGCGCGATGGTCGACGCGGGGGGCCAGTGCATGTTCGCCCCCTACGACCTGGAGAACGCGCGGGTGGATGGCTACGACGTGGTGGTCAACAAGCCAAAGACGGCGGCCTACCGCGCACCAGCCGCTCCCAACGCCGCCTTTGCGGTCGAAACGGTGGTCGACGAACTCGCCGAAAAGGTGGGCATGGACCCTGTCGAGTTCCGCCTGCTGAACGCCTCCAAGGAAGGCACCCGCCGCGTCGATGGACCGAGGTTCCGCCGCATCGGCAACGTGGAATGCCTGGAGGCCGCCAAGGCCAGTGAGCATTACCTCTCTCCCCTCGAAGGGCCCTGGCGCGGCCGGGGAGTGGCGTCGGGCTTCTGGTTCAACATTGGTTTCCAGTCAAGCTGCTCCATTGCGGTCAACGCCGACGGCACCGTCAGCCTGGTCGAAGGCTCCACCGACATCGGCGGCACCCGGGTGTCCATCGCCATGCAGGCCGCCGAGGTGCTGGGCATCCCCGCCGAGGACGTCCACCCAAGCGTGGGGGACACCGAGTCGGTGGGCTACACCTTCCTGACCGGCGGCAGCCGCACCACCTTCGCCACCGGATGGGCCGCCTACGAATGCGCCCAGGACATTAGCGCCAAGATGGTGCAGCGGGCCTCGAAAATCTGGGACGTGCCCCTTGAGGACGTCGCCCTGACCGGCGGCGTGTTCCGGCACAAGTCGGACCCAGACCTCAGATTGACCTTCAAGGAGCTGGCGGAGAGGCTGAACGACACCGGCGGTCCCATATCCAGCCAGGTCAGCGTCAACCCCAAGGGAGTCGGTGGGGCGTTTACCACCCACATCGTGGACGTGGAGGTGGACCCGGATACTGGGAAGGTGGCCATCCTGAACTACACCGCGGTGCAGGACGCCGGCAAGGCTATCCATCCCGCTTACGTGGAAGGGCAGATACAGGGTGGTGTGGCGCAGGGCATCGGCTGGGCGTTGAACGAAGAGTATTTCTTCGATGGAGAAGGCCGGATGCTCAACGCCAGTTTCCTGGATTACCGGATGCCCATCGCGCTGGACCTACCCCTGATCAACACGATTATCGTGGAGGTAGCCAATCCGGGGCACCCATTCGGCGTGCGCGGCGTGGGCGAAGCGCCCATCATTCCACCGATGGCGGCCATCGCCAACGCCATCGCCCGGGCCACCGGCCACCGGCTGCGGAATCTACCCATGTCTCCCGGTGCGGTCCTGGACGCCCTGCTGGCGAAGTGAGACAATTCTTGCCGGGCTGGCCCCACGTTTTGGAGCCGGCTTGGGTATGCTCCGGTTTCATTTGTAGTTGGAGGTAGAGCGCCATGGCCAGAGTGCCTCTCACAAAACGGGAAGACCTGAGTCCGGAAGACCAGAAGCTCTGGGACGAGTTTTGGAACAAGCGCGGGGACCCGGTCCCGAACTACGCCGCACTCTTCAACAACCCGGAGGCGGCGGGCCGATTCGGGAGGCTGGGCAGCTACGCCCGCTACGAGTGCAAGCTGGACCCCAGGGTGAAGGCCCTGGGAGTCCTCACCGCCGCGCGGGAAGTCAACGGGCACTACGTCTGGACGGTCAACCAGGCGCCGGCCCGGGCCGCGGGGCTATCGGATGACATAATCAGCGCGATCCGCGAGTTTCGAGCGCCGGTGGGGCTGGCGCCCGACGACGCCGTGGTAGTCCAGTTCTTCCTGGAGCTGCTCCGCCAGCATCGGGTTTCCGACGTGACCTTCGAAGCCCTCCGGTCCCGGATTGGAGACGCGGGAATCATCGAGTTGCTGGTTGTGGCCGGCTACTACCAGGCTCTGGCCAACTGCCTGCAAGCCCTGGAGGTGGACCTGCCCGAGGGCGTCACCTCGGCGCTGACGTATTAGCAGCCCGGTCGAGGAACTACCACGGGACCCCCGGGGCGATACGGGCCCGTGGGGCTCTGCCTCACCTGAAAATCAGAGCTCCGGCGGGACCGGGCCACGATCTTCACCTCCGGGTAATTGGTGTGGCCGTCGAGGGCGCGGCATTATTGCTCGCCGTCTTTTCCGGACGAACTTGTACCGGTTGCGGCCCGCGCCTATAATCCCTGTGGAAAAACCCCCGTGGCCATCGCTCTGAAAGAGTCGTTCCTCGGTTGCCTGCCGGCGGACTCGGGACGCCGAACGCCCTCCCGGCTCAGGAATTTGGCGCCGGTGGCAGCCCGTGCGGGCGATTCAATAGAGCGGTTCGAGGGGTGATTAACCTGAGGGAGGCGTCGTAACTATGGCAGACTATTTGTACGTGGTGCAGATGGACATACCCGCCGAGCACGAAGAGGCATTCAACCGAATCTACGACACCCAGCACGTTCCCAATATTCTTAACGCCCCCGGTTGCCACGGCTGCACCCGCTACCGGCTGGAATCGGCCGACGTGGACGGCGTGGCCCGGTATACCGCCCTGTACGAGATCGACTCACCGGAGATTCCCTTCAGCGACGCCTGGAAGGCGGAATCGGAGAAAGGCGACTGGGCAAGCCAGGTTCGTCCCCACACCCTCAACCGCTCCCACGTGGTCCTAAAGAAGATCTGAGCGGCCTGAAGCGGTTCGCCGGGTGCCGGGCTTCATGGGGTTGGAGGGAGTATCCGGGGGCGCCGGGCCAGCGGCTGAGCCCGCGGGCCATGACCCGAGGGCCAACGGGCAACGGACTCCTGGGGGAAGGGCCACGGCCGGAGAAGGTCTAGCCGGCGGTCACGCAGGTGATCGTCCGCATGACCCCGTGTATCGCCTGCACCCGGCCGGTTACCAGGTCGGCCACGGCGCTCATATCCGCGGCATCGATGAGGGAGATCACGTCGTAGGTGCCCGTGATGACATCGGCCGACTTGATCCCTTCCATGCGCCGCAAGGCAGCGGCCACTTCTTGGCTCTTTCCCACCTGAGTTTCTATCAGGATGAACGCCCTAGCTGACAAGGTGGCACCCTAGTCGGAGATAAATGCGGTAGATGTGATTTCCACGAGGTTGTCCGGCGATCCGAAATTGACGACGACTGTGGTGCGCGCCGGCCGGTCGTTCTTGAAATACCCGGCGTAGACTTCGTTGAAACCCTTCAAGTCCTCTCGATTGGTGACGTAGCAGGTGTTGGTCAGCACGTTGTCCAGGGAAGAGCCCGCTGTTTCCAGGATCATCTGGATCCGTTGCAGAGCAAAGGCGGTCTGCTCCTTGATGTCCTTGCCCACCACACTGGTCGTGGGGTGCCGTCCCGTGTTGCCTGCGACAAAGACCAGGTTCCCGAACCGGGTGGCCTGGGATAGGGGCGCTTGCCCCGAGGCAATCTGAGGGCAGGTGATGATCTCTTTGACCGGCATATCGGCACCTCCTGTAGAGACGTTTGGGTGAGGCCCGGTGTCTGGAACCGCGCCGCTGACGCGAACTCCGTTCCGAGCGCCTGTTCATTATAGCCAGGTGCCAGATACTGTCAATATCGCCGGACGCTCCGGGCAAGAAACCCATCGGAGCCCGAGGGGGCCGGCGGCCACACCCCCCAATAATAGCCTGGTAAAGAGCCGGAGGGAAACGGCGTGAGAGGCATTGCCCCCCCCCGGTTCAGAGGAGGGTGAGAGTGGGAATGTCACCGGAAGTGCATTGCTCCGCGGCGGCCGAAGCCATTGGATTGGTTGCTGAAATGAACTCGAAACGGATTATCCGGGGCCGGCTCATTTTGGGCGGGACCCGGAATTTAGGCCAGGTGTTGCCCGGAAGCTCCGGAGCCGATAAGATTAAGCTGTGGCCGCGGTAGCGATGGGAAGCAACTGGCGGTTTCGTGCTCCCGATCGGCTTCGGTCCTGGATTGAGCTTGCGGGGTTAACTTCATCCCGCTGGGATAAGGGGGAGTCTCGATGCCCACAGTCGATGTCCGGAACCTTCGAAACGTAGCTTTAGTTTCCCACAGCGGGGCCGGCAAAACCTCGCTGAGCGAAACCCTTCTGTTCAACGTAAACGCAACTACCCGTGTGGGCCGCGTGGAGGACGGAAACACCGTCTCCGACTACGAGCCGGAGGAAGTGAAACGCGGCAGCAGCGTCCAAACCACCCTGATTTCCTGTGCCTGGGATGGCCAAAAAGTAAATTTCCTCGACACCCCCGGCTACGACGATTTCCTGGGAGAAGTGACCGCCGCCTTACGCGTGGTGGAGAGCGCCGTCATCTTGGTAGCTGCTCAATCCGGTGTCGATGTGGGCACCGAGCGCGCCTGGAGCATGGCCGAGGCCAATGGGCTGCCTAAAATGTTCCTGGTGAACAAGATGGACCGGGAAAACGCCAGCTTCTCCCGTTGTGTTACCGATATCCAAGGGACCTTCGGCAATAAATGCGTCCCCTTTAATTTACCTATCGGAGAAGCCCAGGACTTCCAGGGGATGATCAGTGTCATCAATCCCCCGGCCGACGTTCCCTCGGAGATGGCCGAGGAGCTGGAGGCCGCCCGGGAGCGGTTGATTGAGGCCGCGGCTGAGAGCGATGACGCCCTTGCCGATAAATACCTCGAGGGCGAAGAGTTGACCCAGGAGGAGATCGAAACCGGGGCGCGCTCCGCCATCCAGAAAGGTGAAATGGTGCCCATTCTCGCTTGCTCCGCCATCAAGAACATGGGAGTGGAGGAGTTCGTGGAGATGGTTCTGACGTTCCTTCCCTCTCCCGCCGATGGGGTCAAACCCGGCATGGCCGGGTTACCCAGCAAAGAGCCGGTCGAATGTGAGACCGACCCCGACGGGCCGTTGGCGGCGTTCGTGTTCAAGACAACCGCGGACCCCTTCGTGGGAAAACTGTCCGTGTTTCGCGTCTTCCGGGGCACCATGAAGAGCAACTCGGAGGTGTGGAACAGCGCCCGGGAGCAGTCGGAGCGGATTGGGCAGCTCTATTTGCCGCGGGGCAAGTCTCAGGATAATGTGTCCGAGGTGGGCGCCGGCGATATTGGCGCTATCGGCAAGCTGGCGTCGACCGTCACGGGGGATACCCTGTGCGCGCGGGACCAACTGGTGACCTTCGAGAGGATCAAGTTTCCGGAGGGTTTTCACTGCGTGGCCGTTACGCCGGCCACCAAAGCCGACCTGGACAAGATGTCGACGTCGCTGAGCCGGATCGCGGAGGAGGACCCGAGCCTGCGCCATTCCCGGGATTCCGATACCAACGAGAGCTTGCTCACGGGACTGGGTGAAGCCCAGGTCGATGTGGCGATGGATAAGATTCGCCGCAAGTTCGGCGCTGATTTGCGGGTGAGGCTGCCCCGGGTTGCCTACAAAGAGACCATAACCCAGGTGACCCAGACCGAGTACCGCCACAAGAAGCAGACCGGTGGCCATGGCCAGTACGGTCACGTGCTGCTCAGGCTGGAGCCGCTGGAGCGGACTCAGGGATTCGAGTTCGCGAATGAGGTCACGGGCGGCAGGGTGCCCAAGGAGTACATACCATCTGTCGAAAAAGGGGTTACCAAGGCGTTGGAGCAAGGCGTTCTGGCCGGGTTCCCTATCGTTGACCTGAAAGCCGTCATCTACGACGGGAGCTACCATGATGTCGACTCGTCCGGAATGTCCTTTGAAATCGCCGGCAATCAGGCTCTGCGCAAAGGGATTTCCCAAGCCAGTCCCATCCTGCTTGAGCCGGTCATGAAGCTCACGGTCACCGTGCCCGATGCCTACACCGGCGAGGTCATGAGCGACTTGAATGGGAAGCGGGGCCGCATTTTGGGGATGACTCCCCACGAGAGCGTCACGGTTATCGAGGCGGAAGTCCCGCGAGCGGAAACCCAGCGTTACGCCCAGGACCTACGGTCGCTGACCCAAGGCAGAGGGGTGTACAAGCTGGAATTCGACCACTACGATCCCGTGCCTCCCAACATCGAGCAACGTGTCATTGAAGAGATAAAGCGGGCCCGCGAGCAGGAGTAAGCACCGGCGCGGGGGGCTGCCTCCGTGGCGAAGGATAACGTTTAAGGGCCCCGGCACGCCGGGGCCCTCAAGATTTGCCGGACGCGCGGGCCGGGCTGCCGGAAGCCAATCAGAACAATCGGAGCGCTGGCTCACGGGCCGAGACAGGCCGGGAATAGCCGGGAGGACGAAAAGGGGGGCCTCCTCAGGGCAGAAACCCCGAGGGGAGAGGTCAGCGGCCTCCGTTGGCATGAGCCTGAGCTAGTGTACAGTCTCGTAAATAGCTTTACACCAGCGAAATCATGCGGCACACTCACCACCGGCGTCTTTCCGGCGAAGGCCGGAATCCAGAGAAGCTTTTGCTGGAACCCGGCCTTCGCCGGGATGACGGGCAGGGTATCAAACCATTTATGAGACAGTAGACTAGAAGCCCCAGGACGGCTGGTATTCTCCAAAAACGTCACGGAGCACGTCCATCATTTCGCCCAGGGTGGCGTAAGCTCTGACCGCTTCCAACAGTGGCGGCATCAGATTGTCGGACCCGCGAGCCGCCTGTTCCAGCGCCCGAAGCTTGGCGGCCGTGGCCCGGTCGTCCCGCCGGCGCCGCACGTCCTCGAGGCGTTGGACCTGTATCTCTTGGCCCGCCTCGTCAACCCGCAACAGAGGGATGTCCAACGTGGCGTCGGAGTGAAACTCGTTGACGCCCACGGTAATCCGTTCCCGCCGGTCTTCTTCCTGCTGATAGGCGTAGGAGGCGTCGGCGATCTCCTTCTGGAAGAAGCCAGCCTCCAGGCCCGGTATGACGCCTCCCAGGGCCTCGATGCGGCTGAAGTAATCGTAGCTGCCGGCTTCCACCTGATTGGTCAAGATCTCCAGGAAGTAGCTGCCGCCCAGGGGGTCGGTGGTGTCGGTAACTCCGGTCTCATGGGCGATGATCTGCTGGGTGCGAAGGGCCTGCAACGCCGCCTCTTCCGAAGGCAAGGCCCAGGCTTCGTCCTTACCGTTGGTGTGGAGCGATTGACAGCCGCCCAGCACCGCGGCCAGGGCCTGTAAAGATACCCGCACGACGTTGTTTTCCGGCTGCTGGGCGGTCAGGCTGGCTCCGGAGGTCTGGGCGTGAAAGCGGAGCCGGTGGGACCGTGGGTTCCGGGCCTGGAAAGTCCCCTGCAACTCCTTGGCCCAGACGCGGCGGGCCGCCCGGAATTTGGCGATTTCCTCAAAAAAGTTGTTGTGCACGTTGAAGAAAAAGCTAAGCCGGGGAACGAATTCGTCTACATCGAGCCCGCGGGCCAGGCAGTGCCGGACGTACTCGAACCCGTCGGCCAGGGTAAAGGCCAGCTCCTGTACCGCCGTGGAACCGGCCTCGCGAATGTGGTAGCCGCTGATGCTGATGGGGTTCCACCGGGGCAGCTGCCGGGTGGCGAACTCCACCGTGTCCACGACCAGGCGCATGGACGGGTTAGGGGGAAAGATGTACTCGTTCTGAGCGATGTACTCTTTCAGGATGTCGTTCTGGATGGTGCCGCCGAGGCGATCCGGAGAGACGCCCTGCTTCTCGGCCACGGCGATGTACATGGCCCAGATGATGGCCGCCGGGGCGTTGATGGTCATTGAGGTGGTGACTCGACCCAGGGGTATCCCGTCGAAGAGAGTCTCCATGTCGGCCAGCGACGAAATAGCGACGCCGCATTTGCCGAACTCTCCGGCCGCCCTCGGGTCGTCGGTGTCATACCCGTAGAGGGTGGGCATGTCGAAGGCCACGCTCAGGCCCGTTTGGCCGTGGCCGAGCAGGAACTTGAACCGCTGGTTGGTTTCTTCGGGGCGGCCGAAACCGGCGAACATTCGCATGGTCCAGAGCTGTCCCCGGTAGCCCGTGGGGTGGATGCCCCGCAGGTAGGGATGCTCGCCGGGCAGTCCCACGTCACCGGCGTAGTCGGTGTCCCGCAGGTCTTCCGGGGTGTAGACCGGCTCCACCTTTATTTGGGACGGGGTTTTATAAGTGTTCTTCCGTTGGGAAGTCACGATGCTTCCTTCTTGCCGGTCGAAATCTCTTCGCCCTGATTCCTGAGATTCCGCGCGGGGACTTTGGATAGCCCTGGGGACAGCCCTGGTTGGCTGGGAGAATCGTTTCGAAACCGGGCCAGGCCCGCCGGGGCGTGACGTTTGATTTCAGTCTAGCCAGCGCTGAGTGGAGTGTCAACGAGAAGCGGCCGGGGGGTCGGTGTGGGCCTTTGGATTGGCACTCTGGGCGCCGGCGAAGAGTCTCTTTGCCACACGTCTGAGATACTTCGCTTCGCTCAGCATGACAGCTGGTCAACCGGTTGGCGTTCGGTGATACCACCATGCAGAAACCCGAAGAACCATGGCTAAAGGTGGGTGAGGGCAAGGTTCGAATCCTGGCGCACGAAGGGACCGGGGGGGTGCCGGCCGGCTACCGCTCCACCAGGCGGACAAAGCGGCGTTTGCCGACTTGGATTACGTCATCCGGGCGCGTATCCATTACGGCAGTGTCTGAGTCGAGGGTGACGGATGTGCCCGATCGGTGGCGGACCACGGCTGCCTGGGTTATGAAACGCTTGGCCTCTGAACTGCTTTCCGCCAGCCCAAGGTCTACCAGGTACCTGCTCAGCCGAGGCGCCTTGATCTCCCCGGCTTCGGTACCGAACTGAGTGAAAGCCTTTTCCGGTATCTCGTCGGGCAGGTCCCGGCGCTGGACCACTCGCTCGAAGTGGGCTTGGGCCGCGTCCGCCGCCTCTTTGCCGTGGAACTGGGCGGCGATTTCCCGGGCGAGGCGCTTCTTGAGTCCCATCGGGTTGAATGCCTCGGAAGATAGGTCATGGGACATGGCCGCCAATTCGGCGTCGGGAATGTCGGTGAGGTAGCCGAAGTAGGGAGCAATCAGCTCGTCGGGCAGGGACATGAGCTTGCCGTACATTTCGATGGGCGGCTCTTCCACCCCGACGTAGTTGTCCAGGCTCTTGCTCATCTTCTGCACGCCGTCGGTGCCCACCAGGAGGGGCATCAGGAAGCACTGCTGGGGAGTCTGGCCCATCATGCGCTGGAGTTCCCGCCCAACCAGCAGGTTGAACATCTGGTCGGTGCCCCCGAACTCCACATCCGACCGGATGGCCACGGAATCGTAGGCTTGAAGGAGCGGGTACAGCAGTTCGGTAATTGCGATGGGCTTGTGTTCCTTGAACCGCTTGGCGAAGTCATCCCTTTCCAAGAACTGGGCCACGGTGAACTTTCCCGTCAGCCCGATTACATCTGCCAGGGTGAACTTACCGAACCACTCACTCTGCCAAATAACCTCCGCCCGGTCCTTGTCCACCACCTTGAAAAACTGGCGCAGGTAGGATTCGGCGTTGTCAATCACTTCCTGGTGGGTCAGCATGGGGCGGGTGGCGGACTGGCCGCTGGGGTCGCCGATCTGCGCGGTCCAGTCGCCGACGATCAAGATGACCTGGTGGCCCAGCTCCTGGAGTTGGCGGAGCTTTCGGAGGCCTACCACGTGGCCCAGGTGAATATCGGGGCGGCTGGGGTCGAACCCCATCTTCAGCCGGAGGGGGGCGCCCCTCTGCAACAGGTTAACGAACTCACCCCGGGAGATTATGTCGCTGACGCCCCGCTCCGTAATCTTCTTGACGGTTTCGGCGTCAAGCAACGTGGGTCCTCCGGTCTTCCGCCAGGACCAGCCGGGAGCCGGCCACATCGCGGTTGATCTGATCGATCAGCGCTTCAACGCCGGGGAAGGTCTGCTGGTTCCGCAGCTTGCCCACGAACTCGACGCACAGGTCCTTTCCATAGAGATCGCCATCGAAATCGATCACGTATACCTCCACCAACCGCTGGGTCAGCCCAAAGGTGGGGCGTACCCCGATGCTGGTGGCCGATGGGTGCCGAACTCCGTCGATGTCGGCCCAGGTGGCGTAGATGCCGTCCCCGGGCACCATCATGCCTGGCTCTACTTCCAAGTTGGCGGTGGGGAAGCCCAATTGCTTGCCGCGACGGTCGCCTTCCACCACTTGGCCGTTGATGGAAAACTTGCGGCTCAGCAGCCGGGCGCAGGCGGCCATATCCCCCTGCAAGACGGCCGTGCGGATGCGGCTGCTCTTCACTTCGGCGCCGTCCAGGACCAGGGGATGTACCGTCTCGACCCAAAACCCCAGCTCGTCGCCGCGGCGCCTCAGGTAGTCCACGGTGCCCTCTCGATTGTGGCCCAGCGCCGCGTCGGGGCCCAGCACCAGCCCTTTGGTTCGAAAGATCTCGACGAGCATGGCGGAGAAATCCTTGGCGCTGACTCGCGCCACCTCCGGGGTGAAATCCAGGCTAACCACCAGCTCAACGCCTTGCTCTTGGATCAGGCGGACCTTTTCCGCGGCAGTATTGAGGTAACCGATGTGGGTGCCGGGGCGCAGTACGGTGGCGGGGTGGTTGCTGAAGGTGAGGACGGCCGGCACACAGGCCGGCCCAGCCATCTGGATGAGCCGCCGAATTAGGTGCTGGTGACCCAGATGGACCCCATCGAACACACCCAAGGTGAGCACGGTATCCTGATCCGGGGCGGCGCTAGCCAACTGGTGGCGAAGGTTCATTCCGGTTCTGTTCCCTTGAGTGCCGTTGTCACCAGTCTATTATAGCTCCCCCAGCGAGTCTGTGAATCCATTGGGCTCGAAGGCGACCAGGCGACCAATCCTCTTACCCTGTATTCGGCCCGGCACAGGCAGAATATGAAACCGTTTCAAACGCCGCGGGGGCGCGGTGAAGTAAGGTGAAGCAATAGGTTCACAGGTGGGCTGGATGTTAGCATAGGCGGCTAGGAGCGTCAACTTGGGCGGGCGGCTCGTAACGCGCCCGCCGGCCTTCCGGTCTAAGGAGCCCGTGGCGGGGGTCCATACCCGGCAAACCGAGCGGACGCAGGCCACAAAATGCTCGAAACCGGCCCGGCGTTTGCTAGGAAAAGAACTTGACATTATGTATAATCCAGCTTTGCAGGACCAATGCGAGTGGTTGGTGGTAAAGCTAAGGGACAGAGGCTGAAGGGGGCCGTCGCCCCCGGTGCGCGTCCTACCACGGAGCGAGTGCGGGCGGCCATCTTCAACATACTCCAGGGTGAGTTGGATCAACCAGAGAGGGTACTGGACCTTTTCGCGGGTACCGGCAGCCTGGGAATAGAGGCTTTGAGCCGCGGGGCCGGTTGGGCTGACTTCGTGGAGCGAGACCGCCGTCAGTGTCAGGTGATCCAGTCCAATCTGGAGACCACCGGCTTCACCGCCAGCGCGAGGGTTTACTGCACTGATGTGGACCGGAGCCTGGCCACCCTGCCCGGCCCGTATGAGTTGGTATTACTGGATCCGCCCTATCGGATGCTAGATTTAGATGAAGTGCTGGAAAGGATCGGAGCCACGCCCCGGCTGATCGTCGGCGGCGGCCATGTGGTGGCGGGGCACTCCAAACACCTGTCACTTTCGCCTCAGTACGGCTTCTTGAGCCTAGTTTCCCACCGGCGCTATGGAGACAATGTGGTGGACTTCTACGTGAGAGAAAACGACCTGTGACAACTGCTATTTACCCCGGCAGCTTCGACCCGGTAAGTCTGGGACATGTGGATGTCGTCCAGCGCGCCTCGGCCCTATTCGGTAAGGTGGTCGTGGCGGTTTATGCGGTGCCATCCAAGAAGCTATTATTCAACTCCGACGAACGGGTTCGGCTATTTGAAAAAGCCGTCGAGCACCTGCCCAACGTAGAGGTGACCAAGTTCGAGGGACTCGTGGTCCGTTTCGCCAAACAGACCGGCGCGGAGGCCATCGTCCGAGGTTTGAGAAGCGGCTCGGATTTTGAGTACGAGTTCGATATGGCTTTCATGAACCGTCGATTGGAGCCAAACCTCGACATGGTATTCTTCATGACTTCCCAAGAGCATATGTTCGTCAGTTCCAGCCTCCTAAAGGAGGTGGCCCAACTCGGCGGGGATGTCAACAGTATGGTACCTCCCCATGTGGCCGAGGCGGTTTACACAAAATTCGGGTTGCCGGTCTTGTGAGGGCAGTGGCCGGAAGAAGGGGGACATCATAGATATCATAAATATTATCGACCGAATGGAAACCCTGATCGAAACCAGCAAGACAGTGCCGGTGAGTGGGAATATTCTCATAGATAGAAAGAAGGTCACTGAACTGGTGGATCAGTTGCGCCTGGCCATTCCTCAGGAAGTCCGGGCTGCCGAAGAGGTGTTGTCCCAGAAGGACCACATCATCAATTCGGCGCAAGTAGACGCCCGGCGCACCAAGTCCCAGGCCGAGGACGAGTTCAGGCAGCGGCTGGAGACGAGTGAACTGGTGGCGCTGGCGGAGAGCCGGGCCGAGGAAACCCTGAAGGACGCCGAACAGCGGTGCGGCCGTATGCTGGATCAGACGGAGGCCCAGGCCAGATCCAGGCAAACCGAGGCCGATGCCTACGCCCTGCGCAGCCTGCGTGGCTTGGAAAGGGAACTGGCCAACCTGACCGGATCGGTCCGCAAAGGGATTGAAGTCCTGGCAGACCAGGCGGCGGCGGGTCTCAACAACGGGCGCTACGCCGACGAATAGCCCAAACCGGTATCCCCCCGGGGTACACCGCTAGCAAAGGCAACTGTCTCCGGCCGGGTGGCGACGCCCCAGGCGGGAACGCCTCGGGGTGGTCCCAGCCGCGGACGCGCCGGCAGTAAAGCACCCCAGTCCTCAACCGTTCCCCGATGTCGGTTGAATCCTGGGGTGCGCTCATTATTGCCGGCCCTGCCCGGAAAGGACCCGGAGCCAAGCGCCTCGTTCCTTAGCCGGTTATCGCAGCCACTCGTACCTCTAACCCCCATCCAACCACTTGCCTCAAGAGCACCCCGGAGCATGTTACTTCGAGTGAAGCGAGGAGTCTGGGGTGGCCGGTCCGCTTTGCTAACGAGGAACCGCGCACCAGATTCCTCGTTGCCTCGCTCCTGCTCTTAAAGTGGATTATCATCCGCCGGTGGCGGCCCACCGGGGCACGACACTCGGAACGACGGTTGCGAGGCAAGCCTCTAGCCAGGGAAGGGGTCTGCCTTTCGTGAGAGCGCGGACGGTTCGAGGCGTCGCTTCCGGGGGTGGCTGAAGACGGCCAAGAACCCTGGGGACGAAGCACCTATTTCGCGGTGGTCAGCAACTCGTCATAATACCCGCGCATGGACTGGTTCAGCTCCTCCAGGCGCTTTTCCACCAGGTGGCCGACGGTGGCTTTCGGGTATCTGCCGTTGGCTTGGCGCTCGCCGGCCGGATAGCCCGTCAGGATTTCCAGCCCTTCGTCAATGTTCTTGATGGCGTAGATGTGGAACTGGTTTTCTCTGATTGCTTGCACCACGTCGGCGCGAAGCATCAGGTTCCGGCGGTTCTGATGAGGGATCAGGACCCCCTGGGTTCCGGTCAGGCCGGAGATGCGGCACAGGTCGAACATCCCCTCTATCTTCTGGTTGACGCCACCGATGGGCTGGATTTCCCCCTTCTGGTTGACCGAACCGGTGACTGCAATGTCCTGCCGCAGGGGTAACGCAGAAAGGCTTGAGACAATGGCATACACCTCGGCGGAGGAGGCGCTGTCCCCGTCGACGCCGCTGTAGGACTGTTCGAAGCACAGGCTGGCGGAGAGGGTCAAGGGCCGTCTTTGGCCGTACTTGGCTCCCAGGTAGCCGCTGAGAATCAAAACCCCCTTGTCGTGGGTGGCGCCGCTGAGGGAGGCTTCCCGCTCGATGTTGATGATCCCTTCCCGGCCGGCAAAGGTTTGGGTCGTGATCCGGGCGGGGCGGCCGAAGCTGAAGTCTCCCAGGTCGTAAACGGCCAGCCCGTTGACCTGGCCCACCACCGAGCCGCTCACCTCGATCAGCAACGACCCATCGGCCACCATTTCCCTCATGCGTTCTTCCACCAGGTTCAGGCGATAGAGCTTGTGGGCCACTGCCTGACGCACGTGCAGGTCCTGAACCCGCGGGGAGGATTCCTTGCGGGCCCAATAGTCGGCCTCGATGAGCAGATCCTTGATCTGTCCGAACCGGGTGGAGAGTTTATTCTGGTCGGCCACCAGCCGGGCGGCGTACTCCACCACCTCGGCGGCGGCGCCCGACTCGAAGGACAGAAGCTCCTCGTCGGCACAGATGCGGCAGATGAAAGCACAGTAGGCCCGCAGGTTGTCGTCGGTGAGTTCGACACGGAAATCGAACTCGGCTTTGACCTTGAAGAGGTCCCAGAAGTCTTCCTGGTCCACCGAGTTCAGCAGCCGGTAGATGGCCTCGTCCCCGGTGACGATGACCTTTACGTGAAGCGGGATCGGCTCGGGACGCAGCCCCTGGGGGATAAAGAATCCGGCTTGCTCCGTCGGGTCTTCGAGGCGGACCTCCCGGTTACGGATCGACCGCTTCAGGCCTTCCCAAACATGGGGGGAGGACAACACATCCCGGGCGTTGATCACCAGGTAGCCGCCGTTGGCCAGGTGGAAAGCCCCCGGCTTCAGCATGGCGTGATCGCTGACGTAAGCGCCCATGATGGCCCGCCGCTCGATGCGCCCGAAAAGGTTTCCCCAGTTGGGATTGGGCTCGATGATGATCGGCACGCGGTCCACGTCGCTGTTGTCCACCAGGACATTGACCTCGAAGGGAAGGAAAGGGCTCATGGTCAGGATATCGCTCCCCATGGATGGCGCGGTTCCGGGGGTTAGCGGCGGCGGCGGCGTTTCAGACTCCTTGAACAGGTCCAGATTGTCCAACACGTAGCTCATCAGCCGCTCGAGGAATCGCTTCAGGTCGCCAATGTCCGGATAGGAGTCGATGAGGTCCTGGAAAATGTCGTCGACCCGTTCGCGGGCCGACGCCCGTTCCAGGTTCTGTAACTTTTCCGAGGCGCCTTTTTCGATCTCCCGGATACTGGCCACCACGTCCTGGGTTCGCTGCATCAGCTGGCCCCTTTTGCTGTCGATGGCTTTCTTTTGCTCGGGGTCCAGCGCCTGGTACTCCTCGGGGTCCATGGGCCGCTTATTCAACAAGGGGAATATGGTCACGCCCGAGGGAGCGACCTGCACGCCAAAACTGGCCTCCTCGGCTGCCTTCTCCAGTTGAGCCATCAAGGTCCGGCTGGCCTGCCGGTCGGCCTCCTCCAGGCTGCGGCGCTGAGTCTCGTAGTCCTCGCTCTTGAAGACCTTGGGGACCTCCACGCCAAGCACCCGCAGGGTTTCACTCAGCCGGTTGCGCAGGGTCTTGCCGGTGCCAGGGGGGAGGCGGAGGACCTGGGGCCGGTCGGCGTCGTCGAAATTGTAAACGTAGCACCAGTCGCTGATGTGTTTCCGCCGGTCCTGGCGGGCCAGTTCACCGACGATCATTTGGAGGTGGGATTTTATCGCACTGGTCTTGCCGGTACCGGTCAACCCGGTAACGAACAGGTTATAGCCGGGCTTGTCGACCTCCAGTCCGAAGCGGAGGGCCTCCTCCGCCCGGTCCTGGCCGATCAAGCGGTCCAAAGGCGTAAGCTCGTCGGTACACTGGAAGCCGAAGGCCTCGCTGTTGCAGCTCCAGCAAGTCTGTTGCCATGGCACCCGGTGTTCATTATTCTTGGGCATACAGCGCCTCCGGCGGGTTTGCTTGATGACGGGAGAAACACCCCTTGGGGGGCTTCCAATCGGTATTATACACTCAACTGTAGCTAAGTTAGATGCAGCTTGAGGGCAGGAGGAGCCCCCGGACGCGGTCCGCTGGAGCCGCACCTGGGAGACCGGCGGGAGGCCCGATAGAGTGAGGACCGGTGAGGGGCTGCCCTGCCTCTATTCCAAGGGGGTGCAAGCCAGGCCCGGGGTGAAGTTGGGTTGACATTGATTCTTGGTGGGGCATACAATTTTTCCAGAGGTCAAGGCAGGGCACGGAGGCAGCAGGAATGCTGGAGATGACCATAGACAGCGTACGGGTCAGCTCGATGAACTATCAGCGGGTAGTGATCCTGAAAGAGAAGGACGCTGACCGGTATCTGCCTATCTGGATCGGCCCCGCGGAGGCCGATGCCATCGCGGTTAAACTCCAAGACCTCAGCGTGCCCCGGCCCCTGACCCACGATCTGCTCCGTACGGTGATAGATACTCTGGGCGGGTCGGTCAAGCATATCCTGGTCAATGATTTACATAACGATACCTTCTACGCGAAGATCTCTATCCAGACCAACGGGGAAGCCAAGGAGATCGATTGCCGGCCCAGCGATGCGGTAGCCCTGGCGGTGCGGGCGCAAGTGCCCATTTACGCCGAGGAATCGGTCCTGGACAAGGCTGGGATCCTGCTGGACAAGGAGACTGGCAAGCCCATCGGCTCCGAACCGGCGGAAGGGGAAGGGTCGGGAGCGCCCGTCGAACTCGACGAGGAGGAGTTGCGGCGGATGTCTGCGTTCACCGAGTTCATCGACACCTTGGACCTGGAGGACTTCGGCAAGGAACGGCCGGGCAAGTGACGTGGGCGACGGCCGCCCCAGCGAGGAAATAGACCCAGGCGTGTCGACCGCCTGGGTTTTTCTCTGCCGCTGGGCACGAATTTAGTGGCCCCGGCTTCGATTGACTTTTGCAAAAACATCGTGATACGATTCACGAGGTTTTTCGAGGATGAACGGTTGGGTCATTGGTCTGCGCTTCCTGGGGCTCGGCTGGTACGTAGCCGCGTGCATTGTGCTGGGTATAGTCGGGGGGCTCGGACTAGACAAGTTGGCAGGCACCACACCCCTGTTTTTTGCATTGGGTACCGTGCTGGGCACGGTCGTGGCTTTTTGGGGTCTCTATAAATTGGTGCAGCCGGTCCTGAACAGCGCCAAACGGGGTGATATGAGCGGAAAGGGCAGGAATCGCTAGTGCCATCGGGGACTGTAGCGAAGAAGCTGCTGGTAGTGGTTGGCCTGGGCATGGTGGCGCTGCTGGTAGCGGGTTTCACGTTCGGCGCCATCGGTTCGGCCATGTTTGGTACCGATCAATTCTTGGATAAACCGGAGATCCACCTTCCGCCCCAGCCGGTTTTCCCCTCCTCCACTCGCGATGAACACCTCGGCCTAACCGACACTGGAGCCCACGACGGAGAAGCCTCGGAGGACGCTGCCGAAGAGGCCCACTCGAAGCCGCTGGGTATGACCCAGTTCGCCGTCACCAACACCCTCCTCGCGTCCTGGTTCGCCACCCTCGTCATCATCCTCTTCTTTGTCATGGCTGCCCGAAAAAAGAGCCTGGTGCCCGGCCGCTTTCAAGGCCTGGTGGAAGTCCTGTTTGAAGCGCTCCTCGGTTTTTGCAGCAGCGTTCTGGGCTCCGAAATGGCGAAGAAGGCTTTCCCGATTGTCGCCACCATCTTCTTCTTCGTCCTGTTCAACGCCTGGCTGGCCCTTCTCCCCTTCTATCAGTTCCTTGGCTTCGTCGTTGATGGGGACATCAAGGCCCACCTGCTGCGGTCGGCGGGAACGGACCTGAACATGCCCCTGGCGCTGGCGTTGGTCTCCTTCGTTTTCGTGGAGTACTGGGGCCTCCGAGCCCACAAGTTCGCCTACTTAAAGAAATTCTTTGCCCTGGGGAATCTGCTCCGGGGTAAGCCGATGGGCTTGATCGACGCCTTCGTGGGGTTTCTAGAGCTTACCAGTGAGTTGGTGCGGGTGGTGAGCTTCACCTTCCGGCTCTTCGGCAACATGACGGCCGGAGAAATCCTGGTCGTGATGATAACCTTCCTGGTCCCTTTCGTGGCCACCCAGTTCGTGTTCGGCCTGGAGCTGCTGGTGGGGCTGATTCAGTCGGTGATCTTCGCTAGCCTCACCGTGGTGTTCCTTTCAGTTGCGGTCCGGCATGAAGAGCATTAAGCTGATGCAGTGCGCCTCCGGTTGGGAGACGGCGCCGCCACGATCGGCGAGGGACGGAAACGCTCCGGTCGCGGAGGCGGCCCGTCCAATGCCCGGGTGAACCGGGCTGAAACCGGGTGAAATCCGGAGTCGATTGAAGGGTTGGGACTTGGGCGATTAACCGGCTTGGTCCGGTGCGATCATTCTGGAAATTTGAAATGAAGAACGTCGTAGGAGGATAAGCCGATATGGATCTGGTCCTTTTGCAGGGATTAACGGGGGATGCAGCCAAATACATAGCTGCGGGCCTCGCCATCAGCCTGGGGGTACTCGGGCCTGGCATAGGCATCGGAATACTCGGCTACGGGGCGATGAGCGCCATCGGCCGTAACCCGGAGGCCACTGGACAGATACAGCTCAACATGATCCTGGCTATCGCCTTCGCCGAGGCGTTGGGCATCTACGCGCTGGTGGTGGCGATTATCCTGTTGTTCGTAATCTGACATGACGCTACTGGGGATCACTGAGCTGGGAGTCAACCTACCCAGTCTGATAGCGTACGTCCTCAACTTCCTCATCCTGTTGGGTGTGCTCGTCTTCTTCGCCTACAGGCCGCTCCTTCGCGTCTTGGACCAGCGGTCCGGGCGTATTCAGGAGAGCCTGGAAGCCGCGGAACGGGCCCAGGCGTCGGCGGCCACCTCTGAGGCAGCCGTCGAGGCGCAGCTCAACGAAGCCCGCCGGGAGGGACAGCAGTTGCTGGAACAGGCCCGGGAGGCCTCTGAGCGGTTTCGTGGTGAGGAGATGGAACGGGCCCAGCAGGAAGCGGAGGCATTCGTGGAGCGCGCCCGTTCTGACATCCAGCGGGAGCGGGACGCGGCCATTGAAGAGGTACGGGCCAACTTTGGCGACTTGGCCATTACCGCGGCCGAGCGGGTGATCCGGCGTTCCCTGGACCGGCAGGCTCATCAGGAGTTGATTGCTCAGGTGCTGGAAGAAGGGGAGCATGCCGGGGGGCCGAGGGGTTAAGTAGCCGATGCCGCGAAAAATCTCGGGAAAGCGGTACGCCCAGGCGATGTTCGAGCTGGCGAAGGAAGGCGGCCATCTGGACCTGTGGGCCAGCGATCTGGAGGCCGTCGATCAGGCCGTTGGGAACGAGGACTTCATGGCTTTCCTGAAGCACGCGGACGTTCCCGTTGAGAGCAAATTTAATGCCATCGGTCAAGTGCTGCCGGAGGTCCACCCGCTGATCCGCAACCTGGTCGACCTTCTGGTTGCAAAGGGCCTGGTGGATTTGGTCCCCGAGGTTCGGGAGTCGTATGGGGTTCTCCTGGATGAGCACCTGGGCCGGCAGCGAGTTCAGGTGATTTCGGCCGTGCCTCTGGACCAGCAGGAATTGGAGCAGATTACCCAATTCGTCTCCAAGCTGGCCGGGAAAGAGGTCGTGGTCTCCACTCAGGTGGATGAAGCCATCCTGGGCGGTCTGGTTATCCAAATTGGGGACCAGTTGTTGGACGGCAGCACCCGGTCCCAGCTGGACTCTTTGCGCGGCCGATTGCACTCAGAGGTTATGACCACGGGGGCCTGAGAGCCAGGCGAAAGGCGAAAACAGGGTCGAGTTAAGGCCTTCCGGCCAGGCCGGAGCCGCCGAAGAGGCGAACGGCCTTTCAACTTTGGCGGGAAGACCTGGCTTTTTTAATGAATAACAAGACGGAGCTGGACCTGGCGAGCCGGGACTGGCGGGCAGATAACACGCTTTAAGGGGTTACGAAGGAGCGGCGCCAATGGCGACTAGGGGACAGGAAATTGTATCTCTGATCAAGCGGCAGATTGAGGAGTTCGGCGGCGACCTGACCCTGGTGGACGTGGGAACGGTGGTGGGAGTAGGCGACGGTATTGCCAGTATCCAGGGCCTGCGAGGCGCCCGCGCCAACGAGCTGTTGGACTTTGGCAACGATGTCCTGGGGTTGGCGCTGAACCTGGAAGCAGACCTGGTAGGGGCCGCCATCTTGGGCGATCCCAACTCGGTGAAGGAAGGCGACCGCGTGCGGTCCACCGGCAGGATCATCGAAGTGCCGGTGGGCGATGCGCTGATCGGCCGCGTTGTCGATCCCCTCGGGCGGCCCCTGGACGGCAAGGGTCCTATCGCCAGCACTGGCACCCAGCCGGTGGAACGGACCGCTCCC